>CAZFWY010000078.1:0-7130 GCA_964522715.1 uncultured Thermofilaceae archaeon | reverse complement strand
TGCTATCCATAATCCTCGCCCTGCTACCATACAGCATAATATACACGTTTAACCGCATGTACCTTGACTCAATAGACAAAAACCTCTCACCCTTCTTCAAGGCCTTAGCAGAGTCCGTGAGGGCTGGCATGCCCTTCCACAAGGCCATGGAGAGCGTGGCTAGAGTAACCCCCGGCCCCTTAGGTGCTGAGATAAAGAAATTACTGGTGAAAGTAGAGCTAGGCGCG
The DNA here is from genome assembly GCA_964522715.1 of uncultured Thermofilaceae archaeon. GTDB lineage: Archaea > Thermoproteota > Thermoprotei > Thermofilales > JAPDKD01 > CAZFWY01. The sequence continues at coordinate 6,903 of CAZFWY010000078.1, read as the reverse complement.
TCTTTAAACTCTGCTCTGAATAGCTTTGCAGAGAAATTCGGAGTACCCAGTATTAGGAGGGCTGTAACTGTGCTTATAACGGCTAGCGAGAGCGGGGGTAAGGTAGTAGAAGTCTTAGACACGGCCGCAGAAATGCACGGCCTCCTAAGGGCCTATGAGGAGGAGAGGAGGACTAGAATCGCCCCCTATAGCTGGATAATTTACATGTCCATAGGACTCTTCCTGATAGTATCCTTCATACTAATCTATGCCTTTCTAGAACCCTTGAGCGTGTTGATAAGCGCTGGCGCGTTCTTAGGAATTCCAAGGATAGATATATCTGTATTCAAGGCCGTCCTGTTCATAACCGCCGCCCTCCAGGCTTTCTTTGGTGGGCTCCTGGTGGGGAAGATAAGGACAGGAACAATATATGCTGGCTTCCTCCACGTTATAGTTCTCCTTGTGGCAGTGATAGTGTCGTTTAACTTGATGGAGATCTACGGCCCCGTGGTGACCAGGGCTATATTCACGATCCCAGCTCCAACCCCGCCGTCACCGTAATTAAAAAGTAAAGGAAATAATCAATCCTATAAACCAACAAATCCCATAGCCATTAAGGAAGCCGCGGAGACCAGGGGAACTGTTATGTTGTCGTCGATCGCTGGCCATACTTCTATTAGTGTCGCTATTATCGCGGACAAGGCGCCAGCAAACCCCTTAATCGCCAGCCCCAGCGGAAGGGATACAGCTAACATGGCTACGCTACCCCAGAACCCCTTAGTCCATCTCTTATAGACGAAGTTTCTGACGATACCGGTCACCCCGTCGCCATACGCCATAAACATAGTCGCTACGGCCGCGGCTGGGAGGTCTACGTACCATAGCGCTAGGAAGACTAGTCCCCAGCTAACGCAGAACCAGACCTCACCTAGGTTCTCCCTGACCTGGAACCACTCCAGCTCCTTCTCCTCTAAGTGGTGGGAGAGTGTTAGGAAGGCTAGGGCGAAGGAAGCAGCTACGGGTACGGTCGGGGTCTTGAAGAGTGGGTCTCCGCTCACCCAGGTCAAGTATATGAGCAATGACACCAAGCCGCCCGTTGTGAAGTGTATGAACTTCCTAGAGATGTACTTGTTCCACCGCTTAGCCACAGGCTTAGAACCCCAGTAAACTATGAATAGAACCCAGACGGCCAGGATCGCGCCATATATTATGTCTTCGGTGGGCGGGGGCCATAAGTATAGTAGGGCTAGGTCTACTAGTCCCACGACCAAACCGGCGAGTATGGTTTCTCTTTTCATAACATGAACAACTGTCGAAACCTGTTTAAAAAATTGCTTTTCCTATTACTCTCAACTAAATTAAAAGTTATAGTGAAATATAGTGTTAGGGCTTAATATTCCACTCAGCCCTCTCGTTAGACTATCGCTATGCCAGTCTTCTTGTCGAAGACGTGTAAGTAGGCTAGGTCGAACTTTATGGTTATCTTGTCGCCGGGCATAACCTCTATCTCTCCCGGATACTTTATCTTGTGTATCTGCTCGCCTAGCCTGAAGTCTATGATTGTCTCCCCGCCCAGGGGCTCGGTGACGTAGACCTCTACCTCGAAGGCCCCCTTCTCCCCCGGTTTGGCCAATCTTATGTGCTCTGGCCTAATACCTATGACTACCTCACTGCCTAGGGCTTTCTCCCTAACTACGTCGGCTATGTCGCTCGGGAGTTCTAGTTCGAAGTAGCCAGCATCTAGTATTATCTTGCCATCCTTCTCCTTACAGGAAGAATCTATGAAGTTCATAGCTGGGGCTCCTATGAAGCCAGCCACGAACAAATTACTCGGCTTGTGGTAGAGTTCGCTGGGAGTTCCTATCTGTTGTATTCTGCCCTCGTTAAGGACGACTATCTTGTCAGCCATGGTCATAGCCTCGGCCTGGTCGTGTGTAACGTATATCGTAGTTATGCCCAGCTCCCTCTGGAGCCTCTTAAGCTCGGCTCTCATGTAGACTCTTAGCTTTGCGTCCAAGTTGCTGAGAGGCTCGTCCATCAGGAATACTCTAGGCTCTCTGACTAATGCCCTCCCCAGAGCCACCCTTTGTTGCTGCCCGCCGCTCAGCTGTCTGGGGTACCTATCTAGCAGGTCCTCTATCCTTAACAGTCTAGCGACTTCTCTGACTCTCCGGTCGATGTCTTGTTTAGGCAGTTTCCTTATCTTGAGCGGGAATGCTATGTTATCGTATACCTTCATGTGGGGGTAGAGGGCGTAGCTCTGGAATACCATGGCCACGTCTCTGTCCTTAGGCGGTAAATCGTTTACCAGCCTATCCCCTATCCATATCTCACCAGAGTCCGGGATTTCCAATCCGGCTATTAGCCTGAGGGTAGTAGTCTTGCCACAGCCGCTGGGACCTAACAGAACTACGAACTCCCCATCCTTTGCCTCAAAAGTCACCTTATCGACTGCGACTACCTTACCGAACCTCTTAGTTAGCTCTTTGACGGCTACTCTAGCCAAGACGATCACCGTCGCTTCTCCTTACAAAAAACATACCTATATTACTTGCCACTTCACAGACGTATTACTTCCCGCTTTTGTTCAGATTAAGTATACGGATGCAGCCTCGCCCAGGAATAGAAGGAATAGGAATAAGTGGACTAGGATAATGTTCTTAGCCATGTAGCCCACCAGCTTCTCCGTGTCGCTGTGGAACTTGGTTACCCCCTTAATGCACTGTACGGCTAGTGGGAATGATACGTAGAGTACGAGCGAGGTCGGGGGTAGGTAGCCGAGCCACATGAAGACTACAATGAGCGTGTACCCCGCTATCCACAGGAACGAGTAAACTACGGCGGCGGCTTTCTTACCCAAGACCGCTGGTATGTGTCTCCTGCCAGCCTCCCTGTCAGCTTCTGTGTCGGGTATCTCGTTCAGCAGTAAAAGGTTGGATACCACAATGGCGACTAGGAGGGAGGAACAGGCCACTGAGGGGGATATACTCCCAGTCTGGACGTAGTAGAACCCCAGTGCCATCAACCCGAACCCTGCCCCAGCGGACGCTTCCGCCAAGCCTATCTTGGTTAGCCACGGGGTATAGCCGTAGATTAGAGCTGCCCCTAGGAAGGCGAGCACTAGTATCCCTACTCCGACTTTAAAGTAGAAGTATGCCGCGATCACGAAGTCTAAGGCTAGACAGCCTAGACCGAAGAAATAGACGTGTCTCGGCTTTAATAGCCCCGCAGGGAGTATACCGCTGCCCCCACTGAAAGGAGTCCTCGTAGTCTTCAGATCTATACCCGACACGTAGTCAAAGTAGTCGTTAAGCACGTTTACAGCCACGTGGGCCAAGAGGGCGCCTGCCAGCGATACCAGGTAGTCGGCCCAATTAACGGATACGCGGTCTACGACTAGGCATCCAAGCCCTACAAGCGCTGTCACGATGGTCAATAGTAAGAACTGCGGCCTAGTCTCTAGGAACCACGTCTTCGCTCCGCTCATATCATCAGCCCTCTTTCTAGGGAGGTGTGGCGCCTAAAAGTCTTAGCGCAGTTCTCAGCTCAGGAACGAGTTCACCCAGGTACTCTATCGAGGAGTAGTCCTTCTCCGCGTCTAGCCTCCTACCGATCTTTAAAGGCACGTCAACCCCTGGGACGTACACCTTCTTCTTGAGGTGGGGGTTGTTGTCCCTTACGCCTAGGGCGTGGTTCCACGTGTTAACGTAGAGTATCCCTTCCTCAAGCCGGGCCCTAAGCTCTCGGTGCGCTCCTTCCACCCAGAACGCGCCCCCGCTCCCTATCGCCCCTATTCTTCGCAGCGAGTTATACTCGGTCTGAAGGTACAGGGGCGTTGAGACCACGTAGGTTGGCGATGGCGCTTTCCCAGCGACTATGAAGAGGGTCTCTATGTCCTCTAGCCTGCCCCACGCCACTAACCTCCAGACGTCGTACCTCTCATCCTCCTGGGGGTCATCTTCATCCCCCCAGACCAAGGTCAGCTCTACCACCAGTTTACCCTCTACCTCGTACCCGCACGCGTACACCGCGACTAAGCCGTTACCCTTCTCAACGTCGCTCTCGGGCATTGCTATCTTCGGTATGAAGTCTTTAACCTCGCTCAGGGGGGCGCAGCGTACGGTTTCCGCCTTCTCCGCGAAGGATATTATCGTGCCCGGCCCCTTTGTGAACTTTTCAACGGGCTCGAAACCCAGCTTAGTCAGTATGGTGTTATAGCAGTCTTTAGCCTTAGACGAGTCGTAAGGGACTTCTGGGTTGAGTATCATCTCTCTAATAGAATCTACGCAGCGCTTAAACTCGGGGTCTTCATCGTATAGCTGCGCGAATTTATCCTTAATCTCCTTCTGCCTATCCAAGCTTATAATCTCCGGACTCACCTCCTGGGGCCCGGGTTTACGGACTAGCGCTATCGTTAAAAAAGCTAATAACAGGACCAAGACCGCTATAGCTATCTTCACTATAGCTCCTACTCTCGACATGGCTTTCAGCATCCCCCGCCCCTCTGAACATATAAGGTCTTCCCCAGATCTCTCCGCATTTACGCAGTCCGGGATACCCAGGTGGACGTCTAACTGGAAGTACTAAGTCTCTCCTTGATGAAGCATTACCGCTTAGTGGTTTACGACTAGAGGGGCCACGGGAGGTCTAATGAGTCGGAGAGTGTCGATGAACGGCTATGCATCCGACTTAGGCGCCCTGCTACTACTCCTCATAGCGGTCTGCAAAATTCTGTACGCAGGAACTTAATATCTACGTTTTTAGATATATTATCACAATGAGCTTGGAGTTTGTCGAGAAAGGGGAGTACGTCGAGGTAAACGGGGTAAAATTGTACGTTTACGACTCGGCGAAGTACAGGAAGTACGAGTCTCCCCTAAGCATAATCTTCCTCCACGGCATGCCCGGCCAGCTCTCTAACTGGAAATACCAAGTCCCCTTCTTCGAGGAGAAGTTCCGCGTGGTAGCCTACGACCAGAGGGGCTACGGGAGATCCGATAAGCCGAAGAAAGTCTCGATGGATGACTACGTCTCTGACTTAAAGGAGCTATTGGGGAAACTAGGGATAAAAGACGAAGATGCAGTACTAGTAGGGCACAGCTTCGGGGGCATGGTTGCTCAGGCGTACGCCAGGAAACACGTCGTTAAGGGATTAGTACTCGTAGGCTCAGTCATAAAGCTCCACGTAGATGCCTTAGACTACATCATAAAGTACACTCCGGAGTTCATATGGAAACCTATTTTCTTCACTGCCAACCCACTCACTAAGAGCGTGTACAGTAAGATGTTCCTTAGTCCTAAAAGCCCCTTAGACGTCCTGATGGAGTTCTTCCAGGATAATGCGGACTACTTAAAGGAGTTGCCTGCGAGCACTTACAGGTACGTCTGGTATCTCCTAGACTACGACGCGTCCAAATGGCTGCATGAGATTAAATCACCAACACTCGTAGTCGTAGGCGAGGACGACGCGGTCACTCCACCCTCCGTGAGCAGGCGTATCCACGAGTTAATACCTAACTCGAAGCTAGTCGTAATTAAAGAGGCGGGCCACTTAGTGCTCTACGAAAAGCCGGACGAGCTAAACAAGGTCATACTAGAGTTCGTAGAATCCCTCCAGTAACGCCTAAAGAACTCTCCTTTTTTCCCGTAATTCTGGCGATCTAGGTTATCCTCAGATCTGGTAGCCTGATTACTAGCCTACCTCTAAACTCGTACTCCCTAGGGAAGCGGGGTTCTAGAGGGAGATCTCCCGGCTTGGCCGAGCACTCCAAGAAGCCCGTTAAGATGGGCTGGACAGGGCTAATCGACGCCTCCAAAGTCACTACTTCCTCTAATGCTTCGACGACCACGTAGGAGTAGCCCTTCCCTTTCTCCTCCCTCAGAGACCCCCTCCACCTAGACACGTTCGCTCTCCTGAGGAAGGGGCCGACAACTAGCAACGCATTCTTAGGCGCGTTTGCCCTCACTCTGACGAGCCCATCTCTATACCTCCACTCAGTAACTGTCACTGGGGGCTTAAAGATACCCCTTAAATCGAGCCTTAACCCAAAGGAATAGTAAACCTTGCCCCCTACCCTCCGCTTGTAAGTCTCAACTATCCATGCCGCCTCGTCCTCCCCCATTTCCTCAGGCCACTTAGGCCAGCAATCTATTAGGCCTACGTCCTCCTTGAATAAAACTCTTAAAGTCTCCCCTCCGAAATCCTCCTCATCCGTCAAGTAGATAGTCGCGCTGAGAAGGTTGTTGGTTAGCAAGTCTACCTCCACTACTTCTATCAGGCGCAACTTACATCACGGTTTAGGCTCTCGAACCCGTTATTTTACTCTTTACTATTATGAACGCTTAGAAAGAGAAAAGCTTAAATAATATATAAGTAATGAATTACATAAATAAGTATCCATTTAATATGTGTGGTGTGTATGCTTGCGGGGTTTAAAGAAGGGCGGCTTAAAGAGCCTCGCAGCACTCCTAAAATTACTATCCGTAGAGCAGAGGTTGCGGATACTAGCCCTGTTAGCGGAGAGACCGAGGTATGCCTACGAGATATCGAAAGAGCTAGGCCTATCTTACCCCCTGGTCTTGCTTCACCTGAAGGCTCTAGAGAAGGCGGGCCTTATAGAGTCGGAGTACAAAGTTACGGAAAGTATGAGGGTTCGCAGGTACTACAGGGTAAAACAGTTCAGATTAGTGCTGTCGCCGGAGGAGATCCTGAGAATATACAGGGGTGAGAAGGATGTGGATTAGGGCTTTCCTTATGGGTCTAGTGATAGCGGCTGTAGCGCTGGGATTAGGGGTATACACGCCTCTCAAGGTTCTAGAGATGGCGTCGAAAGGAGTTATCGAGGGGTGGCTCGCTGCTATAACCGTGATTGTAGCCGTAATAGCTGGTGGATCTGTAGGTTTCATAGGGGTAATACTACTCTT
>CAZFWY010000077.1:0-7211 GCA_964522715.1 uncultured Thermofilaceae archaeon | reverse complement strand
CTAGTAGGAAGCAGAAAGTTGTTTACATAGCTGAACTCATCAGGAAGTCCAGCCCTGATGAGGTGGCTGCGCTCGTCAGGTTATTAATTGGCAGACCTTACCCTGTGCACTCGGAGTACAGGTTGGACGTGGGGCCCGCCACGATATATAAGGCTTTGAGGGACTTGAGGGGTCAGCGCGCCTTACTCGCCGGTAGCGAGCCGACAGTTTTAGAGGTTTACCGTATCCTCGAGAAGATAGCTAGGGCTAGGGGTGAGGGGTCTCGGACCAGGAAAGAGCTGCTGTTTAAGTCTCTGCTGTCCCGCGTGAGAGAGGAGGATAGGGAGTACTTGTTGAGGTCTATCTTCGGGGAGATGAGGATAGGTGCTAACGAGGGGGTTGTCCTAGAGGCTTTAGCCTCGGTATGCGGCTGCCCCCTCGAAACTATCCGTAGGGCCTACATGTTCATAGGTGACTTGGGAGAGCTTGCGGAGATAGTGTTGACGCGGGGCAGGGAGGGGGTTGAGAACGTCAGGCTTAAACTTTTCCGACCCGTTAAACCTATGCTCGCAGAGATGGCCTACGACCTAGGGAGGGTTCTGAAAGAGCACGGGGGCGTTACGGCTCTAGAGTACAAGTATGACGGCGTCAGGGTGCAGATACACGGTAAGAACGGTAAGGTGAGGGTGTTTACGCGTAGGCTTAGCGAGATTACGCAGAGCGTACCAGACCTCGTTAAGACTGTTCTAGCCGAGGTGAAAGCAGACTCCTACGTGTTGGACGGGGAGGCCGTAGGGGTTGTTGAGGGGAAGCCCGTGCCTTTCCAGGAGATAGCTAAGCGCGTGAGGAGGCAGAGAGACCTTTACAGGTTCCTCGCCAAGATACCTCTACGCCTCTACCTCTTCGACGTGTTGTACCTGAACGGGGAGGTGATGGTCGATAAGCCTTACGAGGAGAGGTGGGAGGCCTTAGAGAGGATAGCTCCGCCGGAGTTGCTAGCCGAGAGAGTCATAGTTGACGAGTTGAAAAAGGCCGAGGAGTTCTACCAGCGGGCGATAGCCGAGGGACACGAGGGGGTCATGGCTAAAAGGTTGGATAGTAACTACGAGCCGGGGCATAGGGGTAAGAAGTGGTTTAAGGTTAAACAGGCCGACACCATAGACTGCGTAATTATAGCGGCCGAGTGGGGACACGGTAGGAGGAGCGGGTGGCTCAGCGACTACCACCTAGCCGTTCTCGACGAGGAAACTGGGCGCTACGAGATGGTGGGTAAAACGTTCAAAGGCTTGACGGACGAGGAGTTCGAAGAAATGACCAAGCGGCTCCTAGAACTCAAAGTGGCCGAGAAGGGATACGTTGTTTACGTAGTACCTAAGATAGTCGTGGAGGTCGCTTACGCCGAGATCCAGAAAAGCCCTCGTTACAGGTCTGGCCTGGCGCTGCGGTTCGCCAGGATAACGAGGATAAGGTGGGATAGAGACCCCACGGATATAACTACGCTCCAAGAACTGAGGAGGAGGTACGAGGAGCAGTTCAAGTCTAAAGCCAGGGTTCGCTAAATGCGGAGTGTTAATTACCGAGACCTCCCTGTAGGGACATAGGTGTAAAGGTTGACGGACGTAGTCCTCATGTTTGAAGTTCACCAGCCCTACAGGCTCGACAAGAGGTTTAGAGAGAAACTCGCGAAGAAGGCCCGAGAGAAGGGCAAGCTCACTCCTGAGGATCTCGAGGAGGCCTACTTCGACCACGGGCTTAACAAGATAGTTATGGAGAGAGCGGCCAAGAGGTGCTACCTCCCCGCTAATAAGGCCGTTCTAGAAGCCATAGACAGGTTCAAAGGGGGCGCCAGGGAGTTTAAAGTCTCGTATAGCATCTCGGGGGTCTTCATAGAGCAGGCTAAGAGATGGGCCCCCGAAGTCATAGACAGCTTTAGAGACCTAGTCGGCACTGGGAGGGTGGAGATTTTAGACCAGACCTACTACCACAGCTTAGCGTGCGTGGTTAGCGACGACGAATTAGTAGAGCAGGTTTTAGAACATAGGGCTTTGATGAAGGATTTATTCGGGGTTGAGCCGACAGCTGCCGAGAACACTGAGTTCATCTACAACAACAGGATAGCAGGGATATTCGACAAGCTGGGATACAAGGTCATATTCACAGAGGGGGCGGAGAGGATACTGGCTTGGAGGTCTCCGAACTACGTCTACAAGGCTAAGGATTCGGGTATAAGGGTACTACTTAGGAACTATAGGCTTTCGGACGACATAGGTTTTAGGTACGCCGCAAGGTGGTGGGAGGAGTACCCGTTAACCCCCGATAAGTACGCGGCTTGGCTCGCCCACACCCCAGGAGACGTGATAAACCTATGCATAGACTACGAGACGTTCGGGGAGCACTTCCCACCTGAGACGGGGATTATAGAGTTCCTCAGAGAACTGCCCGAAGCCGTGCTTAGATGGGAAAACCTCTCGTTCGCCACGCCGACGGAGGCCGCCTACAAGTACGAGCCACGCGGAGAACTAGACGTTCCCGAGCACTTAACGGTCTCGTGGGCTGACCTGGAGAGGGATTTATCCGCATGGTTGATGAACGAGATGCAGTACAAGGCCTTCGACCTCGTTAAACGTAACGAGGAGAGAGTTAAGAAGCTGGGAGACCCCGGCTACCTAAGGCTGTGGAGACTGCTCATGATAAGCGACCACTTCTACTACATGAGTACGAAGGGCGCGGGGCCGGGGGATGTCCACTCTTACTTTAGCCCTTACGGCACAGCTCTAGACGCTTATTCCACGTTCATAGGCATATACTCGGACTTCGAGAGCAGGATTATAGAGGCCGAGCAGCGCAGTTCAAGTAAAGGACTTCGATAGCGTGAAAGAAAAATAGGCTATAACCACTTACTTTGAAAAGAGTTCTAAAAAGTGGAGTAAAGCATACATACATATACCTCCTGGTGTAAGTGTAAGTGGATGGACGAGGACGACCAGATCAGCCCGTTAAGGGCCGAGCTTTGGAAGAAGGCGCGTAACGTCAAGGAGTTGCTGAAGAAAGCTATTGACTATGCTAGACTATCTCTCGACTTAGCTTTCAATGCTATAGTGTATGGAGACGAGGAGCTAGCCGAGGAGGTCCTAGAAATAGAGAGGGAGATGGATAAAGTGGAGTTACAGATACTCGCCTGGACCGCGCTGGCTGTGAGGAATAGGAGAGAAGCCGAGGAAGCTGTTAGCGTCTACAAGCTGGCGTCGTCCTTGAATAAAATATCTGATGCTGCCAGTGACTTAGCTAAAGCCTACCTCGACTATAGGCCTGCTTTTAATTTTGACGTACCCGTGAGTAACGGCGATGAAATTGTCGCTAGGTTGATAATTGGAACCGATCTGGAAAAACCTGTGGAGAGCGTTCTCAAGGAGCACAATATCGTTATTGACATCCTGGCTATAAGGAAAGACGGTGAATGGGATGTTGAGCCTCCTCTGACTATTAAGCCCATGAAAAACGAGGTATTGATAGTTAAGGGGTCTAGGGGGGCCGTAGAGACGTTCGCTAGGGCTATAGGGTCAGAGATTAAGAGGAAAGCTGCGCCCCCCCTAGAGGTGTCTTCACAGCTACTAGAACTAGGCAAGATCGTGGGTGTAATGTTCTCCCTAGCGTTGGCCGCCCTCTTGATGAGAGCGGAGAAGCTCGCTAGGCAGGTAGAAGACTTGGAGGGTTACGTTGACGAGTACTTGGTAAACTTTGAGAAAATGGTTTTGTCCAGTAACCTCAGAAATAACGAGAAGGGAGCGTACCTATTCGCGGCTTTCGCGATAGAACACATAGCCGACTCCGCGCTCGAAATGGTCTCCCCCGTACTAATGGGCCTCAGACCACACCCACTCCTCATGGACGTGCTCGACGAGACCAAGGAGAGGATAAGCGTCATCGAGATGGAGGAGGCAGACGAAGGCTGCACTTTAGCCGAGCTGGGATACCACAGGAAGGGCATCCTAGTCTTAGCGGTTAAGAGGGGGAGAGAGTGGCTACTGATGCCGCCCTACACGGACTTCAAAATTAGAAGCGGCGACATACTCCTGGTCAAGTACTATGAGGAATCAGAGGACTACGTCGAGATAGAGGAGAGAAAGGAGGACAGAGAGGACATAATAGAGGATGTCTGGGAGGAGGCCACGGAGGGCTAAACGAGGCTGTCAGTATAGCTAGCCTCTTCGTTGAAAGCATACGAGGCCTCCTGTTCTGAGGGAGTAGCACGCTCTCTTTTAAGTATAGATATCTCCCTAGCATACTTATAGTTCTTAGACGCTAGGGATAGTAGCATTGCTGAAGCCGTAAGTTCGCCAGCCGAGATTAGGAGATCAAATAAGAGTTTAAAGTCGCCCTCGAAAAGGGGAGAACTCCAATAAAACCGCGCTAAACTTCTAGCCCCGAAGGCTGAGGCCGCCCATAACACAGGAGAGGACTTAGTAACTAGGAAGAGTGTTAGCCAAGTAATGGCTACCGCTGCATCTGGGAGTAAATAATTCGTTAAATCGGGATTTAAAGCAATAGCCCCGAACGCTTTGCCGCACAGGCTCAGTATACCCAGTATTATCAGAATAGACCCAGCGTAGCTGAGAGCTTCTGGTAGAGTCATGATGATCGTTAGTTGAGAGTGACGCAGGGATATGTTAATAGTTGCGTCAACTCCGAACCCCCAAAACTCAGAAAATTCCCCTAAGAGGAGAGAGATTGTGCCCAGCCCTATGGCGAAAGGGGCTTTAAGACCCGCCGCCAACCATACCTTAAGCGATGACAACGCGAAGTAGGCTAGGGATAACATCCAAAGTATATTCGATACGTACCTGGCGTGAGGTATTATCCACCCTATATCTCCTCCAACTAGCTTAAGAGAGAAGAAAGAGTAAGCTATTAGGGCTAGCCCTAAGAGCTCGCCGCCCCTCTTCACAATTACGCTCTTACTTATCTTCTTATACACGTTCATAGCTCCAGTCGCCGCCAGGCTCATAACGAAGAAGGGAGTAGACATCCCTAGGGCAAAAACTGTGGAAAGAATCGTCACTATGAGAAAAGCATTGCCATGCGCTGTAGCTGCGGCGTTTAAAGCCAGCGCTACGACGTAAGCTCCATCACAGGGGGCTGAGGCTAGGAAGAAGAGGACGCCCAATGGGAAGGCCAGGAATAAGCCTCCCTTCCTAACCTTAGGTAGGGGGACACTGATGCCGGCGACTATATTCTTGAAAGGAGTTAGCATCGAAAAACCTACGACGAAGATTACGTAAAGTGAGAGGGAGCTTATCTCCTCCGCTGTGAAAGACCCTATAATGACGTTGGCAAACTCTCTCGCGTAGAGAGTACCTAGTCCTAAGGCGCTTACAGCTAGTATTAAGCCGAGCGAGAAGAGAAGGCCCGTAACTAGACCTCTGCCCTTCTTAACTCCACCGCCTAAGAGGTAGGCTATCAATACCGGTAGCATGGGGTACGCGCACGGGGCGAACGCCCCCATTAAACCTAAAAGGTAGTAGGTTATTACTGTGTACAGTGATATACTCAGTACATCCACTGCAAACCCCTATGGGGTACTCTTCATCCTCTTTAAAAACGCTTTAAGTCACGAGAAGTATGGCAAACCTTTATTAGGCTCCTTCTTTCTTTACTTTACGATGAGCGGATTAGTCGTATGGGAACTACTTGGAATGATGTTAATAGCCCTGCTAGAGGAGAGAGGGGCTTATGAGGAGGCCAGGGAACTAGCTAGGCAAAAGTCCAGACATCCACTCGTAGAACGGACGGAAGCCACGTTGAATAAGCTGTTATCCCCTGCCGGTGGCTTGTCCTGTCCTGAGCTTGAAGAGAAAATCAGAGAGGCTAAGAAAAGAGACCCGAGAGGGTTAAGGGCCGTCCTCGCCGGGGTAGTTGACAGTTACCTAATAGCTAAGCGTAAAGGTAGGAAAGTAGCGCTTCAAGTTTAGAGATAGACCGGCTCTCCTGGGACTCTCCTGAAAGGCTGTATGTCCCCTATATGTTTAGCCCCTACTATGTACCTTACGAAGCGCTCTACCCCGAGGCCAGCTCCAGCGCTGGGGACGAGTAATCCTCTCTTCGCGGCTTCGATGTATTCTTTGAAGTTCTCGGGGTTTAGCCCGTCTCTTTTCATCCTGGCTATTATCCTCTCGTACTCCCACTCTCTTTCGCCGCCTGAAAGGGCCTCGCCGTAGCCTTCAGGGTATATTAAGTCGTAGTTCCTGTAGTGTCCCGGGTTGTCGGGGTCTTCGCGGTCGTAGAACTCCCTCTTAAAACACGTAACCCAGAATGGCTCTTTATGATCCATGGAGGCCTTAATCTCCCAGTCAGAGCCGTATTTCTCCTCTATCTCGTGCGTAGTGTACACTTTGAAGGGTTTCGACGGGATTCTAACCTCTCTGCCTAGGAGTTCTAGCTCTTCTTTCCTCTCCTCGTGCACTCTCTTAAGAGTGTAGATTATCAAGTCCTCTACCAGGCTCATTACGTCCTTCATCGTGGCGTGGGCCATTTCGAAGTCCATTTGGGTGAATTCGAAGAGGTGCCTACCCGTAGCCCCTCTCGCGGGCTTCTCGAACCTTATGTTGGGCGACATGATGTATATCCTTTCAAGCCCCGTTATCAGCGCTAGCTGTTTATGTAGAATCATACTTTGGGTTAGCACTAGCTCCTGCCCGTTATAATTGATTTTAGGCCTCCCGATGATAGAGGCGCCTGGGTCGGGCCACAGAGGGTCTGTTACTCGTGAAGTGATTATAGGCATTAGCTGTACGAATTCTCTCGAAGTCATGAAGTCATGTATCGCCTTCAGGACTGTAGATTGCACCCTTAGAGTAGCCGCTAACCTCTCATCCTGGAGCCTGACTAAGGAAGCTTCAAGCCCCGACATGTGCTTTGAAACCCTGCAAATGGATATAATATTTTACATTATTTTGATGTAAAATTTGTATCTCTTAGCGTATGAATAGATATAACTAGATAAATTGTTCCATAATTATACATATTTGAAGAAAATATTTCATTGAAAAAGCGGCGGAGATTACGTATAATTAACGCGGGGTTATAACTAAGCTGGGCGGTGCACAGCTAATGGAAGAAACAAGGGTATATGACGAGGAAACACGGGTATACGACGCGGAGACTCTGACTATAAAGAAAAGAAGGACATTAAGAGTGCTGGTACTTGAGGTAGCAGGTACAGTGGTTAGCAGGGC
>CAZFWY010000076.1:0-7243 GCA_964522715.1 uncultured Thermofilaceae archaeon | reverse complement strand
AAGGTATGCGAAAAAGTGTAGATTAAAATACTCTTCAGCCGCAGGAACTCATGATAGGTATGACGGATAACGTCCTCGGCTTCATGGTTTTGAGGCTTCCGGAGAAAGTCCAGAGGCTTATCGATGAAGGGAGGTTCAAGGAGGCAGAGAGGGAGTTAATGAGCCTGGCTTCCCGCGTAGTGGGCGATTACAGGAGAAGGCTGCTTTTCGAAGTTAACAGATTGGAGCGGTGGAGGTATGAGTACGCGTATGGGATTGACGAGGCTTACGAAAAGCTGAAAGAGAAAATGCCAGACTTAAGTCGGGAGGAGTTTGTCAAATGGTCGGAGAAGGGCTGTATAGACTATAGAGTTATAGAGGGTGAGAAGCGATTCCTTAGGAGATTCGTGCCTAACTTCTTCTGGCTATGCCCTGAGGCTAGGAACAGGAGGGTTGAAAAGAAAGACGAGGAGCGCGAGAGAGCCAAGGCTAAGCTTAAGGAGAGAGTTGAGAGGATAATTGAGGCGGCGAGGGATAAACCAGGACACGTGCTACCGCTCTACTATCGGGTTAGGATGGAGATTGAGGTTAAGCCTGGAGTAGTACCCGTAGGCGAAGTCCTGAGAGTGTGGGTGCCCATCCCCAGGGTGGACAAAATAAACCCCTCGGTAAACATACTGGCTTCAGACCCCAAGCCGGTAAAAATAGCAGAGGAAGATCACCCTCAGAGGACTATTTACTTCGAGCTTGAAATAACGGAGAAGGGAGCTAGGTGCTGGGTTGAGTACGAGTTTACCTCTATGGGGTTCTACGTAGAAGTTGACCCTAAAAACGTCGGTGAGATAGATAAGGACGACCCTGTGTACATAGCTTACACGGCCGAACGCCCGCCACACATAGTCTTTACTCCTTACCTCAAGGACTTGGCTAGACGCATAGTGGGCGACGAGGAAAACCCCTACCTGAAGGCTAAGAAGATATGGGACTGGATAACTAACAACGTTAGGTACACGTACGCGCATGACTACGCCCTCTACGACAACATTAGCGAGTACGTAGCCAAGAACAGGAGGGGGGACTGCGGCATGCAGGCCCTACTCTTCATTACCCTCTGCAGAATAGTCGGTGTACCGGCCAGATGGCAGTCCTCGTGGTACATGAACCCCGTTAGACACGGAATGCACGACTGGGCTCAGTTCTACGTGGAACCCTATGGCTGGCTTTACGCCGACCCGAGCTTCGGGAACATGAGACACGGAGAAGAGTGGAGGAACAAGTTCTATTTCGGCGGTATAGACGGGTACCGCATGGCAGCTAACATAGAGATATCGGCCCAATTCGACCCACCTAAAACTCACTTCAGATCTGACCCTGTGGATAGTCAACGTGGCGAGATCGAATGGAGAGGGGGTAACCTGTACTACGACAAGTGGGAGTATAAGTACAGTATACTAAAATTTGAGGAAAAATAGTAAGAGTTAAAGATTAGACTTCTAGTATCCACCTGGTTTTTTCGCCCTCATCTAATAACTTAACTCCTAACTTAGCCAGCCGGTCTCTTATCCAGTCCGCTAGCTCGTAGTCACGACGGGCTCTTAATACCCCGCGTACGTCGACTATGACGCTTAGTAGTTCTTCTGGCATTATCGCGTAGACCGCCTCTTGTATGTGGGAATCTAGAACCCCCAGAACTTGATTAAGCTCCTTGAGTAGGGTAAACGCTCTTAGAGCCACGCTGTGCTCAGCCTTATTCTCCAGATGTTTGAATATAAGCGTAGTTAACTCGTAAACGTAGCTGAACGCCGCGCTCGCGTTAAAGTCGTCGTTCATAGACTCGTAGAAGCCCCTCCTTATTCTCTCCATTTCCCTGAGTGCTTTTATCCCTTCATCGCTTAGCCTGTGGCTGGGCTCTGCCTCTTTTAAGACCTTCTTTACGAGGCTTAGAGCGTTTACAAGTCGCTTGTAGTTACTTTCGGCCTGAGATAAAGCGTCGTCCGTGAAGGCTACCCTCTTCCTATAGTGTGCCGTGGCTAGCCAAAGCCTAACGACCTCCTTCCTCCATTTCTTGAGCATTTCCTTTATGGGTACTATGTTACCCAGCGACTTACTCATTTTCTGCCCGCGTATGTCCAGCATACCGGTGTGTAGCCAGTACTTCACCCAGGGCTTTACTCCTAAGGCCGCCTCACTCTGGGCGATCTCGTTCTCGTGGTGGGGGAATATTAGGTCTGACCCACCTCCGTGGATGTCGAACTGGCTACCGAGATACTTGGTTGACATCACACTACACTCGATATGCCAGCCAGGCCTACCACGACCCCACGGAGACTCCCAGCTAGGCTCCCCGGGTTTAGCCGCCTTCCAGAGGGCGAAGTCGTAAGGATTCTTCTTCTCGTGTATGAATTCCTCCTCTTGGCCCCAGAGTTCCCTGTCCTTCCTGTTACTGAGCTTCCCGTAGTCTAAGTATGTGTCTACGTCAAAATACACGCTTCCGCTCTCAGCGACGTAAGCGTGGCCCTTCTCTACTAGTAATTTTATGAACTCAATGATTTCCCTTATGTGCTCGGTTACGCGTGGATGGATATCAATTGAGATATTCAGGGCCTCCAAGGCTTCTAGGTAATCTTTAGTGTAGGTATCAGCTATCTCTCTCCAATCCCTACCCTCCCTCTGAGCCCTTCTGATAATCTTATCATCAATATCGGTTATGTTCTGGACGTGAATCACGTCGTACCCAGCGAGGTGTAGATACCGCTTAATCACGTCAAAGGCGACGTAGGTACGCACGTGGCCAACATGGGTATAGTCGTAGACCGTGGGGCCGCAGACATACATCTTAACTACACCGGGCTCAACTGGCTCAAAAACCTCGTAACTCCTACTCAGAGTATTATAGACCCGCAGCACAATAGGCCTCGACCCCGCCTCTACATTAGTATTGTACGGTTATATAAGGCTTGGGCTGTAGACGCACGAAACAATGCTGCCCTACAGCGGAAAGAATTTAATTTATCATTAATACTCTGTGTAGCGGTAGTGTTTATGCGTGGCCTGACGTCGCTCTTACTGGTCGCAGTGTTGTCGGCATATATGCTAGTAATACCCGTAGCTGGAGGCCAGCCTCAAAGCAGCTATACCTTAATATTTGAGTACTTCGAACAGAGAACCTTGGAGGATGTACTATTTCTACCGCCAAATATTCTAGTTGTAGGAATATATGGTGGACATGTAATCCTAATTAACACTACTTCTTACAGAGAGACGGATTTAGATTTATCTGCATTAGGAGACTACATGAAATTCGTATATATTCCCAAGGAGAACGACAAATTCATAGCGTTATTTTACAACTATGTGAAGATGGTATTAACCGGAGTTCTAATCTTTACGAATGGAACATATAAAGAGATTTTAGAGTCGCGTGTCCGTCCTCATACTTTAAAGGGGAACTTTAGGTTTGTGTCGGAAAACAGTCTAATAATGATTTTTGAGGCCTTAGGGAAGACATTTTGTCTAAATTTATCGGATTACACTTTGCTATGGGAGAATAAGAGAATATATTCTTCCGCTGTGATCGGCGGGCTTCCCTCAAACAGCGGCGAGGCCATGTTAATGGTGATCTCGAACCCCGGCTGCGGTGCATGTGCTATCAAGAAAAAGAAGACTTTCACTTACGTCACAGGAAATGGGAAGGGCTACTATCTTGAGCGATCATCTATCTTAACGGGTATAGGATACCCCGATAAAATGATCTTTCTATACGTTAACACTTCAGGTTACCTTGTCGAAGCCCGAGCAGTAATAGAGGATGATAAGCTTAAAATAGTAGATGTAGGCGCGAGACGTGTAGCCTACGAATCGGACATAGCTTTCTGCAGTGGGTCTCCGTACGCTGATTTAGGCTTCTCAATAGCTACATCGGGTTCCCCGTTTTACAAAGAGTCCTCCGGTACATTATACAGGCACACGTGCGGCCTAGGGTTTACGTATCCTCGCGCCCGGTTCCTCTACATACCAGCGAAGAGAAACGGTAAGCGTGGCTTGATAATCTACGACATGTTGCTCAATAAGTCTAAATGGTTTACCTTGCCTGTAGATCATGATGAAGTATCGCACGTCAGGGTTATGGGGTGGGACGACGGAATATTCCTCTTCAACGTTCTCCTTAAAAATCACAGGAACCAGGTGTTGTTCTTAAACTATTCGAAGGGTGTTGTGGAGGTCTTAGAGCCGCCCGGAGAGGTGCACGCTATCACGCATATCGAGTGGACTTCTTACTCCATATTCGCCTCCCGCTCTAAAGAGGCCGGTACTAGGATTATGGTGGTCTCTCACGTACGCCCTAAGATTGGCCCTGAGAAGTTCACATTAACTATAAGTGTGGAGAGCGATGAAGGCATGAAGTTACCAGCGAACATCCTCATAAACGGTAGCTCGTACACTGCTGATAAAAACGGGACATTAAGCGTGGAGTTAGAAGCAGGTTTTTACATAATCAACGTAACTTATCCGCATTACCAGCCATATGCAGCTGAAATGTACTTAGCTGCGAATAGCACTTTAAGAGTAATACTTCAGAGATATTCATACGATTTAACCATAAAGATAGAGACAAACCAGGCGCTGAAGAACTTCTCCCTCCTCATAGCCTCTCCTGAAGGAAAAACCGTGAAGAGTATAAAGGTAGAAAGCCCAACCTGCAAGGTGACTTTGCCAGCAGGCGAGTACGTAGTCCAGTTGTATTATGAGGATAAACTGATTAGAGAGAAGAAAGTAAGCCTCGACGAGAACAAGGAGATAACCATAAAAGCTGACTTCCCAACCTACTGCTTCACGGTAAAGGGGGAGGGAGGCGAATACATCAGAGACGCTACAATAGTTCTCTCGGATGAAAGAGGAGTTGTCGTAGCGACTTTAACAGGTGGGCCTACGTTAAGCGTAGTGGCCCCACCAGCAGAATATATAGTTAAGGCGTTCGCGGAAGGCTACGAGCCCAGAGCCATTAAAGTAGAAAGGTCTCCTCAGGGTTGCTACACTATTATACTGAGTAAAGTGGAGGAGCACGTTGGAGGAGGGGCGAAACCTGAAGAAGGAAAGTTGCCCGTAGAACTACTTGTAGCGGGCGTCGCGACCTTAATAGTTATACTACTAGTAGCTTTAGCTTTGATTAAGTACGGGAGGAGACATGCGCGTAGTAGTACTAGGAGCAGCGGGAGGGCTAAGAACTCCTCGGCACGCTCTCACAGCACTACTGGTAAATAACTGCCTTTTAGACTGTGGCTACGGAACGGCAATACAACTCATGAAGGCGGGCCTAATGAATAATGTAGAGGTAGTTGCTATAACCCATTTTCACCCAGATCACTTCGCGGGCCTGGGGGAACTCCTCTGGCATTATTACTTAGGGGAACGTACAGAGAGACTTGAAGTAATCGGCCCCTTAGGCTTGAGAGAGAAATTTAAGCAACTCATAGCTGGATGGCAACTTTCACCCGAGAAAATCCCTTTCAAAATAATTTTAAGGGAAGTAAAACCGGGGGACACAGTAGGCAATCTTAAGGTGGGTTTAGCCACGCATAGTATCGCTCCCTCTCTCACTTTTAGGCTTGAAGAAGAAGGGGTCTCAGTGTTCTATAGCGGGGATACACAACCCTCAAAGGAAATAGTGGAGAACGCAAAGAACGTCGATCTACTCTTTTACGAAGCAACGTTCCCGGAAGGTATGAAAGAGGAAGCATACAAAGTAGGACATAGCACAGCAGAGGAAGCTGGCCTAGTAGCTAGCAGAGCTAATGCTAAAACACTGTTCCTCGTACATTTACCCTACTATAAACTGGGTGACGAAGGTTCGTTTGTAATCAGCTTTATCAATTCGGCTCTAAAAAATTTTAAAGGCCCTGTGCTTGTGCCTGAAAATCTTCAGGTGATAACCCTTTAAGTACTGAGCATTTTTTGTGATTTCTGCGGATTTAAGATGTGATATATAAGCTTTTCTACGTAAAATTATTTAGGTGAATACGATAATGAGTCTTAATAATCGAAAAAATTAATAAGCATCTATCGATGATTCTTAAGCCATGCCACAGGAGAAAAAAATAATAATACAAGTAATAGCGGCAGTCATAGTGGGCATAATTGTCGGGGTGGCTATCGGCTACAATATAGCCGCTCCCGCCCCAGGTGGTGTTGGTAAGGCTCTGCCCAAGCGAATACCGATAGGCGGTCTATTCGCGCTCACAGGTCCACTATCCTCTTACGGTAACAGGCACAAAATAGCAGTTGAAATGGCAATCGAAGACATTAACAAGTACGTCGCTAAGCTCGGCTACGATGTGGAGTTCTACCTGGTCGCTGAAGACACTACAGTCTCGCCTGAAGAAGCTCTTAAAGACATGCAAACATTAGCTACACAGGGGGTAAAAGTATTCGTCGGACCTCTGGCTAGTAGCGAGGTGGAAGCCATAAAAAGCTTTGCAGACGAGAAGAAACTAGTAGTTATAAGTCACTCCTCTACGGCTCCCAGCCTGGCAATATCGGGAGACTATATTTTCAGGTTTGTCCCCACAGACGCCTTCCAGGGTAAAGCTCTGGCTACGCTGGCATGGACTCTAGGCCTAAGGAAAGTAGCAGTGCTATACAGAGGCAACAATTGGGGTGAGGGATTATATCTGTCATTTAAAGAGAACTTTGAAGCTCTTGGAGGAGAAGTAAAAGCCGTAAAATATAGTCCCGACGCTAAGGAACTTTCAGCCGAGATAAGGAGGCTATCTGATATAGTCAAGTCGTTTGGCGCGGGAAGTGATGTAGGTGTACTCTTAATAAGCTACGAAGATGACGGCGTCGCGGCTCTAGTAGCCGCTAAAGAAGACGAGACCCTAACGTCAGTTGTCTGGCTGGGCTGCGATGGAACTGCTAAGTCGAAGAGGATAGCCGAGGACGTAGGGGACGTAGCGGTAAGAGTGGGCGGCCTGTTCTCCACGATATTCTCCCCGACATCTAGTCCTAAGAAGGAGGAGTTTGAGAGAAGGTTTAGGAGCAGAGCTGGAGAAGACCCCGATCCTTATGCCTACAACATTTACGACGCCACCTGGGTGCTCGCCCTTGCGATAATAGAGGCTGGAACTTACGATGGTGAGGCCATTCAGAAAGTCCTACCAGACGTAGCCGCTAGGTACTTCGGAGTTAGCGGCTGGACGTTACTAGATGAGAACGGGGATAGAGCGGGCGGGGACTACGTAATCTACAAGATAGTGGAGGCCGGAGG
>CAZFWY010000075.1:0-7254 GCA_964522715.1 uncultured Thermofilaceae archaeon | reverse complement strand
GCCGGAGGACTTGGTGGAGGACGTCGAAGTATTTGACGTAGAGAGGCTGGAGCTTAAGGAGGAGAGGTTTGGGATGACGCTGTTCGGCACGGGCATAGTTATCGATGGGGGTGGGGGTCTAGTTTTTCATGATGTTTCTCTTGAGTGTTGGTGTGTTGTTTTCGGCGGTGTTATGGTTTTTGGGCCTGGGGTAGTGTGCTGTATTTGTATTTGGTTTTTTCGTTGTCGGTTATTGGTTTTCTGAATATGAATAGTTTTTCGTGGTAGATTAGGAGGAAGTCTCTGTTTTTCCGTTTGTTCCATAGTTCTCTTGTTGTTTTCATTTTGTGTTGTATTTTGATTATTTCTTCTTTTAGTATGAAGCCTGTTTTGAGGAATATGTGTAGGACGTGGTGTGTTATTGGTACGTAGTGTTTATGTATTCTTGTGTCTCCGATGAGGACTGCGCAGTATTTTCCTGGTTTTAGTACTCTGTAGGATTCTTTGGCGATTAGCTCTACTCCGGAGAGGTATTCTTCTAGGTTTTTTGCCCTGGAGAGGTCTCCTTCTATGCTGTCTTTCTCGCTGTACTTGATTATGTTGAAGTATGGCGGGTGTGTGGCTATGAGGTCTACGCTGTTATCGGCTATTTTGTCTAGGTTTCTGGCGTCGCCGTGGTATACCTTACTCCACGTCTCGGCTATGTTTCTGGCTGCCTCTATTTCCGGGTCTACGTCCAAGCCTACAAAACGTGCTAAAGACCCCGTGGGGGACGCCGTCTCCAGTATCTTGTTGGCGTACTCTTCGAGGTAGTAGAGCCTGTGGAGTGTTAGCATTACGGCGTTGTAGTTTATGTCTACGCCTATGGAGTTGCGGCCTAGGACTCTGGCTTCGATGAGGGTTGTGCCGCCGCCGACCATCTGGTCTAGTACTACGTCTCCGGGCTCTGTGTACATTAATATTAGGGCTCTGGGTATCTGTGGCGCCCAGTTGCCTCGGTAATCCCCCCTGTGGGTGGCCCAGGAGCCGCGCTCGGGGAAGCTCCAAACCGTGGTTGTGATGTCTGTTATTTCCTTGGGTATTGTGGTGAGTCGTAGGACTTCCATGGGGGATAGGGGGATGAGCTGGCCTTCTAGGGTTATCTCTTTGTGTTTCTCTACGAATTTTAGGTAGTCCTTGTATGTTACCTCTTTCATTTCTATCATTGCTTCGCACCTTAAGTTAGGAATTGGTTATTATCTTCGATCCATTTGCTGATGGCTTCTATGACTGCTTTTTTAAGGGCTCCTTTTTTGAACCCGAATTTTTTAGCTGCTATGTAACGGAGCTTTTCCTCTAATTCGTCGGGTATGTTAATATTTAGCTGGCCCATAGGCCTCCTGCCATCTTTTAAGTAGGTATGTAGATATAAAGATAACTACTAATATAGTTACGCGATAACTCTATGCTACACACCGCTCGCATACAAGTTCGTAGGGGGTCGCCTGACTTCGGCGAGTTTGTATGTACTGCGTGTCAATTTGGGCTCTACGTAGCTCTATAGCGCCTAATTATTGCCTAAATCTTAGTAGCTTCCTAATATCGGATGGTGAGAAGTTCATTTTTAGTAGGGCGTAAGCGGCTAGAGTATACTTAGAGCCCATGTATTCAGGGGGTTTGTAGTTGATGTCTTCTTGTAAGGCGATCCATTTGAGGGTGGCTAGGAACTTTGTCATGTCGTTGATGATTTCGTTGCTCAGTATGCCCTCATATCTTCTTACTATTTCCGAGTAGTTTGTCCTTTTAAGTATCATTTCCTCGATCAACGAGTATACATCTATATTCGTATTTTTCAAACGGTCCTCAAGTTTCTTATACCATTTGAACATGTAGTCGTGCGTAGGTAGTAGTAATTTCCCGTTTTCTAGAATCCACACGTTATAGTCGCATGAAAATTCTTTTCTCGGGTGTCCGAGAGCGCGCTTTCCATCGGGGATTTGAATTAAGACTTTAAATGAGCCTATTTCCTCAACGAGAAAAACTTTGAATTCTCTCTTGCCTATCTCTCCGCAAAGCGGAAATATTTTACTGAGGATCTCTCTTGCCCGCTCTGATGCGGGCATTAATTTGCTACATTCATTAACCTTCTCTTCAACTTCGCGTTTTTGTATGGCATCTCTAATTTTACGTTCATACTCTTTTAGCTGTCTCTTTCTTTTAGACATACTATGCCTCTATGCACGCTTAAATATTTTAAGTTAATCTCAAAAATTTCGTACGTGAACTGCTGAACTGTTGTTTTACTTACACTCGTATTTGTAGTTCCTGCCTTTATCGTGCCCTGCTATTATCACTATTGTACAGATTGGGTTCTCACTTGAAGGCGCTGGCGTGGCTTAATTGAGAGGTACGTAGCAATACTTGTAAGAGAGACGCCAGATAGCACGCTACTAGTTTCTTCCTAGCGTAAGGAGGGCACTATGGGGAGATACATTAATAATATATTAAATAGGTGGCGCTACTTATCTTATAGGGTAGTGATGATCCTCACGGTATGAGATCGGTGATCGGGCCCTAGCTCCCTCACTGATGTGCTGTTCTGCCATTTATATGGGGTGTTAACCGTTAGCTATGTTTTAGGCTGTACTTGGCTTTATGAAAAGGTTTATATATAGAATAACTATGGTTAGTTAATGTGAGTTATTTAATAGTGGTTAGGAGTGAGGCTCTTTTAGCTGTATGAACGCTATGCAATGAGTAAGACATATTGAATAGGGTTTGTCTCTGGTTCTATTAATTTTAGCCAAGTGACCTCGAAAGTACATATATGTATTAAGTGCAAGTTTAACCCTATCATAGTATGATAGATAAATTTAAGAATAAACGCTCTCTTATTTACTGATAAGCTTAGGGGAGGGTAGTGTCTTCAAATGATGTGTTTAGTGCTGATGTAGCGATTTCTCCCCTAGTAGTGCTTGGAGGTCTTAATTATGAGGAATGCTCTTAGAACGAGAGGGTTACTGTCCGTTACGCTTCTAGTGATAGTCTTCTTCCAAGCGTTTTACTTCGCCTCTGTTCCTCTGGCCTCCGCCGAGGAGGAGTGGGGTATAGAGCTTACGCTTAGCAACTATTACCCGGTGGTCAAGCAGGGGGAGTCTATACAGATACTGGTGAAAGTGTACCATAAGGGAGGCCCTACTACTTGGGACATATCGCTGTACCTATCCCCTCCCATGCCGCCTCCAGGAGTATCCGTGACCTTCAACCCGGCGACCGGGTCGGTGACAGGTGTAGGCTCGTACTTCTCCTCTGTGATGACGATAAGCGTGTCGGAGGACGTAGAGCCGGGCGTCTACTACCTCAATATTACGGCGTACGGACACGGGGTCGAGGGAGGATATTACGGGGAGGGGGGCGTAGAGTACAACTACTGGCATTACGTCGCCATACCGCTAACCGTTAGGCCGAAGGGTATGCCAGACCTCATCGTGGAGAACCTGACTCTTACGCCTAGCGCCCCTAAGGGCGGTGACCAGGTAACCTTTAAGGCGACTATCTCGAATATAGGACAGGTCGCCGCCGGCCCCTTCCTGGTAGCGTTCCTCATCAATAACACGCTTTTCCATGTAGTTGCTGTAGCCGGTTTAGAGAGCGGGGGTACTGTTACAGTTACGACGCCACCCTGGGAGGCTGTAGAAGGCAAGTACGTTCTCAAGTGCGTTGTAGACCCTGATAACAGGGTGGAGGAAGGAGGGTACTACGGCGAGGGGGAGCTGAACAACGAGGCCCAGATAACTTTTGAGGTAGCCGTTAAGCCTAGCTTTAAGCTCATAGTAAAGCCCGAGTACCAGTCCGTGAAGAAGGGGGAATCCGTTAAGTTCAAGGTTTTCGGAGAGTCTGAGGGAGGGTTCCGGGGCTACGTGAAGCTGACCGTGCGCCTCGTTAATGAGACGGATAAGCTGACCGTGCGCCTCCTCAAAGACAGGATCCTCGTCGAGCCGAGGAAGGGGATGACCGTAGTCGCTAATGAAACCATAGCTGAGCTCGTCGCTAATGCCCAGCGTGACGCTAAGGTTGGCAACTACACCATCGTGGTGGAGGGGGTATGGGAGAAAGACCCCAGCGTTCGTTCGAACGCCTCCTGCACGCTCTCCGTCGTCAGCGTTAAGATAGACGAGGTGAAGGCCTTCTACAAGCTGGACTCCTTTTTCCTGTCCGGCGTAGACGGCATACTCAAGATCCCGGACAACCAGTACTTCGTCAAGGTAGACGGCGAAGTCGATAGGGTAGAGTTCGTAGTGAACGGGCAGGTCGCCATAGGGGAGAAGGACGGCGAGTACTATAAGAGCCCGAAGTACAACATGGCGCAGGTAAAGACGAAGCTGATGATAAGGGTCTACGGGAAGGAGGGCGAGAAAGTAGAGAAAGTAGTAGACACGAACGTCCTCCCCACACCTCTCTGGCTCCGCGCCTTGTTATTATGGGCTATTGAAACAGGCAAACTTGAAGTCGAGGTAGAACCTAACGCCAAGTTCGACAACATATGGAAGCTTAAGGCCTCGGTAAGCCTCCCAAAGGAGCCCATGGAGGGCAAAATAAATCTCAAGTGGCTACCCATAATCGGCGGGGTCTACGGCTTCAAAGCAGGCTTTAAGGGCTCGGCTGCGCTGAGGTCGGATAGGAAGGCCGAGTTGATGGGTCACGGGGAGTTCGTACTGATAGTGGCGAGTAGAAAGGCTGGAATAGAGATTGACGCTCTCGGATACATCGCGATAGGCGATACCGTGCACCTCTCCTTCCTGAGAGTGAAGATTAGGGGGTACGCCGACATACCGATCTTCAGCTTCGACTACACGGTTGACTTGGGGCTATTCGGCGAAATAGGAGTGGCGGGCGGGATAGGTATATTCGGGAACGTGGTGTTCGAACTCAACGCCACGGAGACAGGCGTGGGCGGCGACATAATCGAGGGGATTAAGTGGGTTGAGGGTAAGGGGAGTAGTACGCTGGGCGGCAGGGCCTGGGGTAAGGGAGCTTTCTTCATATCTATAAGCGTTGAGGGAGAGGCAGGAATCACGGTTACAATCTACGTCCCTAAACCGTACTGGAGGGGTAAGGAGAGCCTAGAGCTCTTCGCAGGTATAAAAGTCACGGTTAAAATACCCATTTTGGGCTCGTTCAACATAATAGACAAGTCCGTGTCTTGGCCTAGCCATTACAACGAGACTTCTACGGGCTGGCACTGGATACCCAGGCTGTGGGCTGTGCCGGGCTACTCGGAGTACGTGTGGCCCCCTGGGGCCGTCGAGGGGGTATTCCTTAACAAGACGTACATCTACGCTCACCCGTCAGTTGCGGAGCAAGGCGGGGCGGTCGTACTGGTATGGGTGCACGACGACCTATCCAAGCCCCACGTTAAGGGGTACGAGATATACTACTCGGTGTGGGACGACGAAGCCAAGAAGTGGTCTAGCCCGGCTCCCATCACGGACGACTTCCTCCACCAGGGAGACCCCGTAGTAGCGTTCGACAGGAATGGCAAGGCCGTGTGCGTATGGGGCGAAATCACCGACCCAGGTGTTAACAACACTACCAACCCGCTCGAAGTCCTGAGGTCCGTGGAGCTAGCGTACTCCGTGTGGGACCCAGCTACGGGCACTTGGAGCAAGCCGGAAAAAGTGACTAGGAATACGGCCTACGAGATGGCGCACGGACTCTTCAAGGGGACAAACGGCGATTTAGTGCTCGTCTGGATCTCCGATGAGGACGCAGACCTATCCACCGCGGAGGACTGGACGATATACGTTTCGAGGTGGACCGGTACTTCCTGGTCCGAGCCAATGGCTGTGGCTAGGGGTGTTCGGATAACTACGCCGCCCACAGCCACGACCCTAGGGGATAAAATAGTCGTCGCCTGGTGTCAGCACACTGACGGGAACTTCACGACGCTGAACGACACGGAAGTGTACTACGCGTTGTACGATGGGGCCCGCTGGTCAGGGCCTAAGAGGCTTACGAATGACTACGTGGAGGATGAGTACTCAGCTCTGACCTCAACCGAGGAGCTAGGCGTCGTGCTGGTCTCAGTTAAGCGGGGCTTCAATGACACCTTGGTCTTCTACAGGTTAGAGGGTGAGGAGTTCGGCGAGGCAACTCCGATTATTACTAGGCCAAGGATAGCTTGGCCTACGGCGGGCGTCAACAGCGTGGGCGAACTAGTAGTTACGTGGCTGGACGGGCTGAGACAGACCCCCGTCTTGATGACCCTCTATAGGGGTAACGCGTCTTGGATAGGCCCCTTAGAGCTAACTAATACGTCGCTCTACCAGCGCGACTACTCGCTAGCCTTCACCGGGGACGGGAGGGTGGTGGTCGCCGAGATAGCCGGAACGGAACTCAACGACTCCCGCCTCTATACGTCGTGGAGAGAGATAGTAATGAACAGCCCGCCTAAAGCCTCGTTCTCCTATTCCCCGGAGAAGCCGCGAGTCGGAGAGGAGGTGCGCTTCACAGATACGTCTGAGGATCCCGAGGGCCTAGTGGAGTGGCGCTGGGAGTTCGGGGACGGAGAAACGTCCTCCAAGCAAAACCCCGTCCACACCTACTCGGTGGAGGGCGTTTACCGTGTTAGGTTAACGGTGGTGGACGACTGCGGCCTCACCTCTACTGTGGAGAAGGAAGTTACCGTGGTGACCCCGACCGAACTCGAACTGTCGGTCTCCCCAGAGAGCGTCGGTCTGGGCGAGTACGTTACTGTGCGCGGCAGGATGAAGCCGGAGAGAGGGAGCCTAGCGATAAGGATAGTGTACGAAAGCCCCGAGGGCACGACTATAGAACACACAGTCATAACCGGAGCAGACGGGGGCTTCGAGGACAAGTTCAAGCCGGACAAGGCTGGCGTGTGGAGGGTGAAAGCCGTGTGGGAGGGGGACGACCTACGGCTACCGAGTACTAGCGAAACCGTGGAGTTCCAGGTTGAAATAATACCGATATGGGCTTTACTCCTCATCGTCATAGCCGCCATAGTAGTTTTAATAGTAATACTGCTTCTAGCGAGGAGAAAGAGGCGCTAAACGACTAGTAATCGACTGGTGTGCACGGCTTAACTAGTTGGGAGACTCAACGATCTAGAGTACGCTTAGAGAGGGTATGAGTACGCAGCAATGGGAAGTACTCGCTAAACACTTTTAAAAACGATTTAGTTTGTAGAATCGGATGATACGTGTAAAGATTCGTAATGTGATGCTGTCAACTTAAGCGTTTATTGGGGGGCCGCTCTCATTACATTATATGCGT
>CAZFWY010000074.1:0-7255 GCA_964522715.1 uncultured Thermofilaceae archaeon | reverse complement strand
CCTTTCTATTCTAAATGGGACGGTCTCGAAACTGACCGCTGAATCGAATAGTCCCATCGAGGCCGCAGTAACCGTATTCTACTTTATTAGAGACTTGAAGTGGGGTGCATCGCCGATATACAAGGCCTCTGAAGCTTTAAGGAAGAGAAATAAACCCTTAATTTGCGTATCAAAGGCGGTTTTACAGGTAGCGCTTTGTAGAGCTTTAGGCATACCGAGCCGTCTCCACTGCTGGCTAATTAAGCCTTCACAACGTACAATTTGTAAGATAAACGAGCTTCTTTTCTCCCAAGGAAGGATGAGATTCAGAGAAGAAATGCCTCTCTACCACATGGCCGCAGAGATCTTCCTGGAGAGATGGGTTATAGCAGATGCTACAGTCGATAAAGGATTACGTAAGGTTTTCGAGATTAACGAGTGGGATGGAACACGAGACGTTTACCTCAGCGGCTTCGAATACGTAGACGATCTAGGATCTTTCCGCGACGTGCCGCAGTTTGTAGTCGACGCCAGCCGTGGCAAGCTACTACCCCTTTACCTCCGCCCCTTAGCGCCCATAGTTTTGAAAATCTACAATAGAAGCTTAAACTCAATATTTGAAAAATCAGGAATATTGATTAGAACTACGGAGATCAGGTTACCCCACTTACAAGGCTTGTAGGCTTCAGGGAGGGTAAACGCAGGTGCAGACTAGAACTATTCCTGGGATTACGTCACTTACCACCACGCAGGACTGAGCACTACATAAAGAAAGACGTAAAGAAATGCGGCCACTGAATAGAGCGAGCCTCAAACCCCGCTCAGTAAAATCGATATCAAACCATGAATCCAATTAAATAGTAAGAAATGGGGTCCGGGCCGGGATTCGAACCCGGGGCTGCCGGAAATCTGGCTCAGGGCCAGACTGTTCTCCGGCTCCACAGGCCGGCGTGATAGGCCACTACACCACCCGGACCTTCTGGTGTTTTTATATCTGTGTGTGTTTAAAAAGTTTGTTTCGATATTGGTTGGAGTGTTGTGGGGGTATGTGCGTTTTTTATAGGTGTTTTTCTAGTTCTTGGGGTAGGTTTTCGCGTGGTACTTCTATTCTTTTTTGCTGTTTTCTGAGGTATATGGTGGCTGTTCCTTGTTCTACTTCTTTCTTGCCTACGTATATTAGTACAGGTATGTCTAGTCTTTTGGCGTGTTTTCTCTGTTTGTCGGGTTTTCTGCGTGAGAGGTCTACGGAGACTTTGAAGCCGTGGGTTCTTAATTGGTGGGCTAGTTTCCAGGCTTCTTTTTTGGCTTTTTCGTCGAGGACTACTACGTATATCTGGGTTACCGTTTTCCTGTCTAGCTTGAATATCCCCAGTTCTAGCCCTGCGTCTATCAGCCTCTCTATCCCTATCGATGTCCCGGTTGCGGGTATGTCTACGCCGGAGAATATGCCTATTAAGCCGTCGTACCTCCCTCCCCCCGTGAGGCTACCTATCCTCGGCTTCTCCACCACTGTTTCGAATATTGGGCCTGTGTAGTAGTCTAGGCCTCTGACCAGGCTTAGGTCTAGAGCGACGTTCCCTAGGTCGTCTATTAAGTCGAACATCTCGGAGAGGTGGTTGACCGCCTGCTTCACCGAGGGGTTGTCGCCGTATTTCCTGGAAACCTCGTCGAGCAGCTCTAAGGGCTCCCCTCTTACGGAGATTATGTCGGCTATCTTCTCTACCTTGTCTCTCGGGAGCATTTCGCCTAGCTGGTTTAGCACTCCATTCATCCCTATCTTGTCGAGCTTATCTATCACCACGTAGACAGGGTAGGGGTTTTCTATACCTAGCTCCTCCTCGAATATTCCCCTGAGCATCCTCCTGTCGTTGACCCTCACGGTGAACTGGGAGAAGTTGAAGGCCTTCATTACGTCGATCGTTATGTTGATTATCTCGGCATCGGCGTCCGGGTAGGGGCTGCCCACCACGTCGGCGTCGCACTGGTAGAACTCCCTGTACCTCCCCCTCTGGGGCTCCTCGTGCCTCCACACGGGGCCTATGTGGTACCTTTTGAAGGGGAGGGGCATGTCTCTGTGGAGAGCTACGAACCTGGCTAGCGGCACCGTCAAGTCGTACCTGAAGGCGTACTCCCTCCCGCTCCAGACGTCCTTGAATCTCCAGATGAGCTTCTTCTCCGCCTCCTCGCCGTACTTGCCCTTCAATACGTCCCAATACTCGATTGTCGGAGTGTCTATTGGGTCGTAGCCGTACCTCTGGAATATCTCCTCTATCTTCTTTATCACCTTCTTCCTGAGCAGCATGACCTCGGGCGGGAAGTCTCTGAAGCCAGCCGGGGGTCTAACACTCATCGCATCACCGGTACCGCGTTATAGTGCCAAGCGAGGTTATTATCTTAGACTCCTTCTAAGCCTTAGAGAAACTCAGGGATATATTGGAACAACGTCACTATGCAAGTTTACTTTCTGTGGAGGAAAAATTCTAAACTTTAAAGTAGGCTACGCCACATGCAAATCTGCTAGAGATGCTTCTCGGAGAATATTTAAGCTACCACCTTGGTACCGCTTTGGTGGGTTGTGTGAAGCTTAGGTTAATGGATATTTTGGCGTGCCCCTACGACAAGCACTTCCCCCTAGAACTTTACGAGCTTTCGAGAACCAGGTACCCTGAGCGCGAAGTGAAGATTAAAGAGAAGCCTCTCTGCGAGCTCTACTGCGCTAGAGAGGGTAAAAGGATAGAGGAGCTGGATAGAGAGCCCGACTGTGTTGAGTGCCTTAAGGAGGAGATAGTTGATGGGGTACTCTACTGTCCCAAGTGCGGGCGTTGGTACCCCATTATAGAGGAGATACCGATATTGCTACCAGACCACTTGAGGAACAAGGAGGAGGACCTGGCGTTCTTAAGGAAGTACGCCGATAGGTTGCCGGACAAAATAACTCGTGAAGGCAAGCCCTTCTCCCTGGAAGAATAGCTAGTCATGGGTGTAGTAGAAGTAGGGCGAGTCATCTCTCCAAGAGTCTAATATTACGAAGCCGTACCTGAAGAACTGAACCCTACTGCCCTTTTCCAGGTTTCTGACCGCCAGCTCGGCTAGGCCTTCTTCCTCCACTAAGTCCCCCCCAACCACTCTCAACACGGTTACTGGTACGTTGTCGTGCTCAGGCACCCATTGAAGTATTGGGAGTTTCTTGGACACGGCGTAGCTCGACTCCGAACTTACGTACACTGCTACCGGCGGGTTTAGGCTTTCAACTCTAAAGTTAGCCATTCCGAGGAGCCTGAACTCATACCCCACGGTGAACTTTTCGACGTCGTCGGCGCACAAGTAAATAAAGGCGGATTTGCCGTCCATCTCCAACGCCAGCTCTCTATATCCTCTCTCAGGGAACGAAGGGTGATAGGGTATCTTAGCCCTCAAGGGCTTCTCTGAGACCAACTTTACCTTTGTGGGCTCGTACACGAACATGTACCTATTCGCTATGGGCTCCAAGTATTTCCTATTGTAAGCGTGGAGGTTTTCTATGCTTATCCTCGCCGAGGATGGTTTAATGCCCACGTCTAACACGAGGTCTCTAATCGCTTCAGGGAGTATACCCCTCCTCCTCAGGGCTATTAAAGTTCCTAGACGGGGATCGTCCCACCCCCTGTAGAGCTTCCTCTCTATGCCTTCCCTCATTTTCGACTTACTGAGAACGGTGCCCTCCAGGTTCAGCCTGCCGAAGTGTATAGCTTCCGGCTGCTCCCAGCCGAAGTACTTGTATATGAATGACTGCTTGACGGTGTTTGTTTGGTGTTCCTTAGCCCTTAAAATGTGTGTAATACCCATTAGGTGGTCGTCTATCGCGCAGGCGAAGTTGTAGGTGGGCCACACCACGTACTTACTACCTACGAGGGGGTGGGGATGCCTATCGGTGTCTATTATCCTGAAGGCTATCCAGTCCCTGACTGAGGGGTCTCTATGCCTGTAATCGGTTTTTATCCTCAGTATGGCTTCACCCTCGCCGAATTCTCCGCTTAGCATTTTATCCCACTTCTCTAAGTGCTCCTCGATGGGCTTGTCAGAGCAGGGGTCTTTCAAACCTTTTCTCCTCATTTCGCTTACCTCCTTGGGAGAATGCGTGCACACGTAGGCCTTACCCATCTCTAACAGCTTTCTAGCGTGGTCGTAGTAGATCTTCATCCTTAGGGACTGTATGTACTCCTCGTCCCACTCTATGCCGAGCCAGCGTAGGTCCTCTTTTATCAGATCGTACGCCTCCAGGATCGGAGTCTTCTTTTTAGGGTCTGTATCCTCGAAGCGTAGTATAAAACGCCCTTTATACCTCTTAGCGTACACATAGCTTAGCACGGCTGGCCTCGCGTTGCCTAGGTGGAGGGCGAAGTCGGGGTTAGGGGCGAACCTGGTAACCACTGTGCCTTCCTTAGCCCTGGGCAACGGGGGTAGTTCTTTCTTCTCCTCTTTAACCTCCTTAACTAGGACTTCTGGCCATTTCTCCTCCGTGAGCCTGCGTTGTTCCTCGATACTCATCTTGTTCACGTCTTCAACAGCCTTCTTCACGATTCCTATTATCTCCCTGATCCTGCCTCTTAGCTCTGGCTTCTCTCCGATTACTTTTTTGACTACGGCTTCTAGCTGCGCCTTCCCTCCGTGGTCGAGGGCGTTCTTAAGCGCATATTTTAGGCTTAACTCGTAAATCTCCGACTCAGAGGAAGCGCCAGGCACGCTTACCACCATAACTATACTCTCCTCTGTTGTGAAGGGAGGACTTACTCTTAAGCCTACCCTTCACGCCTCAGCCTACACATAGAGGATACTAGCTCGCCATGTAGGGGAGAACTTCATAAATGGGCTGGCTCCATGTAGCACTGCGATGATAGAGGTAGACTTTAACCTGATAAAAAGCCTAATAGCGTGCGGAATACTACTCCTAGCCAGTTACCAAGACTTAAAGACTAGGGAGATAGATGACAGGTTGTGGTACGCGCTAGTCGGTCTTAACGGCACCTTAACCGCGTTCCAGTTCGCGTCCAAGGACTCCCCAGATGCTCTGATATACGCGGCTTCTATGGTAATCGGTTTGGGGATGGCGCTCGCCATACACTTCGCCAGTCTCATGGGGGGTGCGGATGTTAAAGCAATTATAGCGTTATCTCTAACAGAGGCACCCCCCACTTCAAGCGGCATCTTTTCCCTCGTACCATCCGTAGCAATAGTTACTAACGCCATCATTATCTCCCTGCTGGGCCCTCTGGTTATGCTGATTAGAAACCTACGCCGAGGGAGAAACCTTTTGAAAGACTTATGCCCAGACGAGCCGCGCTGGAAGGTGGCTCTGGCCATCCTCGCTCTTACAAAGGTGAGTTCGGAGGAGTATAGGAGGAACACTCACAAGTACCGTTTAGCAGAGATAAAGGATGGAGACTGTAAAAGGCTTCTGATTAGCCTCTCAGTCGAAGAAGAAGGGGAGAAGGACAGCGTATATGGCGATGGTGAGATATGGGTCTCATACTTCCTGCCATATATAGTGTTTATAACCGCTGGCTATATTGCGTACAAAGTACTGGGAGCCATCCTTGACTACTTCCTACCCTTTAAGGTGCTATGGTGAGTAGCATATTAAAGACCGCCGTACATCATCATTAAGTGAGCGGCAGATGAGCTGAAACTCGGGTACCGCTCAACGTGAGGAAACGGGCTAGGGCGATGCCGCTCTAAGTACGTAACATTCAAAGGCGTTATTAGGTCTTGTAAGAATGGCTATCTCAACGATGAGGCTAGGAAGTGGCAGAGAGATGAAGCAACCATCTCACGCTGAGAGAGAGCGCATACCCAGGTCTAAGGCTATTTCGCTGCTAATGTTAACGTTAGGCTTACTCTTTCTACTACTCTACCTGATACTGCTGGGAGTCGATGTGAACGAACTTTTAAGGAGGCTTTCAGCCGCCGATAAGCGCATGCTGATACTAGCGATTATAACTGATACGTTTTATATCCTGTTTTACGCGTTCGCCTGGTTCTTCATCGTTAAGGCTGTGTTTAAAGAGGTAAGGCTCCTAGACGCCGTATTAATAGTCCTGGTCGGCTGGTTCGCCGACATGTTAGTTCCAGCGGCCTTCGTCACAGGGGAACTGGTACGTTTATACCTGCTTAAGAGGATCTACGGGGTTAACTACTCTAGAACTGCCGCTACAATAGTCGTCCACCGCCTGCTCAGCGCTTTGGCCTTTGCCTTATTCGTAGGTATAGGTCTCGTGTTCCTGGCAGAGACCCCGCTTTCTTCGAGCGAGGAATTTAAGCACTTCTCATTTATAGTCGTGCTAGCGGGTATAACCGTTGTAGCAGGCGTTTTATTCATAGTTAAGATTGAGAGTATAGCTAGGGGACTCGGGTACTTCATATCTAAGGCTGGCAGATCCAAGTACCTGAGCCGATTTCTGAAGAGAATAAAGATGGAGGAGTCTCTCGAGTCGTTTATCGCTTCCATCGCCCTGCTCAAGAAACATAGGGTAGAAGTCCTCCTCGGCTTCGCACTGCTGATACTACAGTGGGGTTTAGGTGTCTCAGTCCCATACGTAGTTTTCGACGCGCTGGGTTACCACATGAGCTACTGGAAGCTAGCCGTGGCCTTTCCCATATACGGCCTCGCTGACAATGTACCCGTTGGTATACCGGTTAACGCGGGTGTTTTAGACGCCGCTATGATCTCTATGTTCATACTTCTAGGGGCCCCGCGAGACATAGCTGTTGGGGCGACGTTCCTAACCCGAGCTATAACCGTGATCTACGAGGCAATCCTCACGGGGCTTGTTACAGTAGCTGTAGTTCCTAGGATACTGGGAGAAAAAGTGCCTCTCTCCCGGGGAGAGTGAAGGGGGGACTTGGAGATAAGGGAAGCGGTTGACGGCGTCATACCTAACCTTTAAGAAGCCCCATTACCCTTTGGGGTATTAGGGAGTTCGCTATGGCAACCGAAACCGTGACAGAGCCCTCGGTCAACTACAAGAAATTGCTTAAAGCTTCCGTCGAAGACTTTGCTTCTATCGCTGATAAAGTAAGAGGAAAACTTCTCCCTAAGCTAGGGGTGGACTACACAATAGAGCTGGGAGAAGAGCCGCCCCTCAGGGAGGGGGAGAAACACATCGCCTATACAGCCTCTGCGTGCCCCGAGTGTCTAGCACTACTTAAGGCTAGGATATTCGAGCGAGACGGGAAGGTCTGGATTAGAAAGGTCTGCCCGAGACATGGGGAGTTCGAGGAGATATACTGGGGGGACTAC
>CAZFWY010000073.1:0-7555 GCA_964522715.1 uncultured Thermofilaceae archaeon | reverse complement strand
AGCTCAAGAGTATAGGAGTAGACTCGCTCAGGGTGTTCCTGCTAGCCGAGGACTTCGCCTACCCGAGCGGGGAGGTTAAGGGGGACGCCCTCATAAAGCTAACGGAATTCCTGGACGAGGCCAGTAAGAGGGGGTTTAAAGTCTTCCTGACGCTACTCGTAGGGCACATGTCAGGTAAGAACTGGCCTTTCCCTTGGGACCCCTCGAACGAGGTCTACACGCCCGCGGTTACGCATAGGACTATCCGTTTCATAAGGAGGGTTGTGAGCAGGGTTAGGGGGCACCCCGCGGTTGAGTGTTGGGTTGTCAGTAACGAGATAAGGCACGTGAAAACTCCGGAGGAGCCTGACCACTTTAGGTCGTGGGCGGAGTCCGTGGTTGGGGCTATAAAGTTCATAGACGAGAGACCAGTATCCATAGGGGATAACACCTCCCCCACGAGCCCCGTATTCCTAATGCCGGAGAATGTGGGCGAATTAGTGGACTACTTATCTCCTCACATATACCTGTACGATGACGACCCTGTCAGGCACGGCTTAACGTACATGGCCATACTTGAGTACTGCCTAAGTACCGGCAAACCGACAATACTCGAAGAGTTTGGCTTCCCGACGAACCTATATACGGAGGAGAGCCATGCAGGCTTCATAGAGACTATATTAGTGGGGTCGCTAGCCCTAGGGGCGCGCGGCGCCTTGATATGGTGTGCCTTCGACTTCCCGAGGGAGGGGGATGAGCCATATCTATGGGAGCCTCACGAGCTATCCTTCGGCTTGTTCAGGAGTGATGGGTCGCCTAAACCAGCGGCCGAGTCCGTCAAGAGGTTTAGAGAGCTACTGGAGATACTAGGCGACGAGGAGTACGAGTTGCCCGAGAGGGACGTCGGCATACTAGTGCCAGCAACCTTTTACAAGTCCTACCCCTTCACCTTTGAGGATAGGGGGGACTTGTTCTCAGCTTTAGTTCAGGCTTACGTGATGGCTAAGCGCGCCGCCTTAAACGTCACGTTCATCAGAGAGACGGAGATGGAGAGGAAGCCCCTGATAATAGTGCCGAGCGTACCCAGGCTGCTGACTACGACTTGGCGCAGGCTCCTAGAGTACGTGGAGAAAGGCTCGGTATTGTACTACTCGCACGCGAGGTACCTAGACCACCCACATGTGTCCTCGTGCCACGTGTGGACGGAGCTATTCGGGGTCAAGCCATCCCTTAAGGCGGGCTTTAAGGGGGTGTGGCGGGAGAAGCTAGAGCTGAAGATAGATGGAGAACTCGTAGAGGTGCCAGCCACTAGGAGAGACGTCGGCTCCACGGGTTTCACTCCCGTAGAGGCAGAAGTGGTATGTGAGAGCGGGGGCGAGCCCCTCTTGCTCAGGGCTAAGAGGGGGAGGGGCCTGGCCTACTTATCCCCGTACCCCCTAGAACTCTACCTCAGAGAGGCCAGTCTCGGGAACGAGTACAAGATATATGAGATGCTGGCCAGAGAAGCCGGGATAAAACCTGTCTACAACCCCTCAACCCCATTGATACAGGTAGAGTACTGGGCTAAAAACGGGGAGCCAAGCCTGCTCTTCCTGATAAACCACTCCTACAGGGAGGCCCCAACAACGGCCGTGGGCGAGGTGGTATGGGGTAGAGCCGAGGTGAGGGGAGAACTGGTGATACCCCCCAAAAGCGCCGTACTCATCAGGCTAAGAGAAACCTCGAACCTAGATTAACACGCGGTTAGGGGCCTATCTCGTTCTCTATAACCTCTAGAAGCTCGACATTTATACCTTTTACCTGAGCTTCCTCCTCTATAAGCCTTATGACAAACTTAGCCGAAGCCTCCCCTATAAGCTCAGCTAAATATTTGTAAAAAGCGAGGGGGTCTTTAATAGCCTCCTCGGGCGAAACGCCGAAATTATTGGCTAGGTGGAACTCCAATACCCCTGCGAAATCTCCGTGGTTAGCCGCGAATATCCTCCAAGCCTCTACACGCGCCTCCTCTTCACCTTTACCTCTACGAGTTTCGGCTCGCACCATTCCCATCTCTTCCCCCTCTTCCTGACGAACCGCCACAGCCGCGGATCCCATCTAACTAGGGAAGGCGCTAGTAATAAATCATACTCCACGGATACGTCAAAAGTTGATAGTAGCTTATAAAAGTCTATATATAAACTACATGGCGCCTGCATAACGATCGCCACTCTGTCAATATCTATTACTGAGAAGTATGTATAGGGTATTGACGCAAGGGCTCGTGCAACGCCATAAATACTTCTACCTGTAAATATTAATACACGGAGGGGCACCTCAAGCATTCTAAAATACGAGATATAGGTATTGTATAGCCAATATGGTAAGAGATGTTTACGCCAATGGTCGCTTATTCTTTTGGCATTAATGTTCTTTAAGCCATCTTTTATAGCATATTTTGGTATCTTTTTAGGTTCCCAAGGAGAATGTCTCCAGAAATTGAAAAGTAAGGCAAGATCGTACGGATCCGGCACATTAATATTGGGTTCTATGGGGCTAGGAGGAGTATTCTCTGTTAAGATCTTTTTTTCGAGTTCAGAATATATAGGTATAAAAAACGAGCCATTAATACCATATTTTGATGGAATATGGCGACTTATATGAGTAACAGGAGCTAGAGCTGGGTTCCACTTTAAATACTCTAACCCACGTACTACTACATATGGAGTAAGCCCCCACTCATTTAAACGGCGTAGGTAATAGCTATCTAAAAGACGGAAGGGAACTAAAGCCGTTATTACTAATGCGCGTAATCCTAGCGAATATCCCTCTCTTATAGAGACTGTACCTTCGATTATCTTATTCTTGCTAGGTATAGAAGTCCACTCAGCGATAATTAATAGGGGGACTAATCCAAGTTTCGGATAGTTAAAGAATGCTCTAAACTTACCTTTTTGCTCAAGTTTCTTAATTAATCTACTTAATGTAGAGTGAGGGATTCCCGCTTTCCTAGCGGCCTCTCTTAATGAAGTAGATGTAGCTACCGCCGATAATATATCTGATATATTGTTCATATTAACCATTCCGTGCATTTTATCCTGGACCCGGATCTGGATCCGCGTGACCAGGTGGGTCATCACCTGCGCTTAATATTCCTATGCTTGGGTCTCCGAGGGCTAGGTGGGCTAGGCCTACTAGTAGCAGTATGGCCAGTATTACGAATCTCCTATTTAGTAATAACTTCCTTACGAACAATTTGAGCTTCACATCTTTCACCTTCACGGTAATAATACGCGGGTGATATATAAGGAATATGTCCCCAAAATGAGAGTTATATTTGGACAGATTCCGCATATCAAGCGCGGGGAGTTAGTTCTGGCGATTAGTAGAACACCTATGTGAGAATCCCGGCGGCTATAGGGGTATTGGGAGATAGAGAATCGCTGCGCGTGGGGATCGGGCAGTACTTCGATTCCCTTAGCGGGGGGCAATCCGAGGCCCTGCCGGATTTTCGTCGTGGCGTGCGTGTGGAGAGTAGTTGTGAGGGGTATGTCCTACTACTCCCTGGGTAGGGGTACGGTCGGTAAGGTGGCTAGGCTCTTAAGGATGGAGAGGGCTAGGGAGGTCAAGTACGTCGTGGCTAGGCGTAGGGGCCGTGAAAAACTGCTTAGGGCTCTCTCGATGGTGAGGGAGGAGTTCGAGATCGGGTACGTTAAGCGCCACATAGCGCTCCGAGACGCGGCGGGGTTAGAATAGGTTTGTCGATTAAGCTTTTACAACGCGTTCTCAGCCGGGTTAGAGGGGTAGAC
Organism: uncultured Thermofilaceae archaeon; assembly: GCA_964522715.1. GTDB lineage: Archaea > Thermoproteota > Thermoprotei > Thermofilales > JAPDKD01 > CAZFWY01. The sequence goes on along the minus strand of CAZFWY010000073.1, from coordinate 3,791 downwards.
GTTTTGGTCGTGGTGTTCGACGAGATGCCTGTACGTTTCTCTCCGCTTAGAGAAGAAGTTAGGAGGGTGTTTAGGAGTAGTTTGAGGTGTGGAGTGAGCCTCGACGTTAAGATGAAAAGTAGCGTTAAGGTCGCTGGTTTACAGTTGGCCGACTTAGTCGCCGGCTTCGCGAGGGAGTACGGCTAAGCTTATTAATTGTCAAAGCATTCCCTAGTAGGGGTGGCCTTATTGTCTAAGCGCGTCGTCCTGCTGGTCTTAATCGTAGTCTTAGTAGCCGCGGCCGTCTGGTACTTCTTCCTGAGACCCTACAAACTGGAGGTAGATAGAGTAATCGGGGGCGAGATAGTCGAGGAGGGCGGCAAGCAGATAATCGAGGTGAAGTATCACACGCACTTTAAAATAGTGTTTAAAACCACTCCTCCAGCCGTGGGATACACGGTCGTATGCTTCTGCGATACTATAAACTTCAATAAACCCCATCCCCTCAAAGGAAAGACGTGCGGCGGTTACTGTAACAGGATAGCTAGCGACGGAAAATGTGTCTCAGAGAGTTGGTACGCCGACACGCCACCAGGGATAGTCACAGGGCTTAAATGCTACGTAGCTAGGGGCGAAGAGGTAATTAAGGAAAGCGAGCTAACCTTGTACCTGAAAACCAGGGAATAACTCCGCTCCCTAATTGCGCTCTCACTCACATGGGAGATCGGGAATCGGTAGGGCTTTAACCCCCGTAAAGGCATTTCTCCCTAGAGCAGCATCCCGCGTGATCCGGTATGGGGAGCTTCGAGGTTAAATTGGAGGAAGACTTAGTACAGGTAGTTGGGGTCGGCGTAGCCCATCTCCTCCTCTGGGTGTTACTGGCAAGCCTCCTCGGGCTAACCGATATGACTGTGGATCCGTTCACGTTCTTAGTGTCGATACCGTTACTAATAGCGCTGCACGAGGGATTTCACGCCATCCCCCTCCTGATATGGGGCGTTAAGCCGAGGTTCGGGATTAAGAGAGTCAAATACGCGATGTACGTCTACACTGGAGTGAGGGGTCATACGCCATTACCGCTCCGTAAATTCGTTATAGCGGTGATGGCCCCCATGATCCTACAGGCGCTCCTAGTACCCCTCTACCAGCTGCTCCCCGAGTACAGGCAGCTGTTCCTCTCATTAATCCTCCTGAACGCCCTCGGCATGGGAGGGGATATCTACCTCTTCGCCCTAACCCTGGGCTGCGGCTACTGTGATACCTACGTCGTCGACAAAGGGGTGTCGCTCATCGTGAAGAACTGCAAGGCAAACTTGAAGGAGCGCAGGAACGCGTTTTACGCGGCGTGCTACGGGTTATGCTGGGGTTTCGTAGTCTCCATAATCTCTTCACTAGCCCTGTTGTTTCTGGCGCCTCTCACGGGGAGTATACCGTACCTGGTAAGGGTCGAGAAGACGAATGGATTCTCGGCTTCAGTGAACGTGACGCTGCTATTAGCCGTACTAACGCCTTTATTCGCGTTCGTCGGGTACGTGAAGAAAAGGAAAAATAGGGTTAAAGGTCTTTAATTTAGGGGGGTGATGAGATGCCCCACCCACGAGCTGTGAAGTAACCAGCAGGAGCTGACTACCCGACTTCTTTAACCATAAAGGGCTCTGCCCTGCCCCCGTACCTAAAGCCCGCCTCTTCTAAGATTTCGCTTAGGGGTTTTAGGGTTCGAGTCTCTACTTTTGTCATGTTTAAAGTGCGGGCTATTGAAGACGCTACTTCAACTACTCTTCTGAAACTCTCCGCGCCGTAGTTCGGGGGCGCCCAGACGCATAGGTACCCGGCTCCCAGCTTCATAAGGTTCTCGCCTAAATGGACGTAGTACCCCTCCCCCTCTACGTCCACCTTGAAGGTGATACTGTGCCTCTGGAAGACTTCGTATACGTCTCGCGGGTAAGTGGCGTAATCCCACATCTTAGCGCTCGCGACATACCACCCGCACAGTAGGGGATGTGTTTTGACAGGAGGCGGCTCGCTCGGGGCGACGCTGACGAGTTTCACAGAGCCCGGGATGGTTTTACTTCTACTTCGTATCTCGTAGTCCACCACTTCATACGCCCTCGTGAAGCCGCAGCTCCTATAGGTTAACCCTGAAGGTCCTTCATAGCTCTCAGGCTGAACCACTAGCTTCTCTACTCCCCGTTCTCTCGCTAGCTCCTCGGCCTTAAATACCAGGGCCCTAGCCACCCCCCTCCTACGATACTCCTTATGCACCATGAGGACGTCCAGGTAAAGGTACCTGCCCAGTACTGGGTCTTCGCAGAACAAGACGTCGAGGTGGCCTACAACCTTACCCTCCAGCTCGGCCACTAAGGGTATTATGCCCAGCCTCTCCATCCTCTTCCAGTACTCCCTTAAGGCCTTTACGTCCATCCACGGCCCTCCGTGGAGCACTCTCTCCCACGTGCTGAGTTCCTCGTAGCTCGCTGGCTCCCCTCTCCCCTCCTCCGTGTAGTGGTACCAGCACTCCACGTCGGAGCAGTTGATCTCGACTATCGCCTCTATATCCTCCCTACTCCCAACCCTAACCGCGGGTTTAGACGTGGAGTCTCACCTCTCTTTGACAGCCTTTAAGATATAAAACCTGCCACCGAAGAGGTAGGCGGTCTCCTCAAGTTTTAACTCGGGGGGTAGTAGCTCGACGGGCGGCTTATTCCTTCCTAAAAGCTTCTCTAGGAGCGTCACCTGCTCGTAGACTACGATCACCCCACCTCTAACCACTACCCTCGCTGCCTCCCTCAAAGCCCTCCCCGGGTCGCTGAAGTATGTAATCCCCCCTCCAATCAAGACCCTGTCGAATACCCCGTCTTTAAAGGGGAGGTACTCGGCGCAGCCTAGGAAGAGTTCTAAATCCCCCCATCCCTCCGACTCCGCTTTCTCTTTACATATCCGAAGCATTCTCTTCGAGATATCTACGCCAGCTATCAACCCCTTGGTGTACTCCCTGTAATAGGGCACGTTACCCCCAGTGCCTATACACACCTCTAGCACTGTGTCTCCCCTCCCTATGTCCATGCGAGAGACGATCTCCCTACGTAGCTTCTCTTCGGAGAACCGAAAGACTCAGCGAGCCTCGCCTCTAACCTGTCGTAGAGGGGGGCGTACAAGTTGTAGAGGAGTCTCTGAACCCTGTTCCTAAGCCCCAGGCACTCCTTAACCACGAAGTCCGGCACCTCGTCCACTATGGGGAAGGATGAGCCGCAAGAGAAGCACTTAAACTCGCCCTCCACCACTACGTCCCCCTCTACTCGGCTCGGCTCCAACACAAGCATGCCATGGCATAGGGGACAGGAGAGAATGTCTAGGCGCGATATTCTCACGGATACTCCCCCTCACACTGCGCAGGCCAGTCTCTAATTATTTTTCCCATAGTTCCCCTACGCTTCGCTTAAAGCCGCGCTTAGTGGCCTGACGGAAACCGCCCAGCCCACCTCCGTGGGCCTTATAACCCCTTTTTCGAGCAGCACTAGGAATTTCCCCCTCAACTCTCTCCAGAAGCCCTTATCGTACAACACGACGCCGTCTCTTAACGCGTCTAGTATAAGGACGTTCGCGTCATCGAACATAGTCTCAACTTCGCTCGTAGTGTAGATGAACAACTCAAGCGGCTCCTCGGAGTACTCAAGGTACCTGAGAGGCCTGTCGATGAACCTCTCCTCGCTGTGCGAGACCACCACCAGAACGTCGTAGTCGCTGTAAGCCGTGTAGTCGCCCCGGGCCCGCGACCCGAACAAAACTATGGATACTACCTCTTCTCTTTCCTT
>CAZFWY010000072.1:3860-7587 GCA_964522715.1 uncultured Thermofilaceae archaeon | reverse complement strand
AGGTCTATCCTCCTGAACTCCGGCCAGTAAGCGTCTAAGAATACGAGTTCACTATAGGCTACCTGCCACAGGAGGAAGTTGCTTATCCTAGCCTCCCCACTAGTCCTAATCACTAAGTCGGGATTGGGGAGGCCTGACGTGAAGAGGTAGTCGTTGAACACGTCTTCGCTCACTTCATTTAAATCGACCTTCCCCTCGACGACGTCTCTGGCCAGTGCCTTGGCGGCTTCTACTATCTCCGCTCTACCCCCGTAGGCGACGGCCAGGTTTAGGTAGTACTTGTTGTTGTTCTCGGTCTCCTTCTCCAGGCGCTCTAGCCACTCCCTCACATCTCGGGGTAATAGCTCCTTGAGACCTATTACTTTGACCTTTACCCCCATCTTCTTTAGCCTGCCCTCTCTGATGGCTTTCTTAGCGTAGTTCTTTATTACCTCGAATATCTTCTCAAGTTCCTCGCGCCTCCTTTTGGCTATGTTCTCCGTTGAGAGCACGTATAACGTTACCACTTTGACGCCTATCTCGAAGCACCACTCAACTACTTCTTCCGCCTTCCTAGCTCCTAGGTCGTACCCAGCCCATCTGGGCAGGCCCTTAGAGACAGCCCACCTCCTGTTACCGTCCAAGATGAAAGCTATGTGTTTAGGCATGGGATTTTCTTTCACTTCTCTCTCTAAAACGTGCTCGTAGATTCTGTACGCGCCTAGTAGTCTAAGCAGTCTTCTAATGAGCATTACAAGCCCCAGAGGGAACATGTACGCGGTGTATGAAAAATATTGTTAACTCCTAACTGCAAGGGGGGCCATTAATGCTATGCTTACCAGCGACATTACGAGGCTGTAGGAGAAAGCCAGCCACCTGCCGTAGACGTCCCAGAGGTATCCAACTATGGTTATCCCAGCTAAGAAGGAGAGCCCCACGACCAGGTAGTAGACTCCGTATGCAGTTCCCCTCAACTCCTCGGGCACGTACTTGGGGACTACTGCCCGCGAGACCGTGTCGTACATCCCCTGGTACGCCCCGAATATGGCGGCTATCACCAGGGCGTATATCCAGCTACCGCCCAGGTACATGAACATGAGGGATGATAGGGCGAATAGCGATATGCTGAGTATCAGTACCCTCTCCCTGCCGACCTTGTCCGCCAGGATTCCTGAGGGGAAGCCTATCCCCGTGTGTACCAAGTTTATCAACATGTAGATTAGAGGGGACGCGGCTACGGCTATGCCGAGTTCGCTGGCCCTTAACAGTACGAAGGAGAAGTTGTAGGCCCCTAAGTTGAAGACTACCAGCGCGGCTATGAGTAGTAGGAAGGGGCCTTTGAAGACGTCCCTAGCCCCCTCGAAGAGCTTCCTCTCCTTCCTCGGCGTTTTAACCTCGACTACGAAGAGGGCCAGTACTACTAGGGCGGCTACTGCAGGTATGAATGATAGGAGGAACAGAGTCCTGTACCCGTAGAGGGGGACTATCAGGAAGGCTAGCAGTGGGCCTAGCACGGCGCCCAGCTGGTCTATCGTCCTGTGGATGCCGAAGGCCTTGCCAGCCTCCTTCTCCACTACCGACTGGCTAATCAACGCATCCCTCGGGGGAGTCCTCACACCCTTACCGACCCTGTCTAGAGCCCTAATTACCAGGGCGTCAATCCAAGTCTTAGCAAAGGCAAAGAGAGGTTTAGCGACTCCCGAGAAAAGGTAGCCTGCGAAGACGAATACCTTCCTCTTGCCCAGCTTGTCCGAGACTAGGCCGCTTATCAACCTGAACATGTAGTTCGACAGCTCGGCTAAGCCCTCTATTAAGCCCAGCGCCGCCCTGGTGGCTTTCAACTCGTATATGACGAAGGTCGGTAGCACTCCGAGTATCATCTCGGTGGATATATCCGTGAAGAGGCTCACAAACCCCAGAGCCACGACGTTCCTATAACCCGGCTTTTTCGATTCCCCCATCAACTCACCGGTAACTCCTTAAAAAGGAGACTTATAAGTTAAGAGCCCCTCGGCTAGGCGTGCTACCTCTTCTCTTAATACTCTACAATTCAGATTAAATGCACAGTGGTACTGTTTACACTTTCGAAATGGCGGCGTTACAAGTGAGACTGTTTATTACTGCGGTTTTCCCCTTAAAGGCGTAGTGGGGTGTAGAGTATGTTAGCCGCGCTGCACGCCCTCGTCACAGTAGTTCTCCCTCTCGCGTTGATGGCGGTCTTCAAAGTTAATATCTTGAAGACTGCGGCGGTAACTCTGGGTTACGTATTGCTCGCCGTAATTAGTCTCGGATACCTCGACGTAGCCCCCGACCTATTAGTCAAGGGGTGCTCTACGGGTCTCAAGATAGCGGCTATAGTGTTCTCTGCCCTCCTCTACTACAACATGTACAGGGAGCTGGGCTACGAAGCCTCCCTTAAAGAAGCGTTTAGAGGGGGAGAACGGGGAGGAACCCTACCAATAGCGGTCTTCTTCTCGGGTTTCATTGAGAGCGTCTCGGGCTTCGGGATAACTGTAGCTGTCACAGCCCCCATGCTAGTAATGCTAGGAATCGCTCCTCTAATCGCGCTTGCGGCCTCCCTTATAGGGCATTCTTGGTCTGTCCCCTACGCCAGCATAGGTATACCGACCATGGTTCTCGCCAGCATAACTGAAAGAGACGTCTTCACCCTGTCCCAGTACACCGGGATCTACATGTTCGTACCCCTGGTAGTCACCGTGATCGTAGTGGGCCACCTCCTAGAGCTATCCCTGAAGGAGGTACTGCCAGCCCTAGCCTTAACCCTGCTCCTACCCATAACCTCGACGTTGCTAGGCCCCCTCGCAGGGTCTGTGGCCAGCCTGACCTGTTTCATAGCGTACGTATCCCTAGTCGTAAGAGTACAGCTAGGGAGGGTGGTTAGGGCTTTAAGCCCCTACCTCGTCCTTAGCGGGGCCTTAATCCTGCTTAATCTGGCTGGGCTCGGGAACATAGTTAACGTCAGCGTAACCATATGTGCGCTGGGGTTAGCTTATCACTTAGCTCATAGGGGGAACGTAGTAGAACTCGTAAGGCACACCTTAGTTAAGACTTGGAAGCCGGGGCTCGCGATAGTACTCTTCACCTCGATAGCCGAGGTGTCGCGGGGTACGGGCCTCATGTGGGAGTTGGCCAAGACTATAGCGGACGTAGCCGGGCTCTCATTCGTCTACTTAGTCCCGGTGATAGGAGCGATAGGAACCTACGTCACCGGTAGTAACACTGCCAGCAACATAATCTTCGCCGCGCTCCAAGAGTCCTACGCTGAGATAGTCGGCTACAACCCGATAGTTGTTTTGTCGCTCCAAAACTGCGGCGGGGGTCTCGGGAGTATGATAGCCCCGTCGAAGATAGCCGTGGGGGCCTCTACCCTCAGCGGTGAGAAGTTAGAGAGCGAGGCATTAAGAATAACTATTAGGTACGTGTTAATCGTAGTGTTACCCCTGATACTAGCCCCGCTACTACTCGTGTGAGAGGGAAGGGGCGTGGCTCGGAAAACAGGGATAATCCTCTCAGTCGCAACGTACACTTACACGGCCGCGTTGATTTACTACTCGACCATCGGCGTGCCAGCAGAGTTACCTCCAGGGCCCGAAATAGACCCTAACAAACTAATCAGCCACTTCTTAGCATACGCCCTGCTAGCCGCTCTCTGGAAATTCTACATGAGAGAGGGGAAGAAAGCCTTGGGCGTGGCCTTCTTACTCGGCATATTAACCGAGGTTGCACA
>CAZFWY010000072.1:0-3760 GCA_964522715.1 uncultured Thermofilaceae archaeon | reverse complement strand
ACAGGTATTCGGACGTCTACGACTTGCTGGCCAACCTAGCTGGCTCAGCGATCACACTAATCCTACTTAAAAAGGTAAAGACCTCTAGGATTCTGAGAGAGCGACCATAAGAGCTGGGTTTTACTCAGAGTTGAGCTTGTCCAGGTAGTCTAGGATTTTCTCGGTGACTTTGTCCCCGGGCTTACCTATATCCCTGCTCACGGCGTCATGTGTCTTATCCTCCGCGTAGTAGTAGTCGTAGCTGGCGCCCACCCTACGCAACGCGTCCATTAAACGCTGGGCCTCAGCGTACGTGTGTTTCCAACTAGTGTAGATGACGAGTGTAGGCGGTACGTACATGCCCTTCTTCAAGTGGTATATTGGGGACGCGTCTCTGAGGGTCTCCTCGTCGTCTCCGAAGGCCTGCTCGTATATCATCTTGAAGAGTAGGGGGAACTCCTCGCGGACGTAGGGTGTGTCGTAGCCGCCGCCGTCCAGCAATATCAAACCCTTGATAATCGTGGTATTCAGCCCATACCTCCCCAGGAACTCGGCGTCGTAGGATATCAGGGCTACGAGGTGGGCGCCCGCCGAGTGACCCATGAGGTATATCTTGTCCCTATCCCCGCCGTACTCCTCTATGTGGTTATAGACCCAGGCCAGGGCCTGCGCCACGTCGTAGGCGAACGCGGGGTACTTCACGTCGGGGGCTAAACGGTAGTTCACGCCGACGAACACGTATCCCTTTCTGACGAAGAAGAGCGCCTTGGCGGCGTGGTTCCCCTTATCCCCCATAGTCCAGGCTCCGCCGTGAACAAAGAATATCACCGGGTGTTTTCCCCGCGTGCTGAGCGTGTATATGTCCAGCGCCCTGTACCCGTCCTCCACGCCCACATAGTAGACGTCCCTTACGACGCGCGAACCCCCCTTAACAACCACGAGTAGGAGGATTACAATTACGAGAACCAGGAAAGCTACAGCCAAAACCTTCAAGTCCATACTGTCACTTCTTGTCAAATAGCTAGCGCCTAGTATTAAAATGCTTTCGTGAGACTCTCTGTTACTTAGATTACACTTATTTTCTAATAGTTGATTGTTTTTCTAAGCAAGATATATATTACTTAGTTTCTATTATATTCTAGGGTATATTCATGATTACAAGTAGGGTTTCCCGTAAAGGTTTAACGAGTATTCCAGCTTCTGTTAAAAGGGCGTTAGGCATAGAAGAAGGGGATATATTGGTCTGGGAAGTTGACGAAAACCGCCACATAGCCACGATAAAAGTAGTTAAAAATCCCGCTAAATACCTAAAGGGGAAATACCGTGACCCTAAACTGACTTATGAAAAAATAGAGGAGGAAGCGGATAAAGTAATAATGGGAGAAATTCATGCCAGTGATTGAACTGGATATGCTTATTGCCTATGTCAATTCATTAGACAAACTACATGGTATAGCGACTAAGATATTTAACAAGATAGTCAAGGGAGATTTGAAAAATATAGCTGTACCTGTATCAGCATACTTAGAGTATAACTTAGTTTTAAGGTCTAGAGGATATAGAGAGGAAGAGATATGCACAGATATAGAGAGTTTTAGAGGTATAAGGGGCTTAGGCGAGATCCCCCTAACCTCCGAAATACTCGTAGCGTCTGCAAGTTTACGTATAAAATATGGGCTTACATTCTTCGACTCACTTCACGCTGCATCAGCATTGCTATATGATGGAGTTATTATATCAGTCGATAAAGCATACCAGAGAATTCGTGGATTAGAAGTACTAGACCCACGCACAGTTTAATGACAGCTAAATGTCAATTGTAGATAGCGCGCTTCTACGGCTTTGTTTTCGAACATGTAGAGGAGCTAGCTCTTTTTAGCGTCGATAGGGGTACGTTTCTTCGATGCAGAGCGCTACAGCCCCGGATAAGAAGTTTTTTAGGAGTATGAGGGAGAGCGTGCCAGTACTCGGCATGGGTACTTGGGGTATGGGCGGGGGCTTCATGTCTCCCGACTACAGCGAGGATAAGAAGTGTGTGAGGGCTCTGCGTAGGGGTATCGAGCTGGGGATGACCCTGATAGATACGGCCGAGGTTTACGGTGGGGGTCACGCGGAGGAACTCGTGGGGGAGGCTATAAAGGGGTTCCCGCGCAGCGAGCTCTTTATAGTTAGCAAGGTCTGGCCAGACAGAAGGACTAGGGATGAGATAGTCAAGGCGGCTTTAGCCAGCGTTAAGAGGCTGGGCACCCATATGGACTTGTACCTGCTTCACTGGCCCCCGGAGGATGGCGAATTAAAGGAGAGGATGAAGGGGCTGGAGGAGGTTGTGAAGAGGGGGCTTACCAGGTACATAGGGGTCAGCAACTTCTCCGTACCGTTGATTGAGAAGGCTAGGAAGTGCCTGAGCACAGTAGACATAGTCGCCGTGCAGAACAGGATGAGCGTCTCCTACAGGGTCTACGAGAAGGACGTAGTTCCCTACGCTGAGAGAAGGGGTATGATGTTTATGGCCTACACCCCCCTTGAGAAGGGCAGGCTCGCCACGAACCCCTTCCTCGCTAGTGTGGGGTCTAAGTACGGGAAGACAGCGGCCCAGGTGGCGCTCAACTGGCTTATCTGTATAAACCCCGTGGTACCGATACCTAAAGCCGCCAGGATAGAGCATGTGGAGGAAAACGCTGGCGCCATGTGTTGGAGGCTTTCCAAGGAGGACTGGAAGTTGATAGCCGAGCACTTCAGGTAGCTAGAGTCCGCGTAAGTCTTTGGGTAGCGTGGCCTTCCTCAGCCTGAAATCCTTAATCCTCCCCTTCCACACGGAGTCTAGCTGCCTTTCTCTTTCCCTCCACTTCTTCACTAGGTCTAGGCTCCACTCCCAGGTCTCCTCGTCACGCACGAACATCACTACGCGGCTCTTCTCGTCCACCTCCTTTAGAATGTAGCCAACCCTGTCAGCTATCTCCCTGCCGAACTTTACTAATTCCTCAAGCCTCGGCATGGCCTCCCTAGGTAGCCTCTTCTGGCTCTCACCCACCCAGGTATACCCCTTCAACTCCAGAAACTTAGGCTGAGCTTTCTCCACGAGCTTGGCGTAACCCTCCGAGTTCACCATGTTTAGGCCTTTAACCATGGTCAGCCTAATAATGGTGCGAGTCGAGAACTTGGGCAGCAGCTCTAGGCTCTCGTTTACTAGTTCCCAGGCGTCCGGTACCAGGGGGACTGCCGCCTTCTTGAAGACCTCCTCGTCCGGCCCGTACACGCTTACGTAGAGATTTGTGGGCTCTATCCCCCTCCTGAGCATTTCTTCGAGGCGTTCGGGTACGGAGCCGTTGGTAACCACAAAGGCCGTCATCCCCCTAACCTTGACTACTTTCACTAAGTCTACGAGTCGGGGGTATAGGGCTGGCTCCCCGTCTAGACTTATAGCCATATGCCTTGGGAACATCGCCTCTAGGAAGCGCTCCTCCGTGACCTTGGGGTTCCCCTTGAAACCTATCAGCAGTTCCCTTTGGGCCCGTATAGCGCCCTCGACTATCTCCTCTGGGGAATCCCACTCCCAACTCTCGGGTAGGGAGAACCTGCCGGGTAGGTGCATCCTCCAGCAGAACACGCAGGCGAAGTTGCAGAAGTTGAGGTTAGGGGTCATCTGGACACACCTGTGGCTCCTAACCCCGTACCACCTCTTATAGCACATCCTACCGCCCTTAAGAGCAGTCTTAGTCCACCTACACACCTCTACCGCGCTGTGCCTACCCACTAGCCTGTACCCAGCCCTCAAGTACCT
>CAZFWY010000071.1:0-7700 GCA_964522715.1 uncultured Thermofilaceae archaeon | reverse complement strand
TATTTTTCCCGTAGCGTGGCTCGTAGCCTGAAGTATAGGTCTAGTACTGAGGCTGGCCTTTCCTCCCTGTCTATGCTTACCATGTCCATGATTATCTTATCCAGTTTCCCACCCAGCTCCGGCCTCAGGTCTAGCGAGTATATAGGCGATGTTCTCACTTTTTCTTGCAGCCTCTTCAGGTTTATACTGACTTTGAATCTCCTTCTCCCCATGCTGGCGCTAGACTCACCACTAGATATGGTAGCAGTTGTACTTAATATCGTTAGCCGCGCTAAAAAACTCTCAACCCAGCGGGGGGAATATAAAGCGCAACTCCCGTGTTCTGCCGCTTAGAGGAGGGCGGAGATGTCCAGCAGGGCTATTAAAGCGTAACCTAGGTAGATGACCACCGGGGCTACCTTCCCGTAGCTGAGGCTCTTCCTACCTCCCCGTACCAGCTCGGCGGGGATTAGTAGAACGGCTCCGACGGACAGTCCTAGCACTACGGCTACGAGTGTCGCCTTAAGTGAGAAGTAGCTGAGGAATTCCAACCCCCTTTCAGAGACTATTAACCAGAAGGAGACCACCGCGATTAGAAACGCCAACTTCAGAGTCTCTACCTTTTTGTGCCGCTTCAACGTCCCCCATATCCGCCCGGACAACCTGACCAGGGCTAGGGAGGCGAAAGCCCCCGATAAAGCTATGATGTACAAGTCTAGCTGGTGTAGGAGAGATATCGAAACTCCAGAGATCCCCTTAAAGCCTAGGACGGCCGAGGAGAGAGCCATAACTACGGACACAAGTAGTACATGGAAGTTCCAGTTCCCTGGGGAGCTGACAGATTGGCAGAGGTAGCCTTGTGCGGCCCTAAATCTGTAGACGAGTACTATGAATAGCTGGACGAGTATGTAGACCGCTAACAACCTGATACCCCACAAGCTGTAGTCCCTTTCGATACTTACCCTAACCCCCCTCATATGAGGGATTGCCAGGCAGATAGACCCCACGGTAACTCCAGCGGCGAAGTAGGGCAGGGCTTTAACAGTCTCAACGGCCAACTTTTTAGCCGCCTCTTTAGCTCTCTTCTTTAAGAGCCTAGCGAAGCTGACCCTAGCCCTCTCCACCTCCATGACCGGGTCACACCACGAATATCACGCCAGTCCCTCTATTTAAGGTAGGTGAGAGCTCCTGCTTACCTCCGCTTTCTTCTCCGAGTCCACCCATATCTCGACGCTTCCCTTCTCGGGGTAGAGGACGGCGTAATGCCGCGACTTCTGGCTTGAATCTACCCTGACGTAGAGAGAACGGCCTATTCTGGAGATAGTGTACGGCATAGCGTGTAGGTGGCCGTTAAAGACTATCCGTGGGCTAACGGTCTCCACGGCCTCTAAAACTACCCCTAGATACTCTCGGGGAGTTATGAGCTGGGAGTACTCCGGTAGGGGCACTACCTCGTGTACCAAGAGGATGTCAACTCTCTTGTACCTGAGGCACTGAGCCGCTGGGAGGAACTCCTCCGGTCTCTTGCGGGGTACGCCACCCTTACTACGCCTGCTCAGGGAAATGATACCGTTTATACCCCCTATCCTCAGCCCCCCGACCTCTACTACTCTGCAGTCGTTCAGCAGTACGGGTTTACCGTTCCTGTTGCGGGCGAGTTCTAAGACCTTCAGGTTCTCGTGGTTGCCATATATCGTGTACACCTCGACCTTACTCGTGAGTTCGTTAAACCCTTCTAGCGTGACGGCGCTCCCCCAGTCTCCACAAGATAGGAGAAGGTCTGGGTCATGGAGTTCGACTATCTCCAGTAGCCAGTCCCAAGCCACGCTTTGATCCACCCCTCTATGCTCGCCCAGCTCGTAGTGTAGGTCGCTTATGACGAGCACCTTCATCGAAGCCGACACCCGTAAACGCCTTAATTATAGTACGAGGCGTAAGATTAATTTTCTATGCCTTAATTGGAGAGGTGGGATATGGGATGGCGGTCAAGTTCAAGCCCGACCCCAAGATGAAGACCCTATACATGATCTACCTGTTCTCCTTCGTACTCCTCGGAATCTTATCCTGGGCGCTGCCCCTAACACTACTCTTTCTAGGCGACCCTCTAGCGATGACAATCATGGCAGTCTTCGTCTACGCCCCCACAATTTTCATCGTAGCGTTCACGGTCTACTGGGTGAATAAGTACTACGAGACTGTGGAGTACGTGGTCGAGGACGACAGGATAGTCGCGCGTGGAGGGGTCTGGTGGAAGAGGGAGAGCAGCATACCTTTCTTCAAGATCAACAACGTAGTGTTCAGACAGGGCCCCCTACAGCGCACCCTAGGACTCGCAACCCTCGGCTTCCACACGGCGGCCATAGGTACCTACAGGCCTGAGGTGCTGTTCAGCAACCTCTCAGTCGAGGACGCCCAGAAAGTCAGGGAGATGGTCACAAAGAAGGTAGTAGTCCTGGGGGCGGAGAAAAGCATAGCCCAACAAATGCTGGAGGAATTAAGGGCCATAAGGAAGTTACTGGAAAGAAAGTAAACTCGTTTTTTACAACTCTACGTAGCTAAGTTCGTACCTGCCCTGCACGCCTTTTACTTCTTTGACCGCCGACCTGTAGAAGTACCTTCCGAAGGCTGAAGCCAGCTTGATAGCTACTTCTTTCTCCTCGTCGATGAGGTTCACGGTCTCCCGGGGGTCTTCTATTAGATTGTAGAGTTCGTCCGGCTCGCCCTCCGGCCTGTGTATGTAGCTCCACTCCTTAGTCCTCACGCACCTGTCTTCTCCCTCGTGGTAGCCCATGATCACGTACTTCCTATGTTCCTCAGCTTCTCCCCTTAGAATCCCGGCGAAGCTCCTACCCTCCATGGTTTTGGCCTCGTTCTCCAGTCCCAGCATTTCGAGTACCGTGGGTAGCACGTCTGGGAACTGTATTAAGGCGTCCACAACCCTGTGCTCGCAGTCGGGGTAATAGACCATGAAGGGCACTTTTAGGAGTTCGCTGTACATCCTGTCGGCCCCCTTGAGGAACTTGCCGTGATCGGCCAAGGGGTGCCCGTGGTCGGAGGTGAGTATTATCAGGGAGTCGTCGAAGTAACCCAGCTCCTCCAGCCTCTTGAACAGCTCACCCAGGCAGTGGTCTACGAAGGAAACCTCCCCCGCGTATAAGCCCCTGATATACCTAATCTCCTCCTCCGTGGCCCAGTCCCTAGCGTAGCCCCCCATGGGGAGTATGAGACGCGGCCCCTCGTACCCCGGATCCGTGTAGGTGTCGAAGCGCGGCGGGGGGTCCCAGGGCTCGTGGGGGTCGAATGAGTCGAACCAGAGGAATATCCTCTCGTGCACCCTGTTCTTCTCCAGCCACTCCACGGCCTCCCCGACCACCCGGGCTGGGAAGTAGTCCTCCTCGCTCTCGAAGTCGTCCGTGTTGGCTAGGAACCTGGCAACTAGCCGCCTCCACTTCTCGGGGTAGTTCTCGTTTACGTAGTCCTCAACCCTCCTCCTGGGGGGAGAAGACGTGTAGGCATCGTACTCCTGCCCCCTAATCCACCTGTAGGCGTGGAAAGCCCTGTGGAAGTTCATGTCCGGCTTGAAGAGATGGTAAGTGTCCGTGACTAGGCCGTTAACGAAGCCGTGCCTAGCCAGTATCTCGGCCGCCGTGATATCCAGGGGGTAGGGGAGTAGGGGCCGCCAGGGCCTGTGGGGGAGCGTGAACTTGCCGGTGAGTAGTTCTGTGCGAACGGGTATGGTGGGTAGCCCGCAGGGGTAGACATTAGTGAAAACTACACACCCATGCGCGAACCTATCTATATTCGGGGTTTCACAAGCCCTAACTCCCTCGAAGACAGGCTTCCCCTTGTTGTAGAAGCTTACGTGGTCTTGGCGTAGGCTGTCCAGAACTATGAGGATGAAGTTTCGTATCTCGCCTCCCAAGAAGACACACCCCGCGCGGAGATAGCACCTCCTAGTAAGTGACTGAGAACAAGTACATAACACTATTGGAGTTACCCATGGGTGGACGCCGGGTTAGGCGGTTCTAAGCGGGATTATCCTGTCGGGATAGTTAGTAGCTATCCCGTCCACTCCCTTCGACTTCAGGAGCTTGGCTGTGGAGGAGTCGTCCACTGTCCACGTCACTACGAGTAGGCCGAGCTTATGGGCCTTCGATACGTAGTCCTCGGTCACCAAGGTGTACTTGGGCAGTATGAAGTCGCATCCCAATTCCTCGGCTTCCCTGGGATCGACTGGGTGGGAGTGTATGAGCCCCGTGTAGGCCCGCGGGTCTAGCCTCTCTACCCTCTCCAGGGCCTCCCTCTTGAAAGACACGAGGACCGTGCTGTCCAGTAGGCCCTTCTCTGATACGAGTTTTAGTGAGGGCTCAGCGGCCTCTGGAACTTTTAACTCCACGACTAAGACCACTTCCCCCTTCACGGCTTCTACGACCTCCTCTAGCAGCGGTATTTTCTCCCCCATGCCAGCGTCGAGGCTCCTAAGTTCCCTCAGGGTGAGTTCGTCTACCCTGCCGCTCCCGTTGGTAGTCCTGTTAACTGTCTCGTCGTGTATAACGACTAGCGCCCCGTCCCTAGAAACCCTCACGTCAACCTCTACGGCGTCCGCCCCCATCTCCACAGCTCTCCTAACAGACCTCAAAGTATTCTCCGGCTCGTAACCGCTAGCCCCCCTATGAGCAACCACGAAAAACCTGCCTTCTAAGTCCCCGACTCTCATCGACACCATACCCCACAGCGAGCTATAAATTACTAGCGAGGTTCCACAAGAAACCGGGAGAGAGCTAGCCTCTGATGAGGAGCTCGTACACGTACGTTTCCCTAGCAGATGGTTGGAATAGGGCGCCGACGAGAGAATAACCTATATTTCGTGCAATAACACATAAATATGTGTCAGCTCTCCGCTTCTCGGTGGAAATATGGCCGTTAGGATAGTAGTGCCAGCCAAGGGAACCAATCTAAGCTCTAGACTCTCAAACCACTTCGGAAGGGCCCCCTACTTTCTCGTAATAACCCTAAGCCGCGAAGGAGAAGTAGTACATGTAGACGCCATCCCTAATACGGGCGAGCACTTCGGGGGAGCGGGTAAGCCAGCCCAGAGGATACTTGCCTTAAACCCGTTAGCCCTAATCGTACGGGGGATAGGTAGGCGCGCCTTGGAGATGTTTAAGGGCTCTGGAGTGAGTGTTTACAAGGCAGAGGTAGAAACCGTGGGTGAAGCCGTAGAGCTATACAGGAAAGGCCTGCTGGTAGAAGTAGATGAAGGTTGTCCCGGGCGGAGCTAGGATCCCCTAATTCTGACTTCTCTCACGAAGGCTACCTTGCTGAGGACTGTGAACTTCTTTATGTGGGCTGGTACCTCCACTACTCCGCAGTCAACTATTTTGAGCACTTTATCGTCGAAGAGCTTCTCTGAGACGTCGTCCTCGAATATCAGGTAGTCTATGCCCAGGAAGACTAGGGGGGTCTCCGAAGACTCTAGGTCTTCTCCGCTTATCGAGAGCTTATTAACGTACTTTATTATCCGAGGCATAATGCTCTTCACTGGGCCGGGTACCAGCCTCCCGACCTTACGGGCTATCTCTACGGGTACTAGTAATATTCCTCCCCTGTCCTCCACGAGCGCCACTATGAGTTTGAAGGCCTGGGAGGCTAGGAAACCCACGCTAACGTTCATACGCTTGGCTAAGTTAGCCATATCCCTGTAGGCTTCCTCCTCCACCCCTCTTATTAAAACGTCTTTTTGCCTTTTCCTCTCCTCCCCCACAGGGTTCAGCCTCGCTAAAATACCACGAATATCTTATTAAAAATTAACAATATATCTTACCTCTCCCCTTCTAACTCCTCCAGCTCCTTCAGGATTTTCTCTAACTCCCCTACGCCTTCTTTGACAGGTCTCCTATAGCCGTACACCAAAGACAGCGCTACCCAGCCAGCCCCACCCATAGCGGCGAGTATGACTGGAGTCTTATTAAGCCCCCCTGCCTCCTCGGGTGGGGGTGGCGGCGCCTCCCTCTCAATGGTCTCTCTGAGCTTCACAGTCAATATCTTTATTGATACCTCGTCGGTTAACAGGGTGCTCCGAGCGCTAGACCCGTCCGTTAGGGTTACTACTGGCTCCTGTCTCCTGTATATCTCGTAGAACTTCTCCACGGCTCTCCTGGTAGCTCTCAACTCCTCTAGCTTCTCCTCCAGCTCCTCCCTGATCTCCTTGGTCTTCTCCGAGGCTTCTTCGAACTCTCCCATCCTGGACTTTATCTCAGCTGCCCTAGACTCCATGTTAGCCGCTGTCTCGTCTAAGTGCTTCTTGGCCTTCTCCAGTATCGAGGCGAGTTCTCTCATCTTGACCGAGGCGTTGTATAGGCCGTCGCCCAGCGTTCTCAGCATTTCTGCGGCCTCTCTGAACTCCTCCTCGGCCTCCTCCACGTACTTAGTCGCACTCTCGTAGCTCTTGAGAGTCCTCCTGAGGGAGGATATCCGCGCCTTCAGATCTTTTATCAGGCCTTTAGCGTCCGCCAGGCTTAGTGGTTTAGAGAGGTTAAGCATAGCCGCTAACTCGTCGCCGGGGTAGTAGGAAGATATTAGATCTACGTAACGCTCGACCTCGTTTAGGGCTTTCTCAGTCTCCCCCATTACCCGTAGGGCTGTAGACACAGTCTTATCGACCTCCCTTAGTTCGGCTGACATGTCGCTCATGAAGTCCGCGAGTTCGTCCATTTTATCGGCGGCCGCATAAGCCATTAGGGAGGCGTTCTCCAGGGCGTCGGCGGCCTCTAGGGATTTATTCACACCCTCGCCGAGCATATTGGAGAAGTTGCTGAACCTAGCCCCCATCTCGTCGAACATTCTGGAGAAGTTCTCGAAGAATAGCCCCATATTCTCCATGTACCGCTCCATCTCGCGGCTCTTCTCCAAGTGACCCTCCAGCTCCTCCTCTACCTGGGAGAGCCTTTCAAGCGTCTGTTCAGGGTTTAAGGGTACCAGTACCTTGAAGTCCGGGAGTACGGCTTCGCCCCAAGAGTCTAGGCATTTAACCCTGAGCTTGACCACTAGCTTCTCCTCGTCCTCGACAGTTATGAACCACGTGTAGACCAGCGCCTCTCCCATCTCTGTCTTAGCCCCCGGCTCAGGGTCTTCATCGACTACCTCCATGCAGCCATGGCTCAGAGTCATAGTAACTATGGCGGCCAGCGGCACCTTGGACCCGTCTATCTCCAGATTGTTCCGCAGGGTCAATCTGTAGGTTACGTTAACCCCTGCCGCACCGGGAGCGACGCAGTACTTGTCGAAACACTCGAGCCTAGCAGGGTCTCCATCTACTAGTATCTCTGCGTCCACGACGAGTAACGGCTCGGCGTCTACCACGTAGCCTACTACCCTCTCACCCCTAGCGCTCAAGGACCACCTAGCCTTCACGTGGCCCCCACTGATGTCTAGCTCCTCGGGCTCTACCCCGTAAAACACTGGGTTTGAAGCCCCAGGTATGTAGGTGAAATCTTCAAGCGTATACGTGCCGTTCCCCTCTACCTCTATCGTCAAGTAGACCTTGGACTCTAATACTCCCCTCTGGGGTGCCACGACTACCTTGCGCTTGACAGTCTTCGTGACCGTGGGGTCGCATGCGGCTATCTGTGTGGCTACTAACAGGGTTAACATTACGAGTAGCGCCAGCCTCCTCATAGATATCCCTGCTAATCATGTATATCTAATATTTATATTTTACT
>CAZFWY010000070.1:0-7875 GCA_964522715.1 uncultured Thermofilaceae archaeon | reverse complement strand
AAGGCGGACAGCAGATGTGGACTCCGGACGACTTTCCCCTTGGGCGTGTAGATAGCGTTACTGACTCCAGCAGCCCATTAGCTAAGGTTTTCAGGCCTGTATGTGCGCTGTGCAAGTACGAGGGGAGAGTTATACGCATGCTATTAGAGGGGGAGGGGAGGGGGGTGAGCATCCCGTTCATAATAGTCTACTTTAGGCCAGCCATAGCTTTCGAAGTATTAAGTTTTGTGGCTAACAGGATAGCGGATATCTTCGTTTCAAACATAGAGCTTGAGAACCTATACGGCGATGAGGAGAACGGAATTGCTTCAGGGAAGGGCCTCCCGGGTTGCGTGCTCGTCAACCACCTCGGGGCGTTCGTAGTCGTTAACTACGCGGCTTTCAGTAGGGACATCAGAGCGAGGGTGGACTTCTCCGGGAACAAGGACTCCATCTACTACGGGTTAACCCTAATCCCTAAGCTGGCGTGGACGGCTGGGGGAGGTCAGTTCAGGATTGGAGTGACGGTCATGGATTTACTGACGCCCCCGGTTAAGATAGTCGAGGCCCCAACCTGCCCGGCCTCCATAGAGGCACTTAATTACCTGGCTCTTAGGCTGAGGGAAGAAGCCAAGAGAGGAAGGCTTAGGAGAGAGTACGCTAAGTCCTATTACTACCTTATGAGGGGGCTGGAGGGGCTAGCCCTAAGGGCAGCCTACTGGTATTCCCGTAGGGTAGGTGAGAGGGGCTGGACGGCGACGTGGATCGTAAAATCTGTGGAAGACCTAGAGGGGGTTTACCTACCTGTGTCCCTAGTCTCACCCCCGCCCTCGGGCTTTGAGAGGAGGCGGGGCGGTGTTTTCGAGTTTTATACCCGTGTCTTCGAGCTCGCACGTGAGCTCGAAGACTACCTGAGTCGTGTAGGTGAGGTTTTAGGAGGTGATGGTATGTCTCCTGGTCTAAAACCTTTGAATTACGAGGAGAAGTATGTGGCCGCTATAATCAAAGTTGTGGGTCGGAGGTTTGGGGTTTCCCAGCACGTAGTGACCGGGCCTCTATGGGAAGCCTTGAGTCATGCCTTAATGTACTACGGAACCTACGACAACGAGTCACTCGTGGCCCACGCCGTTAATACTGCTAAGGATAAGCTGAGGAAAAGTAGGACCTTCATTGGGGGGAGGAAGAAAGAGGAAGCCATAGACGAACTTGGGGGGAGTGTAGAGGGGCTCGTAAGATTCGTGATTCATTTCGCCGAGAAGTACCCGAGGCAGAAGGCCTGGGAACTCGCGAGGAAAATCAGGCGTAGCGTCTACGAACTCTATCTCTCAGAGGTTAGCAGACGTGAGGAAGGGTCTAAGGGTGAAAAAGGTGAGGAATAGGTGTTTTTCTCCCCGCCCCCGCTCAGCGCCTAGCTGTAGCGGGGGTAAAGGGGGTTTAGCACCCCCTAAAAACCTGCGGGAGGTGATGGTATGTCCTTGGTAGATAGGATTTTTAAGGATATGGATATGGGTGAGGCTAAGAGGTACCTGGTGGAGAGGAGAGGAGACCCCTTAGAGGCTAAGCCGGGAGGCGGCGGAATAGTCAACGTGTTCTTCGTGGTCAAAGCCCTATCCGACCTGATCCTTAGGCATGAGGGGGCGGACGACCTAGTGGAAGTCGCCGTAGCTGGGCAAGTCGTGCCAGCTATAACGGACTCCAAGTTTGACGCAGCTTATAGGAGGACTATGCTGTACCTCCAGCACAACATATTCAAGGAGTACGGTAAAGACATAGCCTCTAAGATAAGTGAGACTCTAAGCATAGTAGCGGATAGACCCCCTAACGATAATATAGGTGTTTTGGCGCAGGCCCTACTTTCGGCAGACGGGCTTAAACTCAGAGTGTTAGATGGAATGTACAACTGCGCGTTAAGGCCATACGATGTAGGTGGTAAGGAGTATATCGAGGGGTACTGTAGGGAGTGCCCAGCCTGCTTCCTCTTCGGGTTCGCGGTCCAAGAAGAAGGGGCTAGGTCGAAGAGGGTTAGTGTGACCTGTAGAGGTAGGAGCTACAAGTTACAGGTTGGGAGCTACAACGTACAGGCTAGGGTTAGAGGTGACCTGTACCCAGCAACCGCGCCCTCCGACAAGATAACTGACTTTAGAACTCATAACGCCGTGGACGATGTCACGAAGACTACTGGTAGGGCTTTGATGACTATTAGGTACGTCGCGGCGGGCGCAACGTTCGTGGGTAAGATATCCTTCTACGATGTCTCGCTAAACGAGCTGTTACTCCTACTAGCCACCCTAGTGAAAATCCCCAGGATAGGGGCTGTCTGGAGCGACTACGGAAGAGTCGAGATAACAGTCCCGGCGCTTGTCTTCGCGGACCAAGAGCTAGGCTCTGGCTACGAGATAGCTGAGAGGATACTGAGTAAGGGGATGGGCGAAGACCCTGTAGAGGAAGTCGTTGAGTACGCTAAGAGCTTCGACAAGACTGGGTACGTTTATGTGGATAGGGAGCTTACGGATAGGCTTTTCAAGCTGGGTAGGGAAGAGCTGAAGGACATAGTTGTTAATGCCTGGAGAGACGCCGTCCTCTTAAAGTTGTCCTACGAAGCCTTTGTCCAGGAAATAGGTAGGCCTAGGGAAGGCTAGGTGTTGGAGTGTGCTGGGAGACGTACACCTATACGTGGCCGAGATGAACCTTCACGGAGTACTCACTTTCTCCTCTGAGATAAGGCCAGCAGTAGCGGGAGTAGGCTCTGTCATCATAACTTCCCGCTTTATCCACAACTACTCCCTGATCTACGCGTTTAACGGTAAGCTGGCCGAGGCCTACGTTACCTTCCCCTCGCTCCACCTACCGGTTAAGAGACCTCCTTACATTAAGCCTCTACAGTATACCTTCGTGGAGGAGGTTATAGGAGGATTACAGCGCGGCGAGTTGAAATACGTTTACGCTTACCCCGCTATGCCCGTGAGAGTTACGAGCAGAAAGTTTTTCATGGCGGCTAAGGGGACGGGGTACGCCGAGCCTGTCCGTAGGGGCTTAAAGGTGTTCTTCCCCATGTCTACGAACTGGATCTCACTTGTACCCCCGACTAAGCACCTGACGATCCTAGTCTCGCCGCGCGAATTACCCCGAACCCTCTATGTGCGGATAGGCATGAAGAGGACTGGTCTTTACAAGGTGAGGCTCAAGGAAGCCGCTGTGCGCGAGAAAGTAGCGGACTTAAGGTGGTCATCTATACCCGTAAACCTCTACGATACCAGACTATTCGGTTACGACGTCGAGGACTTCGTCAAGGTTCTTGAGACCCGGTCTAAACCCTTGGGGAAGCGGGGAGCCAACGTCGTGGGGTATGTAAGGGCTAGGGGCATGTACAGGTTAAGCGTAAAGGAGAGGAGGGGTGAGAGCTACATAATCCCCCTACCTAAGACCGTGGGGAGGTACCTGCTGGGCGAGGGCGGCTAGGCTTGGTCAGAGACCACGTTTTCTCCTTCACTGTGAAGCCCCTCTACGCTAAGCCCAGCGATAAATCTCTCTTTATAGGGTCTAGGAGAATAGTCCTTAGAGATTTCCAAGCCGCGGTCTACGAGAGGCTTTCAGACAGGAAGCCGCAAGCCATATTCCTGAAGGCGCCTACAGGTAGCGGGAAGACTTACGTCTTGCTTTTGTTCATGTTTGTAGGCGTATATGACGGCGTCGTCGGGATTTACCCCACTAGAGTCTTAGCGAAAGACCAGTACGACACTATATTTAACGTTTTAGAGTCGATGGCTGAGAGAGTGAACGTCGAAGAGGTACTGGGGGTCTCGGAGGAGGAGGCTGACCGTAGGCTGAAGGAGGCCGAAGAGGAGGAGCTTAGGGAGGGGCACTACGTCAGGTATCCTAGGTTACGTGAGTTCTTCACTGTATGGGACGTGGACGCCATAAACCCAGAGGGCGAGAAGGTCAAGCACAAGGTACTCCTAATGCTCGTAACTTCCGAGACCGTAGAAACATTAAGGGTAATCCTCAACAAGGAAAGTAAGAGGGAGGTTTTGAGCGAGCTAAAGACTAAGCTGTTCCCTAGGGTTACCTTCAGAATGATATTTACAGTGCCGGAGTACCCGTACATATTCAGCGAGCTGAGCTACGGGGAGTTCGAAGCCGAAGGCGAGAAACTCCTGAGAATACTCAGGTACTTCAAGGACTTCCTGAAGGTGCTCGCCTCCGGCCATCCCCTGGATGGCTACATAGAGGAGTTAAGGAGGTCTGTCAGGCGTTACATGCCTCTGGAAGTGTCGCGAGGCTCGTTGAGGGAGATAGCTGACATATACGCGGAGTTTTTCAGATACCCGGTCTTTATAGACGAGTTCCACCTTTACACGGGTTTATCGGAGATTTCCCTGTTGACACTCCTATACTTCTACGCGTGTAACCCACGGGCCACGCGTAAGATTGTTTTCTCCTCAGCCACTCACAGAGAGAAGCTTTTGAAGCTCTCTAGGGTCATACTGGAACTCCTCGGCTTCGAGGTTATAGAGGTGGACACCGAGTGCGGCGATGAGGGGCCCAAGGAACACTTGATCAGGGGTAGGACTAAGGTGTTCTTTCACTGCGTTGATACTCGCCCGGGGTTTGTCGGGTTATTGGAGGCTCAGAGGTACGTCCCGGAAGTCGCCGCGTCTATAGTCAGGGAGGATTGGAGCAGGAAGACCATGGTGATACTGGACAGGGTGAAGCTGGTAATAGACACGTGTAAACGTATACACGAGGAGCTAAGTCTCATCGGGAAGGATAGAGAAGTCAGGAAGTGCTACGTAACCTCTGTGAGGGTGCCAGCCGAGTACTGTGAGCCTCCTGCTCTGTCCTCCCTTAAGAGAGGGAAGTACGATATTCTAGTAGGCAACCTAGCGATAGCCCAGGGACTGGATCTAAAGTACGTCGAGAGGGGGGTAATATACGCTAAAGACATCGAGGCCTTCATACAGCGGTTCGGCAGGATTTCCAGGGGTAGGGAGGGAGAGGTACACGTAGTCGTGGACTCAGGTAAGTATAAGCTCAAAGAGGAACTCAAAGACAGGGAGCTATCCTACAACGAGTTAATAGAGCTACTCGCTGAGAGGAAGGCCTTCCCGGAACCCGCCGACATGTCGTGGCTGGGGGAACCCGTTGGTTTCTTCAAACTAGTCTTCCCCGTATTTGCCAGCATACTCCTAAACGCGATCCTACGTAGAGACGCCGAGACCACCGCCTACTCTGAGTTACGGGCATCGCTGCCTGTACTCGCGGAGTTCATCTCCAAGTACTTAGACGCGGTAAAGCCTGGCGGGGAACTCAAGGAGTACCTGTCTAGCGTACTGGAGTTCTTAGAGGGGCTGAATGTAGGGCCCTCATCTTTCTACCAGCTGACCTCCTTCAGGAGCGTTTCGCCCATAAATGCAGAGGTGGAAAGCTGCGGGAGAACATATGAGGGCGAGTATTCGCTCGTAGTGCTGGCCAGGAACTTCGAAGTTGTTGAAGGGCGGAAAAAACCCCTTAGGGCGCTCTTCGACTCTAGGATGCATGCCACGCCCGCCATAGTAGTGACTCATAAACGAGTAGGTAAAAGAGAACTTAAGAAGCTCGGGGAGAATCTCGGAAGATTGACAGGTAAAGTTCTATCCTTCAGAACTCTGGGGGAAATCCTCTCCCGCTACGGAGCCCTGTTAGAACAACTTGATAGGGAGGGTAGCCGCATCGGCGGAATCGTGAAACTCAGCAGAATACTCCCTAAAGCCAGCGAGGAATTCCTAAGCACGCCCGTCCTCTTAAAGGTGCCAGCCCGTCCCACGGAGGATTTCGAAGACTACGCGTGGTACATGGCCAGCGTGGAGAACGCGCTACTCATAGCTATAAGGGAGGACGGACTAAAGGTTGTGGGGTTAGCCGTACTCCTCTAGTCATGCACGTAGTAGTAGCTTATGACATCTCTAGGGACGATGTACGCGAAAAGGTTAGGAGGATTTTATGGAGGTACGGTTTATGCCCTATATCTAAATCGGTATACGCCGGGCGTCTCACGTGGAGCAGGGCTCTCATCCTGGCTGAGAAACTTAGCGAGGTGGTTTGTGAAGGGGATTCTATCGTCGTCCTACCTGTCCAAGATTCTGACTTCTGCAGAGCCGTTGCTATTACGCGGGGTAAAGTGTGGAGCAGGAGGAGCGAGGATGTATTGGTTACCGGCACGGATACTTGACGACTTAATGATATGTAGAACTAGAGCCTGGTTTACTATTAGGAGAACTCGTGGGAGAGAAATACCCCACCATAGGGGGGCTAAAGCGCTCCAAGAGGCATTCTTAAACCAGTTAGAACAAGCATGTGAACAAGCTGGGAACGTTATGCTTTTCCAGAAAGAGAAGCCTGTAAGTGTTAAGCTGACCTGTGATTCTAACGCTGTGGGGCTACGTGGAAAGGTAGACGCTTTTCTAATAATACACATCGGTGGTTCTCTGAGAGGAATAGCCTTAGAAACTGCGCAGACCGGAGCTGAACACGTACTTCGCAGAGGATATATATTACCCCGGCTCCTGCTGTACGCTTCATCCCTAAACCTATCCCTAGGACTAACAACTGTAGCCGTATACCTATCCCTAAGCGCTTCTGGCAGAATACGGGGGTTAATGTTTAGGGGCGGTAATGTGGCAGGTTTTCACGTTAAAATACCTCCAATGTACAATCTATGCAGAGAATTAGCGTCCATTATGGAGAGAGAAACCCCTCCTAAACCGAGGGGACTGTGTTTTTGCGCCGAGTGCCGCTATAGGTTCCTCTGCCCGCACATGAGAATATGATTCTCGTTATAAGAGGTATAGCGGTAATTAAGAAACGTGGCTCGACACTGGCAATATCCTACCCCACCAAGGAAGATAGAGCTCTAGACGTAGTGCCTATACTAGACCTAGAACTACTAGTGATAGTGGGATATAGGGTTAGAATTTCATCCGGGACACTACTCATGCTGGCTAGGTCAGGCGTACCAGTAGTGTTCCACTCTCGAAGCGTAGACGCCATGGTGTTCACCCCCTTCACTATTAGGATAGCAGACGTGAGGCGGAGGCAGTACAAGTTACTCGAAGACTACAATTGGAGAACAAGTATCTCAAAGAAGTTCATTAAGGGAAAGATAAGAGGCTTCCTCAGCGTATGCAGGTACTTTACCTATAAGGAGACTGAGCAAAGCAGTAAAGCCACAAACGGACTCACGTACCTAAAAGACTTAGAAAGATCCTTTATGGAGGACCTGCGCCTAGCCAGTGATGTAAAATCCGTCGTAAGGGTTGAAGCGAAATGGAGTAAAAAGCTATGGGAGTACCTGTGCAGGTTCATACCCGAACACTACGAGTTTACGGGTAGAGACCCACGGTCTAAAGACCCGATCAATTCCGCAATAAACTACTCGTACGCCGTCATATACGGACTATGTACACACGCCCTGATAAGCGCGGGTTTAGACCCCTACGCGGGCATAATACACTCCGAGAGACCTGGAAGAGTAGCCCTAACCTACGACTACTCGGAAATGTTCAAACCCCTAGCCATACACGCCACCGTTACATCTTCGAGAATAGCGAGCCTAAAGCTGGGCCGTGACGGCTACCTAACCAAGACGGGCCTAAAAGTACTAACTAAATCCATATATAGGCTCCTAAAGAGAAAACCGCCAACACGGAGACACACAGTTAGAGCACAAATATACTTTAAAGCCTGGGAACTGAGGAACAACATCGTAAAAGCCACAAAATTCACACCATATACCTACAGGGCAAAATAGAATTCCCTCCCGGTGGGGCGTTGTGCGTCGGGGAAACGCGGGGACAACAAGAAATATATAAAACAAGCCCAAACCACACAACCAGAAACAACAAAAAGAAACTACAAGAA
>CAZFWY010000069.1:0-7928 GCA_964522715.1 uncultured Thermofilaceae archaeon | reverse complement strand
CATGACCCCGCCCGGAACCCCCGGCCGGGCGAGGGAAAACCCCCAAAGAGAGACAAGAGCGTAGTTTAGGGGTCTCTGGCTTTTATGGTGACTACTGCTCCGGGCTCCCCCCTAACGTAGATCGTCAGTAACCCCTTGGAGATGTTTAAGGAGCACGAGGAGCTGCCGCCCACGTCGTCCGTGAGCACTAGGTGGTAGTAGTTGGGCGGAGTCCTCAGAGTTACCTCCTCAACGCCGCGCTTAACGACGACTCTCAGCTCAAAGGTTCTGTCATCCTCGTTAAAGTGGAAATATGTTACCTCCGAAGTATAGGACTCCACGTGGGGCCTCTCCAGTACTTTAGCTATTTCCTTGGGTGTCCCATTAAAGTAGAGTAAGGCGTAGCCTACATCCCTCAGCCACAGGCACCAGTACGCCCAGCCCAGCACGTATTTATCCATGGCCTCGACAACGTCTCTAGCCCAGTCTATGGCCCTGTAGGCCTGTGAGCCGACTCCGAACTCCCCCATCCAGAGAGCTACACTTAAGCGTTCAGCGGCTTCCACCCACTCCTCTAAGGCTTCTACCAGCTCCTCCTTAGTGATATGTTCATACCCCGTTACGCCGTCCCAAGTTCCACCAGCGTAGAAATGCCCGGTCAGCACGGAGTTGGGGACGTCTATCGAGAAAATGTGTTTCACGTCGCTACCCCAAGGCGGCATGTACATGACTATATGGTTAGGGTCTATCTCTCTTATCTTCTCGGCGACATATTCATAGAAGCGGGCGGTAAGCTTGGCGAACTCCCCCCGGGGGATTAAGTCGTCGTTAGGCATAGGCTCGTTGAAAAGGTCGTAAGCGGCTATGCAGGGCTCGTCCCGGAATATCTCGGCTAAGATCCTCCATATCCTAGCTACTAACTCCCACTTCGACTCATTTTTAAAGAAGAGTACTGACGCCGTCCTTTCATCAGGCGCGTCGGGGGAAGCCCAGTCCGGCAGCCCACAGCCCTTAAATTTCGGGGACCACTTCCACTGGTGTAAGTCTAAAACCACGTATAACCCGTGTTTCTTCGCTAGGGCGACGTTCCTGATTATAAGAGCTAAGTATGCCTTATCTATGACTCCCGGCTCTGGCTCTAAGTACGCCCAGCCGAAAGGTAGTCTTACTACGTTTAAGCCCCAACTAGCCACTAAGGCGAAGTGCTCCTCTCTATGTTTTAACCAGCCGAACTCCATCCCTATGTAGTTTACACCCCTCAGGACGACTTTACGCCCGTCCTCACCCACTATGTTGTGCCCCTCAACTCTCAGGAAGCCGTGCCCGGGACGAGGGAGCTCTTTAAGGTAGCTTCGTAGTCCCTCTAGCGCCAAGTCGCTAATCTCGCCGTACCTCCTCTCCAAGAAGGAGAGCATAAGCCTATCGTAGAGGGGTCTTAGCTCCTCCGGCTGAGTTAAGACGAAGAGAAATTTAACCGCTGAGAGGGCTTTTTCCAACTCGTCGGGGCCGTCGTAGGGCTGTATTACTATTTTAAACCTAGAACTCGTAGCCTTGTTCCACTTCCTATACACCCAGTACTTGAAAGAGTACGCTGAACCTCCCCAAGCCCTCTCGTCGTCGACTGAGACTGCCAGCTCGTTCAACGTGAAGAAAGCGACCCCTCCGACCGCTACGCCGTAGGAGGCCTCGGAGTACACGATTTCATCGCTCCTGAACGAGGGGGGCAGCTTCACGCTCCTTGTCCCGTTCCACTCTAAGACGAGTAGCTCGGCGCCAGCGTAGTTATGGACGTCTAGACCCCAGGAACCCCAAGCGACCGCCTCTACCATTCCGGGGCTGAGGACCTCTACCTCCCCTTCGAGAACTATGGATTCGCCCTCGACCTTGACTGTGTAGTTGTACTTCGCCAGGTTCCCGGCTTCCCCAACAACTCTAACCTCTCCCTCACCAGTCTCTACCCTAGCTTTAAGCCACGACTGGTGTTTAAAGTTCGACCACCCAGTAGTCCATACCCCAAAGCCTAACTCCTGAATTGGAGCGCCTCTACGCACAACTTTTAGAGCCCCGCTCCTCGCGTCTATCTCTACTTTAAGGTCTCCGACGCTGAGAGTGATTGGAGGAGGACTAGCCCAGTATAGAGATGCAAGCATAACGGTTATAAGGAGAAAGGGTAGTATGCGCATATCCACCGCCTAAACCTCTACCCCAACCCTCCTGTAAAGCTCAACGTACCAGTCTGGATATATAGGTTTCTCAACTCTCCTGCCAGCCGTGTATGGCTTAATGTCCAGTACGGGCGTGCCGTTAAACAAGTCCAGCCCAGAAACCTCTAAGATGTTACCCCTAACCCCCTCAAGCCTGACTATTGAGAGAGCTATCGGGTTAGGCCTGTGGGGAGAGTCCGAGGCGAACACGCCTATCTCCGGTAGTTCCTCTAGCTTGAGGCCTAGCCTGACAAGTCTGCGGGGCCTAACGACCAACACTTTCCTCTGCTCCTCAGTCACTTTATGGAGGTAAGCTATCAGTATTATGTGCGAGAAACCCGCGAGACCCTTAAGACCGGGAGCGTACTCCTTCGAGACTACGACCCTGCCGCTAACCCCATAAAAACTCGATTTAACCTCCTCGTCGCTGTAGGGGGTCTCGACGTACCCTATGGGCTTGAAGCATATCTTCACTTTTACCTCCCCGAGAAAGGTTAAGTAAGTCCTATGAAAATAATTAACCAGGAATTCCAGCGGGGTCTATGTTGTCCGAGAAGATAAGTAGAGTAGGACCGTACAAGCTCGGAGCCTTGATCAAGAGAGTAGGGCCTATCATGGTCTATGAGGGGTACCACGAGGAGGTGTGGGTTCGGAGAAGCATTAAGGTCCTGCCCGCCATACACGGGAAACCCGACCCGTCGATAATCTACGTTTCGAGCCCCTACCTGGCTAGAGTGTACGAGGTGGGGGTTGAGAGGGAGTGGAGCTACGCGGCTGAGGAGTGGAATCCCTGGCCTACGCTCAGAGAGATAGCTAAGACTAGGCGGCTAACTAGTAAGGAGGGTGAAAGCCTGTTACACGACCTTCTCCACGCCGTAATCTCCCTCAGGAAGGCTGGCCTAGACCACAGGTACCTAGTTCCCGACTTAATTCTAGCGACTCCGGGAGGGTTTGTGTTAGAGGGGGCTGGGGTAGCCCATTTGTTAAGGGGTCACGAGAGCCACGCCGACATAGTGGAGATAGTTAAGACTTACGCTGAGGTCGGGGCCTCACTCATGCGTCCCCTAAGACTGGTATCCGAGGGCAGGCTTGGAGAAGCCCTGGCGTCTCTAAGAAGTGCCTTAGACAAGAGGGCCTTAGAGAGGTTAGCCAGAGTCATAGTAATGTTAGCGGATATAAGTAGCCCTGAAGCCACTGTCCTGAGGAGGAAGACTCTGGCCCTACTCTCGCGTAGGCGTGCCAGTCTAGAGGAGGTAGAAGCCCTAGAGGAGGAAGTTAAGCGACTACTGTCTATGTAAGGAAACATTTTTTCGCCCCGTGTAGTAATAAGTAACTTGGGGTTCCATTTGAGCGTAGAGGTAAAGTTGTGCGGGTTAAGTTCTAAGATTTCTCATGGCAGATGTCCTGTAGGAGAATACAGCATTACTGTCGATGTTAATTGGGGTGAGCCTCTTAAAGGAGTTGTAGAGACCATCGCCCTCATGTTCCCTCCCTCAAAAGTCAGTTACTCAAGGGAGTTCGGCTCCGTCACTTTGAGGATAAAGGGCAGAATGATAGGGATATACTCCTCCGGGAAGATTAGCTTCTGTGCCCATAACGTAGATGATGCGCGTGAAGTCGTAGAGTACGTGAAAGATTTGATATCTAAGGCTAAAGAGAAAATAGCTAGAGAAGGCGTACCTGATCAAGGAAGGGTTGAGCGCTGGACTAGGATGAGCGCGCTCCAGCTCTACAAGTTCCTCCCCAAGACTAACTGTAGGAAGTGCGGAGAACTCACCTGCTTAGCCTTTGCCATTAAAGTCCTAAACGGAGAGAAGAAGCTGAGAGAGTGTAAGCCTTTAGGAGAGCTGGAGAACGAGGCCCTCCTAGAGGGATTAAAAAAGGAGCTGGGATTAAGCGCCCTTGAAACCTTAGGGTGGGGCTAGGCGGGCCTCTCCCTGTTACCGTACCTCTCGTAGTGCAGAACCTCCTTCAAGGGCTTCCTGGGCTTGACCTTGGGCTGCTCGTCTGGGTAGCCCACGGCTAGAATTGCCAGCAATACTTTCTCCTTAGGTACGCCGAGTATCTCCTTCATCTCCTCGTAGCGGAGAGAGTTTATCCAGACAGCCCCTAGACCTAGAGCGTGTATGGCGAGCCAAGCGTATAGAGTGGCCAGCGCCCC
This sequence comes from uncultured Thermofilaceae archaeon, assembly GCA_964522715.1. Classification (GTDB taxonomy): domain Archaea; phylum Thermoproteota; class Thermoprotei; order Thermofilales; family JAPDKD01; genus CAZFWY01. The sequence continues at coordinate 3,584 of CAZFWY010000069.1, read as the reverse complement.
GTCGACTTGGTGGGTAACCGGAGAGGTCTGGGGGTCTGATACCACGGCTATAGCGGCTGGGGCGTTTAGGAGGGGGCTGGCGGCCCTCGACACCTTACCGAGTTTGTCTATCGTGTCTTTATCAGTGATTATTATGAACTCCCACGGCTGAGCGTTCCTGGCGCTCGGCGCCTGCCTAGCCACGTCAACTATTCTCTCTAGGACTTCTAGGGGGACTTTCTCGGGCTTGAACTTCCTGATGCTCCTCCTTGAGAGAAGGAACTCTATGTACTCCTCCTTCATACGTGAGAAACACGGCGGCGTGGCTTTAAAGGTTAGCTGGCATGTACTTGATCCACAGCCTCTCGCCGAAGGTAGAGTACCCGACCCTCTTGTAGACTCTTATGGCCGGGAGGTTATCTTTACGTACGTGTAAGAAGGCCCACTCGCCGCACTTCAACGCGTCTCTCGTTATAGCAGACACTACCGACTTGGCGTAGCCCCTCCCCCTGTAGTCGGGGTGGGTATAGACACCGCCTATAGCCCACACCTCCGGCATCCTAAGGTAAGCATAGGCCATCGATACGAGCCTACCACCCACCATCACCCCGTACGTGTAGGACTGCCTGAGTATAGCTCTAGCCCTAGCCAGTCTATCCTCCCCCGCCCTCTCGGGCGGTAGTAGGTCCGCCAGTTTTTCTAGGTGCTCCATTCCCAGCCTGATGGCTAGCTCTGGGTTTGTAGGATTGAAGGACTCTCTGTCAACCTTCATGTCGAGGTACACCCCAACCTCCTCAACGCGTCCCCTCTCCTCGAAGAAGGCCTTAACCTCGTCCGCCTCTTCCAGCGGAATGTGAAGCAATAGGGGCTCATCCGCTATCCTCGGTAGCAGACTTAGGAAATCCCCGTACATGTGTACGGCCGCCCGCTCTCGCTCGCCTTTCCAGACGAGTATGTAGCCAGCTATACTCTCCCTCCATAGTACGTAGACTTCAGTCCTCCCGTAGTCGTATACTAGGTCGTGGACTATGTAAGCGTGGCGGGGCGCGTCGTTTCTGTACATCTTCACGAGGGCCTCCCAGAACACGGGTAAGTCGCGCTTAGTCAGCACCTCACCCCGCATACCTCCTATACGCGCTAAGAGTTACTTAAATCTGAACCCGTAGTACCGTTAGGTAATAGCTCCCATCTAGGGAAGACCCTTTAACCACGTCGGCGTGGTAAAGGCGATGAGGATAGGGTTCGTAGGATTAGGGGTTATGGGCACGGCGATGTCGAAACGCCTGCTCTCGCTTGGATACGAATTAGTGGTCTGGAACAGGACTATAAGTAAGGCGAAACCCTTAGAGGAGCTAGGCGCCAAGGTGGCCAGCTCACCTGTAGAGGTAGCCGAGAAGAGCGACTACGTACACATGGCCGTAGCCGACGACCACGCTTCTAGAGCCGTAGTCAGACCCATCTTGAAGGTAAGGGATAAGAGAGTAGTAGTGGTGAACCATAGCACCGTGACCCCTATGCTTAGCGTCGAACTCTATGAGGAGGCGCGCGAGAAGGGACACGCTTACCTAGAGGTTCCAGTACTCGGCAGCTGGACGGAAGCCGAGAAGGGGGAGCTGCTGGCCATGGTCGGCGGGGATAGAGAGGTGTACGAAGAGGTGCTACCAGTACTTAGAGGACTTTCGAAGGAAGTAGTCTACGTGGGTGAGATAGGCAAGGCCTCGGCTTTTAAGTTGGCTGTGAACTTAATGTTGTTCAATATAGCCCTCTCGCTCTCCGAGTCTATAGCCTTAGTCGAGTCTTGGGGAGTGGACTCCCAGTTGCTACTGGACTTTATGAGGAAGACTTGGCTTAAACCGGTGGCTGATAGGTATGGTAAAAGGCTCAGGGCTGAGGAGTACCCACTGAGGTTCCGCCTAGTCCTAGCTTCTAAAGACCTCCTATATGCCGTGAGAGCTGGGCACTACAAGGGTCAAGATATACCTCTTACTTCCTCCTCGGCTCAGACCTACCTGGCAGCGGCTAGGGCTGGCTTTGGCGACAAGGATTATAGTAGGATATACCACTACCTGAAAAGAAAAAGGTGATTAAGTCAACTTTATCTACCTGGTTCACCTAAGTATATTTGATGACCTTAGTAATCAAGAAGATAGACGAAAAAAAGCTAAGGGAGTTTAAAGCTGAAGCTATTAGAAGGGGATTAACCCTGTCACAGGCCATAGAAGAAGCCATAGAGCTTTGGCTTAGGAGACCAGCCTTACTAACAGAGGAAGATGTTAACAATTTAGTTTACGTAAGAATGAAAAGGCAGCTTGAAAAGTATAAAGGTAAGTATGTGGTCATAGCTAGAGGTAAGTTTCTGGGAGCTTTCGATACCTTAAAGGATGCGGGCTTAGCTCTAAGGAAGTTAGATGAACTACCTAAACACGCAATAATAGTGAAAGTTGGGGTAGACAAAGCTATTGAAGGGGAGCTTGAATGGCTAGGAGGGTCTATAGAGTTTCAACGTGTATGAAGTACGTTAGAGGGTTATTAACTGATAAGCCCGTTCTAAAGGTCAGGATGTACAATGTGTTTGGGGAAGAATTCCCCCGTAAGGTGGAGCTAGTCATAGATACAGGGTATGAGGGATCTATAATGCTGAATAATAACTACTACTCTTTCTTCGCTAGTGCTGAATTGCCTAGAGAGATGTGGAGAATGTACAGGACCCTTACTGGACGTGTTATAATGAGAGTAGCTAGAGCTTTAGTCGAAGTAGGAGGCACTAAACTTGAAACTTATGTAGAGACTCCTTTGTTCGGTTTAGGAAAGAACCTTGCAGGCAGGGAGTTTTTAAATAAACTGGTAATAGTGCTCGACGGTATACGTAGAGAAACTTGTCTATGTGAATGAACTAAAAACCTTAATATAGGCTACTTTCGCTGGGTAAGTAGAGGTGAGACTTGTGGCCGTAGGCCTGCCAGCCTCGCTGACCCTAGGGCGTATTATTGAATTCCTGATCGGGTGGATAGTGAGCGGCGTCATAATATACGTAGTGCTGAAGCTATACCCAGGAAAGCAGAAGATGGAGTCCTTATGGGGAGCTATGCTCGCAGCGCTTATAGGAGAAGCTATCTACACGTTCTTCAACATTATAGGGATACCCTACGGCACTATACTGGCCCTCTTCGTTTGGCTGTACGCCATTAAGAAGATGTTCAACGTCGGGTGGGGCGGCGCCATAATAATAGCTGTGCTAGTCTACGTATTCAGCGGGATCGTGAGCCTCTTAGGCATACCCCACCTGCTCTAAAAACTTTCTTTTTATTTTAAGCTTCTCGTTAATTTCATACCAGTCCACACCTAATTGTACCTAGGTGAATAAATGGAGCTAAAGGACGTAGTACGCTCCTTAGGCCCCGAGATAGTTAGGGCTGGCAGGGAAGCGTACTCTAAGGGGCTAGTAGTCGGGTCTTCTGGCAATATAAGCGCCCTCGACCCTTCCGGGGATTACGTGGTCATAACGCCCAGCGGGGGCAATCTGGGCAAGCTCCAAGTAGAGGACTTAGTAGTGGTGGATAGGAAGGGTAGGAAGCTCTGGGGGAGGGGCAAGCCCTCGATAGAGA
>CAZFWY010000068.1:0-7983 GCA_964522715.1 uncultured Thermofilaceae archaeon | reverse complement strand
TATTAACACTTTTTTGCTTTTCCCGTCTATTGACACTCTTAACTTCGAGAGAATCTCTAGGCCTAGCAAGCTTCTATTAGCTCTAAGAGAAGTGTACGCCGTACAAGGGTACTCTGCATCTTTAATTGCTATAATTGCCCTGGAGGTAAGTAGCTCTACCAGTTCCCCTGTAGCTATGGAGGCTACAACCTTAGAGGTTTCAAATAAGTGTAAACCTAATTCTATATAGACTTTGAAGGGCAAGAAGAGGCCGCCGTTAAAGCCCGTATCTATTTTTACATATATCTCCTTAGTAACGGTCTTTAAAGGGTTTGCTACGGTTATTTTAACGGTTGGAGACCACATGTCCATTCACTTTAATATGTCAGCTGGTAAGCCTAAATCTATCTTTCTTTCTAAAGGTTCTCCTATTTTAATTATCATAGCTTCCTCCAGCGGTAACTTCTCTACAGCTCTAGCTGCAGACTTGAAGTCCTTATATATGCCTATGAGCTTACCCTCTGAGACTGCTACGTACATCCCTTTGTGTTTGGCGCATAGTTCTTCGTAGTTCTCCTTAAGCCATTTGTAGTTTTTCTCTCTAGATTCCTTAATTTTTCTCCACTTCTCGTATAGTGGGTGCTCTCTAGATTCAAGCCACATCCTTAGGGCTTCATTTACAATACTACCGATGGTTCGCCCCTCTAGCGCGGCATAGGCTTTAATTTTCCTGTACAACTCCTTGTTTACTCCCCTGATAGCGATAGTAGTACTCATCGATATTGTTAACATGTTTACTTGTTAATAAGTTTTACAAAGATTCCTAAATGTACGATGTTCGAGTAATGTTTTCAGATGAAGGGCTATACAGCTGTTATATGAAGAGAGCTATGAAGGCTACGGCTAGGTATATGCTCGCCAGTTTGAAGCTTAGCCAGACCTTTTCCCTCTCGCCCAGAACCGCTTTCATCCCAGCGGCGACTACTAGGAGGTACATGGGTATTGTTATTAGTACTCCGCCGAGCGTCATAACCCCCATAGATTGGAGAACTAGTAGGCATGCCTCGCCCAAGGTTAGGGTTAGTAGTGCCGCTATAACCCCCTTCCTCTCGCCTACTACGACTGGCAGCATGGGTACGCCCGCCCTCCGGTAATCGTCGTGGAAGTACGACGCGAGCAACCATATGTGGGTCATAGACCAGAAGGCTATCAGGGCCGTGAAGACTAGGCACTCCACGGTAGGACCTTTAATAGCGGCCCACCCCCCGAAGGCTGGCATACCCCCGGCTACTCCCCCTATCACGACACTTAGGGGGGTTCTACGCTTGAGTAGTACTGTGTAGAGTAGTATGTCTATCAGGAAGCCGAGGAGTCCTGCTAGGAAGACCCAGAAGTTAAGGGCTAGGGCTAGGATTAGCCCGGCGGCGACCATTAGGAGAGAGTAGGTTAAGGCTTTGCCGGGGGTTATCAAGCCCAGGGGTAGGGCGTACCTCCTCCTCGTCCTCTCCATCACTGAATCTATGTCCTTGTCGAAGTACATGTTTACCCCTGTGGTGCCAGCCACTGCGAGTGTCGTGGATAAGGCGTAGGTTAGGAAGTGAAGAGGGTCGAAGCTCAGCTCGCAGGCCTTTAGGTAAGCTACTACGCCTGTGAACACTAGGAGGAACGTCTGGCGCGGCTTGTAAAGACCCGAGACAACCCTACCTACACTCACAGACCTACCCCACTAGCATATAGACACTTCATTATTAATTATAGTATATCTAGCCCAGTACATATCATCTCATCGGAATTTCTAGGGCTCAGCACACAGCTACGCATGTCTCTCATACTCTCTATATCGCTTAATTCTCACAGTTTCAAGTGTCAGGTTCTCGTAGAGGAGGACTTAACTCTCCGTTAGACCTGTGTACAACTATATCTTGCTTATCGTTCATCTTGATGTTCCTACTTTCTTAGACTCGTACTTAGTGTAGGCTATCTTCTTAAAGAGATTATTATTTTATCTGATAAATCGCAGTTGGCCTGTGCCTTGTTTTCGTACAAACAGACTTTTAGATATCCAGTATGATAAAATTATAGGGTTGGTGGTGGGTAGTGCGGATAGTGGTTGATAGGTCTCTGCCCTCCTGGGTCGTCAGCCTAGCGGAGGATAGGGGGGAGATTAGGACTGCAGGGGACGTCAGGGAAATTGTTGAGCTGGTTAGGGGCCCCACGGTTCTAGTGCTCGGCAGAGTTGAGTACTTCCTGTTTAGGAGGCTCAGGAGGGGGTTAGCGGACAGGGAGATAAACTCTCTCCTCTTCTACCCCGTAATCGTCGGCCACCTATTAGAGCACCCAGAGGGCGAGGCCGCGATTAATACCCTACTGGAATACGCTGTTAAGTGGTGTGAGGAAGTACCGAGGCTTGCATCCGGTATCGTACCCCTCTTAAAACCGCCTCGCGGTAAGGTTTCCCGCAGGGAACTACTGAGAGTTAGGGGCTGGGTAACCTATCCCGAGAGCCCCGTGAACGTCGGTGGCTGTGCTGGCCCCCTAGCCAAGGCTTGCCACAGGTGTGCGGATATCTGTCCCAGCGGCGCCTTAACTATTACCGAGGCTGGGCTCATTATTAACCAGGTTCTATGTGACGAGTGCGGTCTTTGCGCCTCTATATGTCCCATAGGGGCTCTTCAGACACCGACTTTCAGCGACTGGCACGTTAAGGAGATGCCAGCTCTTAAGCCACCCGAGGATAGGTCTAGCTCCTGGGGGGTCGTATTCACGTGTGACGACGGGCTGGTGAGAATCTCGAACATCTCGCTCAGAAGTGGAGACCCCGTGCTACTCCCCCTCAGGGTACCCTGTGTAGCGTCGGTTGGTAGGCTAGCTGTCTTAACCGCTCTAGACTCCGGGCTTGACGGAGTGGTACTTTACTGCCCCGAGGATATATGCGGTTTGAAGGAAGCTGTTAACAGGGTAGGCAAGCACCTAGCCCCTCTGGGAGAAGTTAGTGGGGATCTAGGGGCCTTCATGGGGCTTGTCGGAGGCCCGCCCGAAAGGGTTTCTAGCGCTGTTAGAGGTAGGAGGAGCATTGTTAAGGAGCCGCCTACGCCACTCGTGATGGATAGGAGGAAGGACATAATGACACTAATGTCCAAGCTCGCCAGGAAAGACCTGGACGTGCCCGGCTTGATATACGAAGCCGAAGTCGAACCTTCGTGCACCATGTGTGGGGTCTGTGTTGACAACTGTCCTAGGGGGGCTTTAAGTATCGAGAAGAGAGTGGAAGAGACTGCGTTGACGTTTAGGGCCGACCTCTGTATCGGGTGCGAGCTGTGCGTAGAGGTATGCCCCGAGAAGGCTTTGAAGATTAAGGAGGCGGCCTTCAACCCCAAGACCGACTACCGCGTCGCCGTGGTGGAGAACTCCGACAGCTACGCTAGGTGTAAGATGTGCGGCGCCGTTATAGGCCCTAAGTCTATGGTCGAGTCTATAGCTGAGAAACTAAGGAAGGCTGGCTTAGAGGATGCGGCTGAAGACGCCTACCTCTGCCCTAACTGTAAAGCTAAAAAGGCCCTGGAACTAACTACCTACTAACAGAGGATGGTGAGATGAGGCTTAGAGCTTCCCTTTACCTAGTCATGGCTGCCTCTGTACTTGGCCTCGCCCTAGCCTTCACTTTCTCCCCTCTCTTCTTCGTCTTCACGGCTTTACCAGGTTTAACCTACACGTTACTGGTGTGGCGCAAAGAGAAGGTGGAGAGAGAACCCCTAGTAGCCGTGTTCGCCATATTCTCCTACGGCTTCGTAGTCTCAACCCTAGTCGCCTTAATAATGGAGGTGACCTTCGAACCCTATATGTACAGCGTGCTTACAGTACCCATAGTGGAAGAACTCGCCAAGCTACTCGGAGTATACACTATTTCAAGGCATAGGTCGGTGTTCAACGAGTTAGACGATGGTATCGTCTACGGGGCATCCGCTGGCCTAGGGTTCGCCACCCTGGAGTCAATGATATACTCCGTGGAAAACCCGGTCATCGTAGGCCTTCTGAGAGCGATCTCGTCCACTCTCGGACACGCCGCCTCATCTGCTGTCCTAGGTTACGGATACGCTAAGTATTTCTTTGACGGCGAGACTAAAACCGCGTACGTGTGCTTAGCATTAGCTATACTACTACACGCCTTACACAACTTCCTAGTAGAAACCGAGATGGCTTACTGGGCGTTCCCCCTAGACATATTCGCGTTTGTAGCTGTAATCAAGAAGTTAGAGTAGCCGAAACTAAAATACTTCAGCTGCAGACCTACTTTTACGAGTATCTGAAAGAAGGACCTCGAAGGCTTTACCGAGTATTACTGTTAAACTGGGGTCTTGTCAAGACAAATAACCTGTAAAGACAGAGTTGTGCTTTTTATGCGCCAAAAATATTTAAATTATTAATACGGTGTAATTAAGGGCGTTCTTGAGCGAGCTTGTAGAATTGTTGAAGAGAGCGATAAAGAAGCTTGAGGAGCCAAGAAGGGAGGAGTTACAGGCAGCCTTAACTGAGCTGAAATCCATAGATATATCGTCCGCCGTACAATCGGGGATAGCGGCTTCAGGTAGGGGGGCAATATACCAGCTTAGACGCGCGTTTTACGCCCGTCTCTCAAGGCTGGTCAAGGAGGAAGGCGTGAATAAGGAGAGAAGTGTTGAAGAGTGGAGGAAGACTGCGGGGACTTTAATAGACTTCATGAACGAGAAAGGCCTGGACAAAGTCCCGTGCAAGGTCGTCCTCAGCTACGAGGTGGCGGAGGAAAACGGCGTAAAGTACCTCAGGTTCACAAGGGCTAGGATATACTACTTCGGGATTGAGGGCGTAGAGACCCTGGACTTCGCGTAGCTAGGCGTTCGGGAGACGGATACAAAGACTATAGCTCTGCTAGGAGTACTTATAGGCTTCCCAGCTATATTCTCTCGTCCTACGAGAATAATTGCTTAGATTAAAGAACGGGCGAGTCCCTAGCACATTTTAAATACCTCTTTCTATGGATTTAATGCGTGTAACGAAATGTCTCTGAAAAGCGTATACCTGGTTGCCGCCCTAGTCTTAGGGGTATTGCTCCTAGCAGCCGCTTTATGGTACTATACTCCCGAGGAAAAACCTCTGAGCACTCCTGGAGTGCCAAGTGAGACTACTAGTATTACACAGGGTAACGTTACCTCTGGTGGTATTCCCAGTGGGAATGGGACTGCGCCTATCACAGCGGGTACGCCTGGCGCGAACGAGACTATGGGAGGAGTTGCACCGGGCGTGGGGGGTAATGCTACTAGTGCGGGAGAAGGGGCGAACAAGGCTGGTATCGTATTTCTTAAAGGTGTTTGGGATCCCGGTTTTCTATGGAGGAACGTGGTGGAGCCGCCGGAAGTGGGCATAAACTCGGTCTCCGTCATCGTGTCGATAAGCGAGAAGTACGAGGTCTACCTTAAGGACAGGGATTTGGGGAGGCTTTACGGGGAGGACGCCGTTAAGGCTTATAGGAAGATTATAAGGGAGGCTAAGCGTAGGGGCTACGTGGTCTTCGTAGTGCTCGAATACGTAGAGGACGTTGAGGGCGAACCCTCTAAGAGGTTTAGAGACTTAGACGAGTTCCTGGAGAATTTTAAGAAGTTCTCGGTGGAGTGGGCCAGTATATGCGAGGAGCTAGGCGTAGACTACTACTCTCCTATAAACGAGCTAGACCAAGTGTTGAAGGAGAACGGCTTAGAGACAGGTGAGATACTAGAGATAGAGGAAGAGTTCTACTCGGAGGTTGTGCCTAGGATAAGGGAGAAATTCACGGGTAAGGTTTACTGTAAGCTAGGCTCAGTCCACTGGTACGAGGAGTTTAACGCGAGTCTGTGCGACGTGTTCGGGGTTATAATCGCGCCGGGAGGCCCTGACGTCGGCCCGGAGGAGTTTAGGGATAACGCTAGGAGGATAATCTCCCTCGCGTGCCAGATCTCTGAGAAGTACTCTAGGGACTGGATTATAGGCGAGGTTTTCATCCCCAGGTTTGTCGTTAAGAGGAGTGGCGCCGAGACCAGCGAGTACTTCAGGGTGGTTGCCGAGGAACTAGAGGCGGCTAGGGTTAAGCCTAAGGGGTTCTTCTTTTTCGGGTACTACAACCCGTTCTGCGAGATAGATAGCGAGACGGAGGAAATAATTAGGGGGATAGGTTTAGGGGGCTGACATAAGGGCTCGTACCCGCGGTTCAGCCCCGATTTTTTCTCTAAGGAGTAGACCTCCAGAACCTGGCTTTTATCTCTGCGAAGAGCTTCTCCTGCTTCGTCCTCCACTCCTCGAATTTATCTGGCGTTTCTGGGAACTCCGCGTAAAGTTTCTTAGCCTTGTTCACGTAGTCTCTGGCGGCCACTATCTGCCTCAGTAGTGTCGGCCTGGTGATTAGTTTTAGGCCTCGCACGGCTTTGTCCACTATACTCTTCAGGAGTTCTCCTTGGTAGCCCATCTCCGACAACTCTTTATCCGTGACTATCCCCTTCTCTATAGCGAAGTCCAAGTCGTCGTTGGTTAGTCCCTGCAGGAATATCCTTAAGGCGTCTAGACCAGCCTGTTTATCGCCGTACGTCTCTATGTATGCTCTATGGTAAGGCCACAAGGCCTCTATGGTTGGTTCTCCCTCCTCTAAAGCCTTGATTATAGTGTTCGTGGCGTGGTAACTGCTGTCCAGGGATGGGCCTATACCCCCGCCGTGTATGGGGTTGGCCGTACAGGCAGCGTCTCCGACGGCTACCAACCCGTTCCAGACCATGCATGGCAGAGGCCTCCTCGTCGGTACCAGCCCCCCTCCCTCATGGATTATCTTAGCCCCAGCCTTCTCCAGGATGGGGTAGAGGACTTTCTCGACCTGCTTCTTAGGGTTTACCCCTAGGTCTGGCCTCACTCCTAAGCCTACGTTCACGGTGTACTCGCCCTTCGGGAACCACCACCAGTAGCCCCCGGGAGCTACCTCCACGTCTAAATATATCAGGGCATAGTAGGGGTCTTGCCTCTCCTCGACCTCGGCTATCACGCGGTACGCTATGTTGTAGTCCTCCTTCGGTATGTCCTCTGAGACCCACCATTCTTTGGGCAGCTTAGTCCTCACGGCGGCGGCCGAGCCAGTAGCCTCCACGACAACTTTAGACCTCAACTCCTTGGTACCGCCTCCACCCCTAACGACCAACCCTTTAACCCAGGATTCCTCCACTATGGGCTTTAAGATTACATGGGAATCTAGGAGTTCGGCCCCAGCGTCTAGAGCTAGCCGGAGTAGTCTCTGTCCAAAGGCCTTCCTGTCGAGCGCATACCCCTTCCCGTAGGCGGTTACGTGGGCCCTCTTACTTGGTGAGTATACCCTTACACCCCTAAACTCGTGTACAGCGTCTACACCTATCCTGGGAGGCTCTAACCCTACCTCCTTGAAGTGGTGCTCCCCTACAGCGTCGCCGCAGACTTTCTCCCCTATGTTCTCTTGGGTCTTCCTCTCGACCATAGCTACTGATAGGCCAGCCTTAGCCAGCCTGTAGGCCGCGAATAGGCCAGCAGTTCCACCCCCCGCTACCAACACGTCATAGTTCAATTGGGACACCCGGTATATTTATTATACCAGGTCTCCCTAATAAACCGGGAGGTGTACGTGTTGAAACCCGGTAGAAGCCCAGTAACTCTAAGTGAGGAGGTAGCCGCCAAGGTTGAGGAGAGGATGATGCACACGTTGAAGGGGATAGAGGAGACTCTGCGCGAGATACTGGAGGGGGGAGAGGTTGACTTCGAAGAGGTTAGATCCATACTTAAAGCCTTGAAACCCAGCTTTTCCCTGTTGTCTCAGCGCTGGGTACCGGAGATATTGTACTCCCTGCTGTTGAGGGGGCCTCTAGGGTTTAACGAGTTGAAGAGGTTGTTAGGGGCTAGTTCGAGGAGCCTGTCTTTGAAGCTTAAAGCCCTAGTGGAACTCGGGTACTTGGAAAGGGAAGTAGAGCGCGGCCCTCCCCTTAGAAC
>CAZFWY010000067.1:0-8266 GCA_964522715.1 uncultured Thermofilaceae archaeon | reverse complement strand
AGTAGCTAGTATACTACTGGATATGTTGTAAGAAGATACTTTTTACGTGTTTCTTTAGCAAGCATCTTTGAGTACTAGCATTCACTTTTCACAAATCTCGACGCTGCGAATTTGAAGACACATTCTATGTCTTTGAGGGGCTTACCTAGGTCCTTCTTTACGCGTGGTAGGAGTTCGATGGAAGCGTAAGGTTTCAACAGCCTGACTACCTCACCGGTTACTATGTGTAGGCCCCTCGAAGCGGCTAGGCTCTCCACAGCCTTGGCGTAGTCCCTACCCCTATATACGTAGGCTCTCCCCGGGGCTACTAGTACGACTGAGTCGGCTTCTAGGCAGGCTGGGGATGGGCAGGCGGCGTCGTTAAAGGACTCTACCACTAGGAGTTTATGTTTGCTGGCGAGGGTTTTCACGGCTAAGTCTACGTGTCTAGTCGCCTCCTCGGCTATCCTCAAGATGTCCCCGGGAGTGGCGTGCTCAGCCCTGACTATTCTGGCGAGCTTCTCCACCTCCCTCCTAAGGGTGGGCACTGTCCTACGTAGGTTCCTGTCTATTACGTAGTGCCTCGTGACAGAGTTGCCGCCTTTAAACCTAGTTATCCTGACCAGCACCGCCCTCTCTAGGAGGCTCCTACTAGTAGCCTCGTAGTCCCAGTAGTCCTCGTACAGCCTCGGGTCTGGGGGGACTGTCAGTATGTCCAGTGGGGATATCAGCTCTATGGGCTCGCACCTATCAGAGACCTCCCACAACTTGTAGGCGTCCTCCCCCACCAGCATCCCGATCTCTAGGCTCCTGACTAGGGTCTGGTATTGGCTCCAGGCGTCGTGACCTCCCACCGGCTTGGCCCCTACGGCGTCTATCCCCTTAGACCTGGCGTACCTGACCAGCGACGTGGCTACGGAGGTCTTTCCCGAGTCGTACTCAAGGAGGCCCACTACTAGGATCATCATAGCTTGCCTGTGGATATAGGGGCGAGGACGGATAAAAACCCGAGGTTCCATTTTTCAGAATAGATATGAGAGCAATACAAATATTTACCACCGCTACGAGGCTAGCTTTTGAGGGCACGAAAGGAGATGAGCTGCCCCGACCATAGACCCGTAATAGTGGCTCATAAAGCCAACAGGTTGAAGCTGCTACGGAAGTACTTAGTTTTAGGGGTGCCCATAATAGAGATAGACGTGAGCGTCCAGAACGGCCAGCTCGTAGTTCTTCACGGAGTAGATTTCGGGGACTTCGGCGCTATCAGGGGAGGGATAATGAAGGTCGGCTACATGTTGATAGAGCACAGAGACCCCCTCTGGAGGCCTATACCCCTAAACGACTACCTCTCCTTCCTTGAGGGTAGGGTTGGGCTTTGGCTGGACGTTAAGACTCGGGGGGCGGAGGGGGACGCAGTGGATGCCGCCAAGGATCACGGTGTATACCCTATACTGGTATCCACGGCCCACCATGACATACTTAAGCCGTTGAAGAAGTCGGAGCCCTCGGTCAAGGTCTTCCTGGGAAACGTCACGTTCACCCCGGTAGACCCGGTGGGACTCGTGAAGGCGACTGGCGCGGACGGTCTCTCGATAGAGTATAGGTACATAACCCGGGAGGTCGTGGATAAGTTACACAAAGCCCAGTTATTGATTGCAGCCTGGACTGTTAATAGGCCCAGGATGGCTGAGGACTTGATAAACCTGGGCTGCGACTACATAATAACCGACGTGCCCGAGAAGATAATGCCCCTCTTAAAAACGAGAGGATAGCCCTCTTTTCTTACCTAATTATTTCCCATATCAATCCGTCTTAGAGGCTAGCTGTAGTAAGAGTACTGCTAGTGCTAGTCCTCCCCAGCCGCTAACTCCCTCTCTATCTCGTCCATCTCCCTCTCTATCTCGCTCAGCTCGGCGTGTTCCACGCCCTTCTTAGTGAGCTTGCGGATGTACCAGACAGCGGCTACGACTACTAGGGCTATGGCGACCAGGTAGAGGTACTCCGCCTTCCTCCTCTTCTCAGGAGTCGGTATGAAGGGTAGCTCCGGCGGCTTCTCCCTAGACAGTATGGGCATCTCCACGGATACCGTATAGGATACCTCCTGGCTCTTAACCGTCACGTAGTCCCCGGCGTACGAGCAAACCGGGGTTACGGATACCACGGGCTTAACGCTGGACTCTATGGTTACAGAGAACTTGCCAGCCAGCGGGTGGGATACGTAACCTCCCGGGCGGCTGAACACGGGGACTAGCAATACTCTACCCTCGTCAAGCAACTCTACCCGTATCGAGGTCAGGTTCTCGGGGTTGTTCTCAAACCTTAGGCCCGAGATACGGCCCTCCTCAACCTCCACTTTAAGCCAGGTGACTAGGCACTCCCTATCTCCTCTAAGGCGTATATTGTCTAAGACCCACCCACTCCCCTCTTTGGTCAGCTCGTAGCCCACGGCTGGGCTAGAGCCGCCTAAGTCCAGCGACCCCCAGGCCCGGGACGACGTGTAGAATTCTTCGAGGAATGACTGTATCTTCTCCTGGCCCCTTAGCGCCCGCGCGGTCTCCCCGTAGGTCTCCGAAAGAGTGTCAAGTACCTGTTCTACCTGGAGCAGGCCTTCGCCCAGGGCTTTCATTTGTTCCGACGCGGCCTTTAATTGCTGCGATAACTCCTCCATCTGCTCCGAGATGGTGGTCAGGGTCTCTGTCAGCGACTCTGTGGCGTTCTCAAGCCCCTCCACCCCCTCGGACATCTCCCTCAGTGTGGAGCCAGCGGTTTCCAGCTGGCCCGAGATGGCGCTTAAACCGTAGGTTAGAGCTGACAACTGGTACATCAACTCCCTTAGCTCGGGGGTTGGGTTGACTAGCAGGGTCGGATCTATAGACGCTATAACCTCCACCAGTAGGTCTGAGCTCCTCTTAGCGCGCTTAGACATTGACTTCACGGCCTCCGACAACCCGGATATAAACTCCGAGTACCTCCTCAAAGCCTCGCTCAACTTGTACCCCTCAGGCCCCCCGACTGGCTGAACACTCGTGAACTCCATGGAGTCAGCTATGAGAGATAACATCTGAGCCGTACCCTGGACGCCTTCTCTCATAGAGGCCAGGGTATCCTTGAGTATTGACAGGGTCTCGGCCATCCTCTCGGCCTCCCCTGCTTGGGAGGGGGCCACGAATCCTCCTACGCGCTGGAAGGGCGAGTAAGTTATAGATATGGGATCTAGGTTTACCTCTCCCCAAGCGCCCAGGCTTTCAACCCTGTACGTGACGTTCAGCCACTCCTCCCTTGTTACCGTGAGTATCCAGCTATTAGCCATAAGTCTGGAGGGCTCCAGATTCGAGTCCTCAAGCTCTAAGACGTCGTCGGGGAAGGGTATGGTTACCAGCGCGCTTATAGGGACCTTAACGTAGCTCTTCCCGTCGAAGAAACGCGGCAACTCGTTCACTAGTTTAATAGCCACCTTAAACCTGTCCCCCACCTCTACCTTGAGCTTCCAAACCCCGCCCTTCCTATAGGGATAGGCTGGCTCGTCGTTAACGTAGTAGTACACCTCAACTCTGAGCGGGAACTCCTCCAGCGGCGTCCCAGTCAGGCTTATTTCCTCCGACTCCGACGGGGGTACTCTAACCCTCCAATAGAGCAGCTCATAGCCGGGGGCTAGAGACTCCCTGGAAACTGGCTCGGCCGAGAACTCGGTGGCCCTAACCTTCTCCTCTAAGTCTCGCACGTTGACGGTTATGGGGTAGGTGAAGTTGTTATGAACGGTTATCTTCACAGTGACTTTAGAGGATACGGGCTCCCCCAGGGGGTTCAGCTCCTCCTCGAACGAGGCGCTACGCATAATCGACACTAGTGAGGAGTAAGGTAAGGCGCTCAGCGGAGCCGGTATTACCAGTACTATTATTAATAATAATGTTATTAGCAGGCTCCTCAACGCTCCAACCCCCTCTTTATGAGTTCAAGCTCCCTGAGTATGGTCTGCTTCATCCTCCTATACTCCTCCTCGCTTAAGTCCCCGGACCTAGCCCTCCTCCTGAGGGCGGCTAAGTCCTCCCTCAATATGCGCAGGTATACCCTCATAACCCTCCTCTTCTCCTCTCTGCCGGGCTCCCACGCGTAGTCCAGGAGGTCTTTAGGCGGCGTCTTGAAGAGCCTGCCGTCTCGTATGTGGTATATCTTCTTGGCCGTCCTGGCGACGCCGGGGTCGTGGGTGACCACTATGAATGTCTGCCCGAACTCCTCGTTTAGAACCTTGCAGAGAGCCATTATACGGCTACCCGTGACCGTGTCGAGGGCTCCTGTAGGCTCGTCCATGAGTACGAAGGCCGGGTGGTTGGCCAGCGCCCTAGCTATGGCCACCCTCTGTTGCTCTCCCCCGCTTAGCTCTCTCGGTTTGTGGTTGGCTCTTTCCTCCAGGCCTACGAGGGTTAACAGGTAGAAGGCCTTCTCCCTGGCCTCCTTCTCCGAGTACTTCCCTGTGAGGAGCATCGGTAGCATGACGTTTTCGAGGGCTGTGAGGGTGGTTATCAGGTTGAAGAACTGAAATACGAAGCCTATCTTATCCCTCCTTATATGGGCTAGCTGAGCCTCCGTGTAGTCCGTCACGTCCTCGCCCTCAATTATAACCTTACCTCTGGTCGGCTTATCCATGGTACCGATGATGTTCAGGAGCGTGGTCTTACCGCTGCCGCTAGGCCCCATTATAGCTATGAAGTCCCCCCTACGTACCACCAGGTCTATCCCCCTTAAGGCGTGTACCTCGGCCGGAGTTCCCGGCTCGTATACCTTCTCGACTCCTATCAGCTCTATGGCTATGTCGTTACTCATACCTCAACGCCTCTATAGGCCTTATACTAGCCCCCTTCCACGCGGGCTGAAAACCAGCTATTAGACCCACCAGGCAGGCTATACTGAGACCCTCAAGCATTACGTAGACGTCTATTACAGGTTCGAGTTCCATACCCATGAACCTGACGAGGCCCATAGACACCGCCTGGGCCCCGAGTATCCCCGTTATAACACCGGCTATACCCCCCATCAGGCTTAGGAGGAAGGCCTCGGAGAGGAATATCGCCAGTACGTGGTGTCTCTGGGCGCCTATAGCCTTCAGTATCCCTATCTCTCTTATCCTCTCCCTTACAACCATGGTTATAGTGTTCATCACGCTCAGCGCGGCGACCACCAGGCTTATCGACCCTATAGAGATCAGAGTGGCGTTTATCACCCCCATTATCCTCCCTATCTGGGCGACTATCTGTTTAGGCTCTATGACCCTGGCCTCCGGGAACATCTCCTTAAGGGCCTCGGCCAAGGGAGATATTAGCTCCCTAGAGGTTACCTTGATTATTATGGCGGTAGCATAGCCCGGCCTGTTGTAGAGTTCCTGTGCCTTGGAGAAAGGCATAATGACGAAGCCCATCTCCCCGAGAGAGAGGCCTACCTCTACTATACCTATAACCTTGTACTTCCTGCTAGTCGCCCCCGTAGTCCTAGGGGCTATCTCTATGGTGTCTCCGACCCCTACTCCCAGCCTCTCCGCCAGCTTAGGGGTTATTAAGATCCCCTCCTCGTCGCCCTCGAAAACCCTGCCCTCCTTAACCTCTAGCGAGGGGAAGAGATCGTAAAGCTTCTCCGGTGGCACCCCCTCCAGTATAGCTGGGTGTATGGCTCCCCCAGTCATTACGGCGTGCTCGATTATCGGGTACGCGTCCACTACACCCGGTATATCCCTGACCACTGTCACCAGGCTCACCGGTACGTCCATGGCCGTCTTACCCGAGAGGGTCACGGCTAGTCCCAGGGTCTCCGCCAATATGTTCTCTACCTGGGCCCTCATACCCAGGGTTATCGACATGAGCGCTACTAGGGCGGCCACGCCTATCGTTATGCCGAGTATGGTGAGGGCCGCCCTGACCTTCCTACTTGAGATGTCGTTCCACGCGAACTTAATCGCGTACTTGTAGACGCTTAGACCTGGCAAATCTTACCACCAGGAAGATAACTACTATTACGGCTATGACCCCCAAGACCCACATCGCAACCTCTAAGTTAGCACTCCTCCCCGACTTTATTTTAACCTCTACTACGTTCGACTCGGAGCCTAAGATGTCTTCCTCGCCCTGCCATACAGCCTTGAACTTGCAGACAGCGCCCACTTCCCCCTCTACGCCTACATTAACCTCGAACACCCCGTCGCTGGGAGACGTATACCCGGCCGAGACCCAGCCCTCGCCGCAGTCCCTGAATATGTATATTGGGCCCGTGACAGGCGGAGTTATAGTGCCCTTAAGAGTGACCTCCCCTCCTTTCTCCACCGCCGTCTGTGAGGCGGAGAGGATTATAGAGCTAGCCACCTTGTCCACGAGCACGGTCACCACGGGTGACTTAACGGGCGAGTAGTCCTCGTCGCCGGGCCACATAGCCCTGTACCTGTGGGTGCCCAGGCTGGGCTTCTCGACCACGTACTCGAAGTACCCTGTGGAGTCAACGGAGACGCTGGCTATAGACACCCAGCCGCCCCTATCCTCCTCTATGACTACGGATGTGAAAGGCCTAGACGGGAAGAGCCAGCCGTAGAGCTTAACCCTCCCCTCGCTCACGTTACCGTAGAGTTCGAGCTTCGGCACCCCCTTAACGTTCACTACTACGTCGCTTGTCTCCGTGCAGTTATAGCCAGCCAGGTTTAGAGCCCACACCTCGGCTGACAATATGACTTCTCCCTTATCGTCCGCCTTAACCTTGAAAGAAGCCTCCCTACTCTCGCCTGGCCCTATAGCGCCGAGGAGATCGAAGTCCGCCCCCTCCACGTCTACTGGGCCGTATATCCTGACCCCGCTCTCCACTATCCTGTAGCTACCGGCGTTCCTAACCCTCACCGTAACCGTGAACCACTCGTCCTCCCTCACCTCGGATGGGGCCTCTAAGTCAACCTCTAGGTAGACGGGGGGAGAGTATATGTAGACTGGCAGGGTGGCGGTGTACTCGGCCTTGCTCTCCACCTCGTCCTCGTTCTCCGAGAATAGCTTAACGGTGACTTTGAGGTCGTACTTCTCCTCGTCGCCAGCCTTAACGTCGCTCAGGGAGGGGTCAACTATGACGAGGGAGAAGACCTCCTCAGCCAGCACCCCCTCAGTACCCCTCTTCTCCTTGACCACTCTGGAGGAGGCTATAGACGTACCGCTTACCTCCACGGAGACGTACCTAAGCTCCACGTAGTCCTCGCTACCCATGTCAACGACGCTGACCAGAACTTTAACCGTGTAGTTTCCACCTGCAGTCATAACCTGTGGGTACGTTATCTTCAACCTGAGAAGCGCCGAGCCCACCTCCACAGCGAACTCTCTCTCCAACGTGAGCGGCGGTATGGGCTGCGCCGACGACAACGCGGCTACCAACAGCGCTGCGACGACCATTAAACTAATATATCTAATCCGATACATCGTATTCGATGCATAGACCCGCCCTAATAAACTTAACGCGTGAGCCCGTATGAAGAGCCCCAGGGAGGTAATAAGGGTGCTGGTACTGTCCGTAATAGCCTCGGGAGAGACGCACGGCTACGAGATAAGGAACAGGCTAGCCCAGCTCACAGAGGGCAGAGTGAAGCTCTCGCCCGGAACCCTCTACCCCCTCCTATTCATACTGAGGAGGGAGGGGCTGATAGAGGTCTCGAAGGTGGTGGAGGAGGGACGCAAGAAGAAGATCTACAAGTTGACGCCTAAAGGCAGGGAGTACCTATTGTCGAGGCTCTCAGTCACTATTAAGACCCTGAGGTGCGTAGCCGACTTCCTAGAGAAGGTGTTGAAGTCCCTGGAGGAGAGCGAAAAACCCGAGGCCTACAGGGACATATTGCTACACGAGAAGGAGGCACTCCTAAACTTGAAGAAGAGGATAGAGAGGAGGATAGAGGCTATAGACAGGCTGATAGAGGAGCGGGGCTAAAGGATGACCCTGGGTATTCTCGCCTTCATTCGGTAGCACTCTAAAGCCTCCGGGGGTATACCCGTCACAGCCGACACGTACTTGACGTCCCCCGTCTCCACCAGCAACTTTAAAGCCGTTCTCAAAGGCTCCTCCCTACTCTCTATGTAGTCCCAGTCAGCCTTCTCACGTCTGAGTTCTCTGGCCTTCTCAAGCCTGCGCCTGTACTCAGCCGCTATCTTCTCAGCTTTGTCCAGGTCTATGGTGTAGCCGCCTATCTTAACGACTCTCTTCCTATCGGAAGTCAACGCCGTAGCCCCTAGGTGCTCTACACTCAGAAGTCCTATAACTTTAACGTTAGGTGTTAGAGTAT
>CAZFWY010000066.1:0-8267 GCA_964522715.1 uncultured Thermofilaceae archaeon | reverse complement strand
AGTACAGGAGAGCTATGAGCATTAAGACGCCGGGGAACGCGTGTAGGAAGACTATGAAGTTCATAATCGCCCCACGACCGGGGGCTTTCATTCTTGACAGGGCATAAGCGGCTGAGGAACTTATGAGCACTTCTGTGGGCACCATTATCAGGCATAGGAATAGGCTGTTGCGCACTACAGGCCATATGTTAGGGTATACCTTCGTGCCGAATTTTATCTGTCTCCAGAGGAAGGAGAAGTGTTCAAGCGTAAAGCCGCTCGGTAGTAGTCCAACTATCACTTTCTCACTGAAGGACTGGGCTACGAGCCACGCCATCCCGAGTAGTGGTATGGCGAGCGGTACTACAATAACGCTGTAGACGAGGGTGTTTATTAACAGATTTCTTATCTTCCTTTTCATGGCTTACACCTCCACGCGCGAGGGCTGTACCAGTCTCTTAAAGCCGAAAATTCTGAAGTAGATCAGGGTTAGCGCTATACCTATCACTACTAGGATCATGGCTAGAGCGGATGCGTAGCCGTAGTCATTTATCGAGAAGGCCTTGTAATAGGAGTATAGCGCCCACGTAACGACGTCCCCGGCTCTAGCCGTCCCGAAGTCTCCCCATATCGCTAGTATCTCCCCGTAGGACGAAAGCAGGCTTAGGGTTTGCCACGCGGTAACGAACAGTATAGGCCATTTTAGGAGGGGTATGTATATGTGTCTCATTACCTGGAACTCGGTGGCGCCGTCCACCTTAGCGGCGTTTATTATATCCGTCGGTACGGATTTTATAGCTGCTGAGTAGATAATCATCCCCCACGACGCACCCACGAAACCATTAACGACTATCATCAGTATCCAAGAGTATGGTCTCTGTATGAGCCAGCTGAGGGGGGGCTTAATTCCCAAGGCCCTCATAGCTAGGTTCACCGGCCCCATCTCAGGGTCTATAAGCCACAGCCACAGTATAGCGTAGACTATAGTTGGCAGTATTCGTGGTATGAGCCACAGCATCCTTAGAACTATACCCACGACTTCGCGCTTAATGTAATACGTAGTGATAAATGCTATTAAAAAGCTGTAGAAAGCATTTATGAGTATGACTGTGCCAACGTACATAGCCGTTACCTTAAATACGTCGGGAACGTATACGTCGCGCGAGAACATCCACTCGTAATTACGTAGCCCCACGAACTTCATGTTGGAGAACGTGTATTTAGCTTCGCAGAACGATAGGTACACCGTATCTAGCAGGGGCTTGATCCAGAAGAGAGCCACTGTGAGGAGGAACGGGAACAGGAAGAGGTAGGCGATAACGTACTTTCTCATTTCTTCTCTACCTTGAGTTAATGCTTCGAATATCTTGCCCATAATATACACCCAAAAGAATAAGTTAGAAAAAATAAAATAATTTTTCTTTTTTATTTTAGTCTGTAATTATAATATCAGTTATCTCGGTCTCAGCTCTGCTAACGACTAAGTCCACAGCTTCCTGAGGCGATATCTCCCCAGCCTCTACCTTGGTTAAAGCCTCCGTTAATATCTCTACCAACTTGCTCCACTCGCCGTGGGGTATCCATTCAGCCCACGTCTTACCGGTTAGCTCGCTCAGCTCGGCTAAGAATTTACCCTGCTCCACGAATTTAGATACTCCCCTAGTGCCAGCGTGGGTAGGTAGCCTAGCTCCCTCTATACAGTGGTCGGCCTCGAACTCTGGCGTAGTAGCTAGAGTAGCCACGAGGAAGGCTATCTCGGGGTACTTACTCTGGCTTAGAATAACGTAGCTGTGAGGACCTACAAACGCTCCTGGGCTCGCGCCGGGCTTCGTAGCTGGGTATAGGGAGAAACCTATGTTTTCCCAAGCGTATTCAGGCGTTAGTTTCCCTAGAGTCTCGTGGTACTCCACTCTTTGCCACTCACCCCAGTGCCAGCTACCGCCCATCCAGAACAGGACTCTGCCGTTTACGAAGTCTGTGTGTATCTTCCTCCAATCAGTGGCTATCATAGTCGGGGGCGTGACCTTGTATACCTGTGTCATCTTGTGGAATAGTGTAAAGTAGTCAAGGAGTTTGCTCTTACTAATTGTGAGCTTCCCCGTCTCCGGGTCGTAGAACCTACCTCCAAGGCTGTAGTAGGGTATCCAGAGGCTGCCTCCCGGCCCCTTCCTGTGGTAGATGCCCCACTCCACGAGGCCTTTATCCATGGCTTCCTTAGCTATCTCCATTATATCCTCGAACGTTATCTCTCCATTGTTTATCTTAGTCGCTAAGGCGTTGATCTCCTCCTCACTCCACCCCATCTTCCTTAAGACGTCCTTCCTGAAGTAGAAAACGTGCATAGCAGCGTCTTGCGGTATAGTCCATATGTGGCCCTTGTACTTAAGTTCCCACATTGAGCGCGGCACATCGGCGAATAACGTAGAGTATCTCTCGAAGTATTCGTCCAGCGGGACGGCCCAGCCCATATCGGCCAGCTCAACAGGGGAGTATCCATAGTCGATCACTATGTCCGGCGCCTCCTTAGCCTCCCAAGCAGCCATCAATCTAGACCTAGCGGCGTCGCGCGGTATATGCTCAAACGTCGCCTCGATTTCGACTTTAACGTTAAGCCCTAGAGACTTGAGAATCTTGTTGAGAAGCTCAACTCCTCTTTCGAGGTTTGTAGCTCTGTAACCTTCGGCTGGCGCTCCGCCACACCAAGCCTTTAACTTAATAACTCCTTCTTCGGGGAACGTCCCTAGGAGAGACTTCAAAGCACCATAGGCCTTTTCGGCCTCGCTGTATTTAGACTCCAGCTCTGAATACTTAGACTCTAACTCGCTGTATTTAGACTCCAGCTCTGAATACTTACTCGATAATTCCTCGTACTTACTCCTAAGCTCTTCTAGCTCAGCTGGTGGAGGAGGAACAGGCTTAACAAAGTAACCTATTACTGCTCCAATTAGAAGCCCAATAATGAGAGCAACAACAACGTAAGCCGATACCTTTTTCTCGGCCATATCCTCTCACCTTTTTCTTATCACCTTTGTAGTAAGAAAACTACCTTATTAGCTTTCCCGAAAGAGTTAAATAGACTATTTTAGTGCGCCAGAACATTCAATCCTTTAAATTTCTAAAGTAATTGTTTATCTAGAAAATTATGGTTAAATTAGGTAATAGGTATAAGTGTTATCTTCTCGGTCTCTACATCCTCTATTATACATCTTTTTCCTCCAAGGAGATACTTCCTACCTTCATTTGTAACTAGAGTTAAGTTGTATATGGTTTTGTCAGGCGATATATAAGTATTAACTACTTCCCCCTTAAGCGTTACTTTTTCTCTCTTACCGCCGCTTATGAGCCAGCCCTCCACCTCCGCTTTTAGCCTTATCCCTGTAGATAACAAATAGCGGGCATCCTCCACGGCTCGGTAGTATACTCGGTACGTCCGTGGTCTTACTAGGAATTCCTCTGGCGACGTGACGAGCTTGCTGGGGTACCATAGGAAGAACCGGAAGTAAGTGCTGAATATGGGTAGGTACTCCTCGTCCTCTACTAGTAGCGCCGTTTCAACTCTCCTGTCCGGAGCTCTGTACAAGAGCTTGGTGATGTAGACTATGCCTATGCTGTCGTCAGCTATGAATACTGAGGGGGCCATTACGGGCCTTATCCTTAGCATGGCTTCCCGTTTGAACCTTTTAACGAGTAGGCTGGTGGCTTCATCGCGCGTCTTATAGGCAACTAACGTTACGTTTACTCCTCTACTTATAGCTCGCTGTATGTCTTTGGCGAGTAGTAAGAGGACGTTGTCTGTTGAGGCCGCTATTAATGACTCGTTGGCGTTCTTGATGAGGTATTTAATCCTGTTTATAATGTTCTTCCTCCCCCTAACTATCCACAGGGTCTTAGTATCGACTTTCCTCCCTCCCACCGAGAGCATCTCTATTAATTTTAGAGCTTCCTTCTTTGCTTCGATGTACTTCTCCGTTAAGATTTCGAGAGCCCGCGAGGGGTCGATCGCTCTGTATAGTTTAGGCTTGCTTTGATGCATCTCTATTAATCCCTTCTTCTCTAACTCAGACAATACGTAGTAGATCTTCGATACGGGGATTCCCGAGGCCGCAGCTATATCTAGGGGTGAAGATACTCCCAACTCTACGAGCGTTATGTATGCCTTAGCCTCGTTCTGGCTTAGCCCTAACTCCATGAGCTTCTCTATAGTTTTCTCCTTTAATTCCTTCATTTTGCTCATCTCTTACTCAAACGTCCTAAACCAGCCGGTTATAATAAAGCAATAAAAGGAAAATAAGTTTACTTCTGTTTCCCGGTTTAAAGGCCCTACGCGGAACCACTCGGCTGTAACTATGGACTCTGTTGAAGCTCTTAGGAGTTTAGTAGAGCCAGTTTAGAACATAAAAAGAAAGGAAAGAGGGTGTCTATCCTTTCATTCCGTAGAACGCTAGCCCTGATATCAGGTACTTCTGTAGTAATGCGGCTAGGAGTAGTATCGGGAACGTGGCTACCAGGGCTGCGGCTGAGACTGCGCCCCACATTAACCCGTGTGCCTCTCTCATGCCCGCGATGGTCACGGTTAGTACCCTGGCTTTCACGTCTGTCAGGACTAAGGCGTACATGAACTCGCTCCAAGACCATATGAAGGTGAACAGCATGGTTATTAGGAAGCCCGGCAGGGCCAGGGGGAACACTATTCTTATGACGGCGGAGAGGCGGGAGCATCCGTCCACCATGGCCGCGTCCTCCAGGTCTCTGGGCACGGAGAGTATTATCCCCCTCATCATCCAGACCGCGAAGGGTATCCCTATGCTTAGGTGGGGTATTATTACGGCTATGTGGGTGTCGAGCAGGTTGAAGTGGCTGAATAACAGGTAGTATGGGATTATAGCGACTATTGCTGGCATGAACCTTATCGACAGTATCCAGAAGAGTATGCTGTCATCGGGTCTCCTGAATCTCGCGAATCCGTAGCCAGCTAGTAGGCCCGTGACGGAGGAAATTATGGCGACGCTACCCGAGATTATTAGGCTGTTTATTAGGGGTTGCTCTATGGCTTTCAGGGCGTAGTCCCACCACTCCCAGGTGAACGTAGTCGGTATGAAGTGGGGCGGGTAGGTCATTACGACTTCTCCGGGGGCTATCGACGTTAGTACCAGCCAATAAATGGGGAAGAGGGTGATTGCCAGTACTATTATAGCTACGATTCCCACCAGAACTTTAGTAACTATCTTCCTCACTCCAGCCACCCCCTAGAATGTCTTCATAACGTACTTCAGGTAGAGGGTAACCAGTATGCTCAGTATTATGGCCAGTATCCAGCTCAGGGCGGCTCCGTACCCAATCTTCCAGTAGTTGAAGCCAGTGACGTACGCGTAGAAGGATACGACCTCGCTGCTAGTACCCGGCCCTCCGTACGTCAATATGTAGACGGTGTCGAATATCCTCAACATGTCCAGAGCCCTGAATAGTATAGCTACGACCGCCACGGGTTTCAGAAGTGGCAGGACAATGTACCTTATCTCCTTCCAGATAGTAGCCCCGTCAACCCTAGCGCTCTCAAGGATCTCCTTAGGCAGCGCGAACAAACCCGAGAGGAACAGCAGCATGACAAAGGGAGTCCACTGCCAGGAGTCCACCAGCGCTATCGTTAGGAGGGAGGTGTGGGCGGAGGCGTGCCACTGAGGCTTTATACCCAGCCCCATAACCTCGAAGAGGTAGTTCACGGGGCTAGCCCCAGGGTGGAATATCAGCCTACCCATGTAACCTATAACTACTGGCGATATCATGGGGGGTAGGGACAGTATGAGTATTATGTACTTCCTAACTCTGCCCAGGTGGTAGTACAATAGTAGCGCTAGGAAGAGACCAAGGGATATCTGTATCGGCAGGGCTATGGACATCAGCTGGAAGGTGCGGACAAGTGAGTTTATGAATCGCTCATCTCTGAAAGCCTCCATGTAATTTTTCAGACCTATGAAGTGAACCTCTATGCGGCGTAAGTCATAGTCTAAGAGGCTGACGTAGATGCTATATACGAGGGGGAATATGACTACTAGAATGAGTATGAGAACGGCCGGTAGGATGAAAAAAAATGTTGATATTTTCTTTTTCAACAACCCTAACCACCTAGGCCCCACATAGCTAAGTAGGCTTCCTTCTGTTTCTCAATACCAAAGCTCTCAGTTATCTTATCCCAGTCATCAGCAACCTTGTCCAGAGCCGTCTTAGCGTCGGGTATCTCTCCGGATAGGTAGGCGTGCACGTGGGTGGCTAGGGACTCTAAGTACTCGTAGGCTCCGGGTATCTTGAGCAGCGGGAATCCGTGAGTAGCAGCCTCCTCGTAAGCCTTAGTCATGATGGCGAAGTGCGGCTTAAGGGCTAGGAACCTAGCGGAGTATATGTGGGAGAACCTGTATGGGTCGTGGCCAGTGTCAGGCATGTAGTCAGTCGGGGCCATAACCCTCTCCAGGTCATGCTCTGGGCTACACATGAAGCTCAGGACAGCCCAGGCAGCCTCCTTGTTCTTACTGTTCTTAGCTATACCAGCGACCCAGGCAGCGTCAATCATAGTGTACTGGTAGAGCACGCCATCCTTCTCGACACCTGGAGGCAGAGCTACGCCTAGCTCAGGAGTGGGCGGGTTGGGTATCGGTAGTGGTGCCAGCTCAGGCGCTCTCTTACCCTCGTCGGGCCAGTGTATAGTCATAGCGACATAACCCTCCTTCATAAAGGCGGTGAAGCACTCGTCCCACTCCCAGGCCAGGACTCCAGGTGGCATGTAATCTAGGGCTTTCTTCAGAGTTTCGAGGGCCTCAACAGCTCCCTCGCTATTAATTAAGGGCTTCATCGTTTGCGGATCGAAGTAGTGTGGGTTTCCACCTGTAGCTGCAGCTACGTGAGGCCAGTAGACGAACAGGTACCAGTAGAATATCCTGGGTTTCTTCAGCTGGAAGGCTGCGCCGTAGAAGTCTCTCTGTAACGGCTGGCCGCAGAGAGTCTCACCCTTCTTCCTGGTGAAAAACTCGGCTATGTCTAGGAATTCCTTCCAAGTCCTGGGCGGCCTTAGGTCGTAGCCGTACTTGGCCTTGAAGGCCTCCTTCTCGGTTGGGCACTCGAACAGGTCCTTCCTGTAGTAGAGGAAGAATATGTCGCCGTCGAGTGTCAGAGAGTATATCTTGCCAGCCCACATGTTCTGGTAGGCCCTAAATGCTGGCAGTATGTCTCCCCAGGCGACTCCTCCCTCACCGGGCTTCTTAATGTATTCGTCTAGGGGCTCTAGGTAGGGGGCTAGCTCGGCTATAAAGGCGCTGTTAAACTGTATAATGTCGTACTTGGCGGGCTTCTCTCTTATACCCAGCAGGGCCTTCGTGTATATTTCCTCTGGTGGGGACTCAACTATCTCAAGCTCTATACCATATAGCTCCTTAATATCATCGGCATACTCCTTCCACGGGTTAGCCTGATGCCCGGAGTGAACGAGGACTGTAATCTTCACGCCCTCGAAGGGCTTCTTCAACTTACTCTCAAGCTCCGATATCTGACTCTTCAAACTTTCAATCTGAGCCTTTAACTCCTCATTCTCCTTAACAACACGGTTATACTCCTCCTCAGGTACTCCAGTCGGGGGCGCCGGAGGCGCCGTAGGCTTAATGAGGTACCCGATCGCGACACCTATCAAGAGAGCAATAATGGCTATACCAATAATTTTAGCTGTCGTACCAGCCACTCGGATCACCCCCGCAGGGGGGACATAAAAGAAATATTACAATACCTTATATAATTTTCCGGAAAAGTTTATATGATCAAATGTTCTTTAGAAGGCTATAATCAAAGCTCTTCAACTTTATAACATGTATCCATTTATAAAAAATTACACGTAAAAAAAGATTATAGATAGAGAATAAAATTAAAATAGGAGAAATTTTTAGAAGAAACATGGCAATATTCATTCTTTATCGTCACGGATCACTATAACATAGTATATATAGGAGTTTATGGGGTAACGCTCATTACTGGTTAAGTGTTTTTACATATTAGACTGACTGGTGTAAATATACGAGATATGCCAGTCAGCGCTAAACTTTCGATATAGTATTTCTTAAAGGCGAAATTACCTGAAAATTGAACTCACATTTCTATGGTTATAGACTCAGCCGTAATCTAGGAGGATAAACATTTTATTACTAATTTCGCATTCCCCACAAGATGGCTTCATTTCTAACGAAATATTTATATTTATGATATACAAGATTAGCGGGGATATCTATGTCAGTGCTGTGGGCCGCCCTGGT
>CAZFWY010000065.1:0-8293 GCA_964522715.1 uncultured Thermofilaceae archaeon | reverse complement strand
ATACTAGTGCTCTCCGAGAAGGACTTAGCTGAGAGGTCTAACCTACCAATTATATCCGTTCAGTGCCCCAAATGCGGTAATAACGAGGCTTACTGGTGGATGCTGCAGACCCGTAGCGCCGACGAGCCCTCGACAAGGTTTTACAGGTGTACTAGGTGCGGATACACGTGGCGGGAATACGCGTAACCAGTCCTCGGCGCAGTTTTTAATGAGTTTCTGTACACTTCTGTGGAGTAGTTACTGGAAATGTAACTTTTAGTGGAGCTAGCCTTATACCTCTCTTCTTTCAGTTACGTGTGGGGTGTTGCTGGTGGGCGAGGAGTTCAGGATAGACCCGTGGGGTGCCTCGTACATCAAGGACTACGACAGGTTGATGAAGGAGTTCGGCATACAGCCGCTCACCAAAGAATTGATGGGGAAGTTCCCCTACGTTCACAGGTTGATCAGGAGGGGCTTTGTCTTTGGGCATAGAGACTTAGAGGTTATAGTTAAGGCTATTGAGGAGGGGTGGGAGTACGCGGTTATGACCGGTATAAAGCCGAGCGGGGACTACCACTTGGGGTCTAAGATAACGGCTGAGGAGTTCATATACTTCGTCAACCTCTCCCCTAAGGCTAGGGGTTTCTTCTCCATAGCTGACTTAGAGGCCTACGCGGACAACAAGCTCCCCCTTTCTAAGAGTAAGGAGATAGCGATCAGCAACTTGGCAGACCTCCTCGCCCTGGGTTTAGACCCTAGGAAGGTCTACGTGTACAGACAGTCTGAGGAGATAAACGTCCTTAGGCTTTCCTTCCTCTTCTCGAGAGCGGTTACTTATAATACTCTTGAGGCCATATACGGGGACAAGCCCTTCGGGCTCTACTATTCGGCCTTAGTACAAGCGGGCGACATACTTCTCCCCCAGCTCCCCGAGCACGGCGGGCCTAAACCTACGATAGTCCCCGTGGGGGCCGACCAAGACCCCCACATCAGATTGACGAGGGACTTGGCGAGGAAGTACAGGGCCGAGTTCGGCTTTATACTACCCTCGGCGACATACCACAAGTTGATAAGAGACTTGACAGGGGAGGCGAAGATGTCGAAGAGAAACCCTATGGGTATCCTCTACCTGACGGATCCCCTTCCCTCAGCCCGTAAGAAGGTAATGGCTGCGTTTACTGGCGGCCGCGCAACGGCTGAGGAGCAGAGGAAGCTGGGTGGCATACCGGAGATTTGTACGATTTTCGTGGAACTTCTATCCATGCATTTCTTAGAGGATGACGCTAAGCTCAGAGAGTGGTACTACGAGTGTAAGAACGGGGAGATTCTCTGCGGGGAGTGCAAGGCCAGGGCCTGGAAGATAATATCTTCCTGGCTTAAGAACCACAATGAGAAGAGGGAGAAGGTTTACGACATAGCTGTCAAGCTCGTTGAGGAGCGGACTCTAACGTAGCTTTTGCGTCCCTTCCACTTTCTGGCTAAGGGTAAATGTTTTACATGTCTGAAGTGGTTTTCACATGGGAATGTTTGTGGAGGAGAAACTAAGGCTTGTCAGGATTGTGCTAGTTATAATAGCTATAACTAGTTTAATGGTGATATCTTATACTCTAGTGGATAAAGCCTTCGCATCTCCTGGAGGTAACCTGACAGTATACGCTTATACCGCTTCGGGGAGTACTCTTCGAGAAGACAATACGTACCCGACTATTAAAGTGATATTCCCTAATGGTACTCATATAAGCGAAACGTGGACATCACTCCATCTTACAAATATATCTGATGGTAATTACACGGTTGAGATTTACTGGCGCAACGTAAAAGTATACCAAAAGAGTGTCAGAATAGAGAATAATACGGTTACTCTTCACGCTTTCTGCAACGTAACTAAGGTTACTCTTAAAGCTGTAGATGACGAAAACGAGCTAGTTGAGGATGCGAGCATTAAATTGGCGAATATAGGTAGTGTGACTAGTGGAGACTCAATACTTCTCCCCTTCGACTCGTATACCGTGAGTAGTGTAAAGGTGACGGTCCCTATCGTAGGAGGGTCTATGCAGCTGGATTTGACCCCTATAGGGGGTAAAAGCTTTGAGGCTAGCGGTAAGTCGATGACAGTGATCGTTCAGCTGCCCCTACGCCACAGCATTACGATTTCATTCTACAAAATGAGCGGTGTCCCTCTGGTAGGAGGAGACTACGACGTCTACATATACTACAAGGTTTCCGGGACTAATAAGAAGATTAAGGAGGTAACGCTCTCCAATACGAATGAGATAGAACTCAGTGTCATACCTTATGGCACCTACATCATCAAGGTCTATATCAAGGGAGACTTGAAGCTTGAGGAAACCCTGAAAATAGATGATAAGACGAAGAGCCCGCTTACGCTTAGGGTAGGGATAATATCGTTTCTGAGATTTACGTTCGTAGACGATGATGGATACAGCTTGCCCGGGGGGCTCAAGGTAAATATTACCACGCCTGAAGGAGAGACTTTCACGTTAACGCTCAGCGACGACGGGTCTGTGGAGATAAGTGACGCAGAACTCGGCCAGTACTCGTACAGCTTAGTTCTTAATGAAGTCCCAACCCGGGGGATAATCCCAGTCACTGAGTCATCTCCAAAGGAAGTTTACGGAGACACTTGGTCGATAAGAGTGCAGGTTAACGCGCGGCAAGTAACGGTAAAAGTAGTCGACGAGGGAGGCGCGGGCCTTCCGCCCGGCCTAAACATAGTGGTAAAGTATGCTAACATAGTGTTGGCAAATTACACGTTAAACAACACTCTATTCAAGCGTTCTGACATCAAGCTGGACTTAGGGCTCTTACCTACGGACAAACAGTACTCAATAGAGGTTACGTGGGGCGGGAAGACTTTAATAAGCGACTCCGTAAATGCAGGTAGGGGCCTAAATGAATACATCTTGTACTTCAAGCACGTAGCAGTTGAAGTCTTAAGCAGTACTGGGGCTCATATGAGTAACATTATCCTGAACGCGACGCTCCATAACGGAACGACTAAACTTTACAAGGTCAAGTCTGAGAAGGAAGTAGAACTCCGATACCTTCTAGGAGGTTACGATTATAAGGTAAGAGTCTACTGGCGCGGTTTCGAAATAACCGGAGGCGGGGTGACGTTTGATCCTAAAGAATTAAAGGGCGAAACTTTAAAGATAAAAACACATGTCGGAAGGTTAAAAGTACAAGTCAGGGGATGGTTCGACAGACCAATACGGGGAGCGAGAGTCAACTTAACCCTTGAGCTAGAGAATGGGACAACGGTAGTATTTACAGCGAAGACGGATAGCGATGGTTACGCGTTATTCCCATACGTCCCGCTACCCGGATGCACACCTAACGTTCTGGACGCCGAGATAAGAGCTAGTTACTCCAGGTTTACTTCTGACGCCGTATCCCTAATCTTCGAGGCTGGCAAGGTCACATACCAGAAGAGCATCGTCATGGACGTCGTTCTCCTAATTCCAGGCTTCCCTCTCTCAATGATGGAGCTAGGAGCGCTCATATTCTCAGCTGTTGGAGGCCTTCTTGCAGCGGTTTTCCTATATAGGAGAGTTGTCTATCAGAGAGAGCTGAGCGAGATGTTAAGCGAGACAAGGCCTTACTATGCCAGGAGGTACGAGGAGTACTGGGAGAGGGAGGGCATACTCAGTAAGATAAAGGAGAGGATAAACCTACTGAGGGGAGGGGCTCCCGAAGAGGAAGAGGAGGAAGAAGAGTGGAGCATCTTCGACTAAGGCGTTCCCTCTTCCGCGTAGGTAAATCTTTACCCCTTATTGGTCACATAGCCTTCGGTCTTATAGACAGAGGTCTAAACCTCCTACAGGTTAGGCCCACCTCTCTATGTCCTCTCTCGTGCATTTTCTGCTCGGTTGATGCGGGGCCAGCCTCCAGAACTAGGATGACTGAGTATATTGTCGACTTAGATCACTTAGTCTCCTGGTTTAAGCAGGTCTCGGCATTTAAAGGGGTTAGAGTACAGGCGCATATAGACTCCGCTGGAGATCCCTTGACGTATCCCCGCATAGTGGAGTTAGTTGCAAAGCTTAAAAGGGAGGCGTCAGTGGTCTCCCTAGAGACTCACGGGGCACTTTTAACAGAGGACTTAGCGACCAAGCTATGCGACGCAGGTCTCGACAGGTTGAATCTCTCAATAGACAGCCTAAACCCGGAACTCGCCAAGAAGCTGGCCGGGGCCCCCTGGTTCAATGTCAGCAAGGTATTAGACATTGCCCGCTACGTGGCTTCTTCTCTGGAAACGGACCTCATTATAACGCCTGTCTGGGTCCCTGGGCTCAACGACTCCGAAATACCCAGGATAATAGAGTTCGCCCTGGAGATAGGGGCTGGCAAGAAGTGGCCACCACTAGGTATACAGAAGTACGAGGCGCACAAGTACGGGAGGAAGCCGAAAGGTGTTAAACCGCAGAGCTGGCGCGAGTTCTACGAAGCCCTGAGGAAGTGGGAGGACGAGTACGGCGTGAAACTGATACTCTCTCCTGAAGATTTCGGGATACGCAAGGCGAAGAAAGTACCCTATCAGTACAAGCTACACGAGGTAACTAGGGTGCGGGTCGTAGGGCCGGGGTGGCACGCTGGTCAATGGCTAGCAGTCGGGCGGAATAGAATAATGACGATAGTGGGCGTGGAAGGCCCTCCTCCCGTGGGGCGTGGGCTCAGGGTTAAGGTACTGAGGATAAAAGACAACATATATATAAGTGAGCCCTTCTAACTTTCCATAGAATTTTCGCCAATTTATTACAAGCGTTACATTTTATAGTATGCATGGGAGAGAAATCCCGAGGTGTATAGCGTTGATCGTCGTTAAGTGTAATAGGTGCTCTATGGTGCTTTACAAGGGTAATAGCCCTATAAGTATTGAAAATGTAATTAAGAAGAGATCTAGAAACCTCAAGTGTCCACGCTGCTACAAAAAGCTTGGTTTAACAAGCGTTGAGATTCAAGTCCGCCCTGCCCGAAGACACACCTAAGAGATTTTTGAAACTTAGAGATCTAAGACGGGGGCCGCCCGACCGTTCCTTTTAAGCCGTTATTAACCGTATTTAACATTACTTCCTCTTTTAGCTGCAGTATATTAGTGCTCGCCCGCTCCTTTTCATGTCTTTTTCTCTATGATCCGGTAAAAACCTCTGCTAGTTGGTCTTAGCCTTTTATCTCCAGCCGTCTTTTAGCTCCTCTATGCTGTATATCTTAAGCTGAGGGAGGAGGAATCGTAAGATATCCTGTAAAGTCAAAGATTTATTCTACCCACGGGATAATCCATCGGTGTCTCGATGCCTAAAGTAAACTGTAAACTGGTTTCTTGGAAGGAGGTCGTCGAGTGGTGCAGGAAGCTCGCCGAGGAGATAAAGAGGTCGGGGTGGAGGCCTGACCTCGTAGTCGCTATCGCTAGGGGCGGCTATGTCCCAGCCAGGCTTCTCTGCGACTTTTTAGACATACACGACCTAGTCAGCATACAAGTCTTACACTGGGGTAGGGCAGCCGAGATAACCGCTAAGGCGCACGTCAAATACCCCTACTCTTTAAACATGGAGGGCAAGAAGGTACTGATAGTGGACGACATATGCGATACGGGCGACTCTATAATCGTAGCTAAAGAGTTCATTAAGGATAACTGGAGACCCGCGGAGATTAAGGTAGCTACTATGCAGTGGATCTCCCCCGTCGCTAAGATTAAGCCCGACTTCTACGTGGATGAGGTTAAGGAGTGGATTTGGTACCAGTACCCGTGGACCAGGCTGGAAGACACCATTAACTTCTTCGAGAAGATAACAGGTGAGGCTAAGGAGAAGGAAGGCAAAATCTCTTGGACTTACGAAGAACTCGTCTCAGCGTTTAAAGAGTGGTACGGGATAGACGTGGGGGAGCACTACTACAGGCTGGCTCTGGAGAAGTTAATAGAGGAGGGTAAGCTTCGTAAGGTGGACGAACGCTACGAAGTGGCTTAGCGGTGCAGCTACGTGGTTAAAGTCCGTTACAGGGGAGGCGTGTACATAGAAATAGATGGTAAGATCGTAGTAGCCGACCCTAGGAGTAGGTTAAAGGAGAGAGCCGACTTAGTGCTAGTATCCCACGCGCATCAAGATCATTACAACCTAAGAGCCCTCCTAGATATACCCAGGACGCCTAAGATCATGAGTAAGGCCACGCTAGACATCATAGACCCCAGCCGTAGGCTTAGTAACGTGTACGTTTTGGAGGACGGGGAAAGCATCGAAATAAATGGGTTAACTGTGGAAGCATACAACTCCGGCCACGTAATCGGAAGTCTCCAGTTCGCTATACATGGCCGCGAAACAGTAGTTTACACAGGCGACATAAACCTCGAACAGAGGATCATTCTTTCCCCCGCGAAGGTGTTAAAAACGGACGTACTGATAATAGAGACCACGTATGGCAGGCCCGACTACCGCTTCCCTCCCAGACCAGCCCTCTATAGGGAGTTGTTAAGCATAATGAAGGAAAAACTTGAGGAAGGGAGGCCAATATTTTTCGGCGCCAGGCAACTAGGTGTTTCCCAGGAGTTGACAGCTATAATCTCGCTCTCCGGTCTGGCCACCCCAGTAGTACAACCCTCAATCGGCAGGTTTAACAGGCTATACGAGAAGTACGGAATAATACTGGGCTCGTACGTCATAGCTGAGGGTAAGAACTCACTGTCTGCTCCCCACATTACCAAGCTAAGCGAGTCCAGGAGGCAGAGACAATTCCCGTGTACGGGGTGGGCTGTGAAATGGAGCCGTGGTATACCCATTTCTAGCCACGCAGACTTCGAACAACTACTGTTATACTGTATCGAAAGTGGAGCCGAGAAGGTATATACAGTTTTCGGGTTTACCAAGCACTTCTCCGAGGTCTTAAAGGAGCAGGGAATAGATGCCGAACCTGCCCCTACGCGTTAGTAGGTTAGAAGGGCCTAGTAGCTGATATCGCTCCGCAGGCCATGCACTTTATGAACATTGCCTTTCTCTCCTTGATTAAAATAGTGTCCGGGCTCTTACATATAGGGCATATAACGTAGTCCCTGACGAAGCGGTCTATAAGGGAGTTTATGACGCGGATTTTAATCTCGCCCTGTATCACAGCGTAGTTCTCTTTGATCTCCCCGGGGGCACCTATCTCCTTGAGTAGGAACCTTAGCACCAGCCTTGGGTCCCTATTTATAACGTCACATATCTGCTTGAAATTCGTGATAAACGTCCTACGCCCACTAATCACAATTTCCGGCTTAGGCACTACGAATCTCTCCCTCCTCTGAACGGGCCTCTTAGGGAGGGACTCGTACGCCCTGTTCAGTAGCCACTCGTAATCGTAAAGCTTGCTTTTGTCTCCCTCCACTTAAACCACCTGTTCGAATCAAGCCTTCATATTATACGCCAGTTCCTCCCTCTCTGGGTCGAATACCCTCCTTATTAAACCCTCCTTTTCTAAGTCCCTAAGCGCCCTGTAGAGTTCAGCTGGCTTGATACCTCTCGACTTAGCCCACGCCCACATGTCCGACTTCGGAACCATCCCCCTAGAGGAGATATACTCTAGAACTTCGCTCTTAACGTCCCTAGCAACGACTTCCCTCGGTGGAGGTTTCTCCTCCCTCTCTACAGGGGTTTCGCCAGTCTCCTCGGGTTTTTTCTCCTCCTTAGCTGGGAAGAAGGACAGTATGTCAACCTCTCCTCCTGCTTTCTGCTCTTTTCTCCGCTTAGCCATCTCCACCACTTTTTTCTAGCTACTAGGAGAAATAGCGTGCTCAGCTTAATAAAGCGAACGTAGCGGGATTCAAGCCGTGTCTGTCTCTTTTCTTGCAGTCTAAGAGGGTTTGACTTGCACGCTGTGACAGCTAAAAATATAATACATTATATCGTTTTATTTACTGAATAATATTTAGGTGGTGGTTGTTGTCTGTAAAGTTAGACCGTATAGATAAGAAGCTCCTGGAAATCCTGCAGGACAACGCTAAGACGCCCTACTCTAAGATATCGGAGATGCTGGGCGTCAGCGAGGCGACAGTTCACTTGAGGATTAAGAAGTTGATGAAGTTCGGCGTTATAAAGAGGTTCCAGGCAATCGTTGACCCCGAGAAGGTCGGTAAGAAGGTGCTGGCTATAGTGGCTATAACGGCCGTGCCCCAGAAGTACGAGAGGGTGCTTGAAGAGCTGAAAAAGATGCCAGAGATCTACGAGATATACGACGTCACGGGGGAGTATTACACGATAACTAAGGTCAGGGTCAGCAATAGGGACGAGCTAGCCAGAGTGCTTGACAAGATAGGGAGTATAGA
>CAZFWY010000064.1:0-8398 GCA_964522715.1 uncultured Thermofilaceae archaeon | reverse complement strand
GTAGTTAAACTGTTTACCGCAGTTTTTGCATATGTAGCGTTGTAGGTATGGTCTGTGCGGCGCTTTGTCATTCTTGCAGACTCTCGGCGAGGCGCAGTATGGGCATTTCACGCCGTTCGGCCATCTGTGTCTGCGTATGAGTTCTACTATTTCGTAGTCGCTGAGTTTAAGCGTTAACACGCCCTTATCACGCATGTGCTAAAGCAGGTGTGTGATTTAGGCACATCAGCTATAAGAGCTAAAGTTAAAATATTTATCGAATTTTGTCAAGCAAATATTAGAGAAAGGCCTTCGAAGTTGTATTTCTTTGGGGAAAGCCCTGTAAACGTATCTTTGGACGCGTTTTTAAGGTTTTCTTAGCAGTTAAGAGGGAAGGAAATGAGGAGAATTATAGCTTTATTAATCATAGCTCTGGCTCTTCTCGCCGTCTCAGAGGAGAGACTTCTCGAGAAAGCTGTCCAGTGGGCGTCTAATTATGCGTATAATTTCTCTGCTATGTTAACAGAGGATCTTAAGGCATTGCTGTTAAATAACTCCTTGTTAGGGACTTTTGACCCGGAAGCATATATTAGACATGTAGGAGATTATATGAGCAGCCTTTTAACCATTATTATTGGACTTATAGTTATGCTTATCGTAGTAGCGCTGCTGATAGCCTTCATAGAAGAACTCTAGGTGGAGTTTAACATGACTGCTACGCTAAAGTAGAGAAAGTATAGAAATTACTATAAACCAGTAGCGCTAAAGGATATATGGGGTATTTCATGCCGTTATTTAAACCAAAAGATAAAGTTAAATGGAAAGTACCGAAGGAAGTAATATTGAGAAGCCGTATCGTGAAAGCTGAGGGCATAGAGTGGGAGTATAATGAGAGAGGGGAGGTAGTAATTAAGGTAAAGCTTGACAGGAAAGATAAGAGCTTAATGAGCGGGCTGGTTAAACTCCCCAAAGAGAAGAAGATAATGCTCGATGAGGTAGGTACTTTTGTCTGGGAGCAAATTGAGCGCGGAATAACCGTGGAAAGGCTAATAGAGAAACTCGCGGAGAAATACGACCTTCACTGGAAGGAAGCTGAAACTTCCCTACTAACCTTCCTTTCCATGCTGATCAGCAGAGGACTTATAAAGCTAGAGCCAGCTAAACAATCAGCCCTTAGCGATAGGGTATAAGCTATGGCCTCTAATGAGTACGACGCTCTGCTAGACGAACTTAAAGGTCTGATACTTAGCAAAGGAACTCTTAAAGCCTCTGAAATTATTTCATGGGCATCAAGTAAGAACGTAGGCGACGTAGTGCTTACCTTACTTGTCAAGGACGCCATAGACGAACTGGACGTAGAGATCGTGGGCGAAGTTGTACTTGATAAAGACCTAAACCTCACAATACCACGCGAAATACACCTTAAAGAAACCGTCGAAGAACAGAAGTCTAAGCCCCGGGAAAAGCCCCTAACCTACTTAATAGTCGAAGAGAAGAAAGCGCCTCCTAAACGAGGAAGAGCTGTTAAGAGGAAAAAGAGGAGGAAAGAAAGGAGGAGGGGGGCGCCGATCACAGAGTTTTTCAAGGTGGCTCCTGAAGAACCCAGTAGCCGCAAGGAGGAAGGAAGCGTAGAGAAAGAGAGACTGATAGAGGGAGAAAAAGCCGAAAAAGTTCACCTACCGCCACTAAGCGATGACGTTATAAAAGCTATCACCTACCTATCTGAGTACTGGAGTGTTGGCGAGATTAGATTCATTGAAGATTTGAAGAGAATGGGGGTGAAAAACCCGAGAGAGGTAATAAGAGAACTCCTAAAGCTAGGCTATATAGAGAGAAAACCTTTGGGAGTTATCAACGCAACCGAAAAAATGCCCAGAATCAAACCTAAGAGCTACCTTTCGGACGTTCTTTAGCTGGCACGTATATTGGTACGCGCCTATTGTAATCGTATGCCCGTATAAGGCCTTCGCTCTCCAACGTTCGGAGTATGTTCCTAGCTCTACTAATTTTAAGGCCAAACTTGTTGGCTAGAAGGTAAGGCGTTATGTAGGGCATTTTAACCACTTCCTTCCTTATCTGATCCATAGACGCGCTCGTAAGCGCGCCTGACGCCGCGATTTTCATTTCAGGTTTTTTCTCCCTCTTCTCCTTCTGAGCTCTGCGCATTCTCTTCTCTAACTGTGAAAGCGTGGGCTTTTTCTTCCCACCCATACCACTAACCTCTCTTAACATAATACAAGAGGAAAATAAAAGCTCTGCGGAGGAAGTCGTTGTTACTTTTCGCTAAGGCATCTTTATTAGGAATATAGTGGCCACAGCTGAGAGGAGGAATATCAATAGTATTAGTAGGGAAAGCCATTTTCTCTTCATACCTCCTCACCCCTCCTACCAAGCAGGAGGATAATGCAAGCCACTACGTATAAGGTTAATCCTAAAGCTAAGCTCACCGTCGGCAGAGCGTCCAGGAGGTCTATCAAACTTAACCCTCCACTAACCCATTCAAAACTTATACTAGTACCTATACCTTCCTCGCTCTTAATGCCTATTCCGAGCACTAATACTTTACCTTTATACGCCGCGATCACGCTGGGCACTACTTTGATTCCCAGCCTCTCGTGAATACCCCCGACGTCTCGGTATACTGGGACCGTGACGTTATGCTCCTTTATGTACCTGACAATATCGTCATAGGTATCCGTTGAGTAGATAGTCACCATTGCCGCCTTTACAGCGGGATATTTGCTCTCTAGTTCTTTAAGCAGTGGAATTACCTTTTCACAGCCCCAGCATTTAGTGTAAAAGAAAGCTACAACGAATACCCTATTCCTATGAGATAATTCTAGTACATCTCCCGTTTCGTTAAACGATGAAAAACTCGCATCACCCAAGTAAACGTTAACGCTATTGTTGCAGTACAGGGTATTGCGGCATATTTCATCTACTATTTCCTTTAGCATATTCTCATCAACGACTAACCCCTCCCTTTTAAGGCAGTATACGTCTGATCTTACGTTTAACTGAAAAACGACGTTTCTATCCAGCATTACCCTTGTCGTATTCGACCCGCAAAGCCCCTCTCCAGACACTTTATAGAGACCCGGCTTCAAGCTACCTATATAAGTCGAAGCGTTTACTGGGACTGCTCCTCTCCACACGATATTGTAGTTCTCATCTATGACTGTCAAGTTGTATTTGGCCTCTACGCCCAAGACCTTAACTGAAAAATTATAGAGTTCAAGCTCGAAGTTTAGCACTAATTCTACACTTGAAACTCCATCTATCGATACGTTCTCAACTAGCAACTTGAAGCCAGGCTTTATAGCTTCTAGGATATACATACCTGGAGCTAAGCCCTCAAACAGGCACTTCCCTTCATCGTCCGTCACGTCAGACTCCACTATAACCCCAGTTTCAGAATCCTTTAGGTAGACTAAAACTTCTCTAAGAGGCTCATTTTTATACTTCGCTATGACTGTGAGTTTAGATAGGTATTTGGCTCTCGAAAGCACTACCTTCACCCTCTCTATAGGATTTGAGGGGAGCACGCTGACCTCTCTAGTTGCGTAGCCCTCCTTAGAAACTCTGATTTTGATTCTCGTGTGAGGCTTCGCCGTAAGTGTCGCGTAGCCACTACTATTTGTCATGGTTGAGGCCTTAGGTATACCTTCCTCTACAATCGTCACGTTTGCTCCGGGGATAGGGTTTCCTGCTTTGTCCACAACGAAGACCTTTAGTATTGACGTAGTATAAACTTCTAGATGAAGCGCGTGCCTCTCAGCATAAATTATCAACCCATTACCTTTGTGGCACGCTACTATAGGCGGGCGAGGGACTCCGTAGTATTCAATACGCTTTACCCATAAAACGTCAAGGGCTGGTGTTATTACGTATACTCTGTAAGGCGATCCGACTACGATTAAATTGTCCATCTTACCGAACGTTATACTTTCACCTATTTTTAGCTTGGCAATCTTCCTCCCATTAGTATAACTGTACGCCACGATACTTTGTTCTGTTGTCGTTACAAGTACGCTTCCGCCCCTGACTAGGGCTCCAGAGGGTCTTTCTACGATTTCAAATTCGCTTTTCACAGCGCCATTGGAGAGGTTTAAGACTATGAGCTTATGTTTCTCCCGTTCTCTAAGTGCTCGCACCAGTACCACTAAACCCTTCCTCTCCTCTACGTCGACGAATGAAAGCCCTATTTTCTTGCTGTATAAGAGTTTTAATGAAGAGATATTATACGCTTCTATCTTATTATCGGTATACTCGCATAACTCGCAAAAAGTATCAAGTGTTTGGAGAATTAGGATCTCTCCAACGCGCCTAAAATAGAACAACTTCACAAGCATTGGAACAGACTCCACATCTCTAACGAGAATCCTCTCGCCACTATTAAGGTCGAAGAAAACTAAACGGGAAGCATCGTGAGCACCTTGATATTTGTACCTCACAGCTAGAACACCATAGTTACCCCTTGGAGAAACAGCTAGGTATTCTGGCTCCTCGTCCTTTTCCGTTACGTGTAGAAACTTCTCTACCTGTAGAGAGGGGGTACTTAGAATAGCTAGAGACCCATCTTCGAGGAGTAGATAAATCTTTCCATTTACATGATCATATGCCAGGGGTTTTGCCGGAAGCCGAATTCTTCCGATAACTTCTAAACCTTTGAGAAGCGCGATTGTCCCGTTTTTAAACGCTAAAACATATGTATTGTCAGTATCAGCTAGGGGGAGGACCAGGCAAACGGCATCTTTAAACACTATTTCCGTATATGAGAAGATATAATTAGGTTTACAATTCACGGCGTAGGAGGAAAGTGCTAGCCATACAAGGAGCACTACTATTATAGTGTTGACCAGGGCCTTCAGGCCCATTCTCACGCCTCTTTCAACAGTATTCTTACGGGTATCCCATTTACAGTTTCCACCAGCAACTTAAAACCTATGCTACCTTCTTCGCCCGCCACAGTCCTAGATAATTGTTCTATTACCTCTCTTACCTTTCTCAGAGCTGTCAAAGTATCGTTAACAGATGCCAAGACCTCATCTATCACGTTCAGCTCATCTACAACGCGGGCGCCCACCACGACCCTTAACCCCATGAAGTCTATTTCTCTAATGCTTTTAACCTCCTTCCCTACGAGTTGTGAGAGCGCCTCCTCAAGCCTCTTAATTCTCTCCGCCTTAACACTGAGTTCCTCGTAGCGCTTACTCAGCATAGCCTGTATTTTTTCGAGATCCTGTATCCTGGCGTCTATGTACCCTAGTAATTGGTTGAAGTCCTCGAACTCCAATAGGCTATAAGACACTCTTAAACCCCCTATATTTCATTCTTCTTACTTATAAAAAGACTGATCTCAACAAGACTTAAAGACCTACGGGGATAGTCTTCACGTATGCTTAAGGTAGTGCGTATAGTAGAAAGCAGCGATTACACGTAGCGGGGGATATAAGATACCAGTATTAGTATCTTCTGGTAGTGATGAAGGTAGCAATATCCCTCGTGTATAGAGATGAGAAAGACGCGGAAAAACTTGCAAGCCTGGAGAAGCTAGGAGTAGGCGTACTCGTAGAGCTACCGGGAAATGTCTTAAAAGAACTCGGTGTAGACGAAATAACGGATCCTTTAATTGAATACAAAGTTAGGTTCCCAATAGTCTCCGTAGCCTTTGGTAGAGAGGTAGACCTGGCCGAAAAAGCAGTCATAATAGCGGAGGAGCTAGGTTCTGAGTACGTAACAGTTACGTTAGGAGCGGAGAGGCTTAGTTACTTCGCAAGTATAACTAAAGACCTTTTCAGAATATTCTCGTGCTACAAAGTGGGGTTATGTATAGGAGCGGAAGAGAGCTATGTGGGCAAGCTTAAAGAGATAATCCTGAGCAATATAGGGGGAGTTTTCTGGCTAACCATATCTCCCGGCCATACCATGGAAACTGGCAGGCTAATTAGGTTGATAGAGGAGAACCTTAGAGTGGTAAGGATTATAAGGGCAGTAAACTACGCCGACAAGGCTATACGCCCGTTATTTAAGGGTAAATCGATTAATTACTATAAGGTGCTTAAAAAATTGTTAGAAGTCGGGTATCAGGGATATTTCGTCTTAGACTACGAACCTAAAGGTCTTCCGTTAAAAGTAG
The DNA here is from genome assembly GCA_964522715.1 of uncultured Thermofilaceae archaeon. Taxonomy (GTDB): domain Archaea; phylum Thermoproteota; class Thermoprotei; order Thermofilales; family JAPDKD01; genus CAZFWY01. The sequence goes on along the minus strand of CAZFWY010000064.1, from coordinate 2,280 downwards.
GAGAGCTTAGCAGGGAGTTAGAGCTGATAGGACAAGTAATATCATCCCTCCATGCTCTCCGTAGAAGGAGTTCTCGATGAAAGTACGCGCCAGCCGATCCACATGGTGTATACTAAGAAAATCACTGTTGCTAGGACTAAGGGGAGAAGCACAATTACATAGTATAATATTATTTCTGGCATATCACGCATTACAGCTCTTATCACATTGTAAAAGGATAGAAGATAAACTATAACTAAAAATCCACTCATTAAGAGTATAACCGCGCCCCTATACTTCTTATTCATATCTTGTCTCCCCAAAATACAGCGTTAGTGCTTTCTACTCTCATCGTATTATATTTATATCTTAAGTGAAATGCGTGAAATGTACCCTGTAGCGTTACAGTGAAGGAGGGCGTATTTATGAAGAGCCACAGCAAAAGTAACTCTTCACGTACTTCACCTATAGATTCAGAAGTAATATTTTCGATATTAGGAAACCCTACTAAGCGCAACATAATATTCTTCCTCGGAGAGCGCGGCGTAGCTTCCTTTACAGAGATGAGAAAAACGCTCAAGATCAGCGTGGGTAACCTGTACTATAATTTAGACGGTTTAAAGAACTTCGTAACGAAAGACGAGAAGAGGAGGTACATGCTGACTGAAGAGGGAAGAATGCTCTACGAGATTTTAAAGGAGGAAACTTCCCGCATAAATCATGTCACACAGCCCAAGAGCACTATATACGTTGTCTTCAATAGAGTGTTTAAGCCGATACTCCTGCCCGAGGGCCTTTTTATTTCAATATACGGGAACAAGATTGCGTCTATAATCATTCTCTTGGGAGTTTTTGCCTTAGCTAGCCTTTCAGCTATATACGGTAAGATAGATCTTTTCCTTCTAGAGTGTTCAGAGCACCCCTTAACCTCCAGAAGAGTAATCATTCAGGGCGTTGAACTACCCGTCGAGTTGTGGCTAACCCTCCGTATATTACTCAGCTGGGTGCTCATAACGTTAATACTGGAAGGGTTATGTCAAGTTACTGGTTTAAGGAGGTTTAAGCCTGAATTCTTCGTCGCGACATTAATAGCGTTAGTACCCATACTGATATACCCGTTGATATACCATGTCCTATCGCCAGAATCGTCACCCCTAGGCGGAGACCTATACTTATTCCTACTCATATTATTCCGATTCCTGCAAGTTGTTACGCTGGGATTCTTAACAGCGGCATTAACGATATTCAAAGGCATGTCTAAAGAAAGAGCGTTCATTATAGTATTCGTGCTGTTCTACTTGAGCTACCTGGTCAAAGTGCTATTTTGGTGAACTCTTCCTCGATTTCCTATTAAGGAAAAATACCACTAAGACCAGCACTATAAAAATTAACAGACGGGTAAAGGCATGTATTTTTACGGGTAAGAAAAGTACTCCCAATGCAGCTCCTCCAAGTACTAGACTTAAAATCGCTTTAAAGTCAACTCGCTTCACACGTGGTATCTTCGTCATACCATACCCTTCAGCTATCTTTACGGCTATCTCTCGACCCCTGTTCGTTAGGACATAGACATTGCCTTCCCTAGTCTCAATCTTCTCTATCAACCCTGCCTCTACTAGCTTTCCTAAGTGCCTACTTATAGTAGACCTATGCTTGCCTAATTTCTCAGATATTTTTAACGTTGTTAAGTTGCTTTCGTCTTTGAGGAGGAGTAATATTTTAACTCTTGTCCAGTCACTTAAAGCCTCAGCTATTTTCTCGTCATCAACCCATAGCATTATCTCTCATCCTCCCCAACGAAATATTTGGAAATAGCTACTAGAGCAGTAGCCTCCCAGTTAGATAAAGGTTTGAGTCTGTCGTACTCGTAAAGGTAGACATCAGGCCTAGTTGCGAAGCAGAGCATTATTAAGAGGCCGTACAGCGAGGCCTGAACCTTCTCGCTCCTCCTAGCGTCTCTGTAACTCTTATACTCCACTACTTTGACTGGCACGCCCTCCACGAACACTACTTGATCCGCCACGCCGTATAGCCAGCCGAACCTGAAACGCCAGGCCAGGGGTAAAGGACAGGCCCACACCTCCTCGTAAGCCGCCGAATAGGGGTCTAGCTGTAACACCCTGCGATGATATCTTCTACCCCTCTCCGCCCCCTCACCCCTACCCCGGGAGAACTTCCTTGAAACCTCGCTAACGGTGTAGGCCTCCCTCGACCTCCTAGCTTCTTCAAAGAGAAAAAGACATCTGCCTAGGAGCCTAACCACGTCAACTTTTCTCGACGTCTTCCACACCCCCGTTCGTT
>CAZFWY010000063.1:0-8491 GCA_964522715.1 uncultured Thermofilaceae archaeon | reverse complement strand
GTACTATGTCTTACTGGGAGCTCTTCGGCGATACTTTTAGGCGTAGGGTTCTGGAGGAGCTTGAGAAGCGCGGTTATACCCTTAAAGGCCTAGATGTAGCGGTCTCTTACAGATGCCCGGGCTGTGGGGCCCCTGTGGAGCTAAACCCTGAGGCCGTAATATACGTTTGCAAGTACTGCGGCTGGGCGGGCGACGTCTTCGGGAAGAAAATTGAACTCTACACGTGGAAACCTGTTGATGAAAGCGTGGCCGTGTCTACCGTCCTGAGGATTGCTGGCAGGGGGAAGCCCACCGGGGTCGTTCTGCGGTTTGTGCCGTACTGGGTTTTCAGAGTTAAGGCTAGGGTTGAGTACGGGGCCAGAGTTGTGTACGAGGTAGAGCGGGAGAAGAGGAGGGTTAGGAGGGAGAAGGATGTTGAAGGAGTTTTTGAAGCCAGTCTTACCTACCCCCTCACGGCCAGGCTGAACACGGAGTTCTACGGGGACGAGGAGATGGCTACTAACGTCGCCTATAACCTCGACAAGAGGCCTCCCGTCTCCCTCGAGGTAACGCTTGCCAAAAGGATAGCGCCGCGCGTCTTAGCCCCTGAAGTCAGCAGGGAAGAGGCCGAGAAAATGGTGAGGGACTCCGTCGAGGATATTATGGCTGAGAGGGCGAAGAGACACGCGATGAGTAAAGTTATGAGGGCGAAGGAGGCCTACCTCTACAAGTTCAGGTGTGACGTCGAGCTGGGAGACGCAAAGCTGGTCTTAGCGCCTTACTGGTTTATAACCTACGAGAAAAAGGGCTCCGCATTTTCGGGGGCTATTAGCGGTATAGATGGGGATCTGTTAAGGATGGAGCTACCGGTATCGCCCATCGAGAGAGCTTTACGCCTTGCTGGGTCCTGGATAGTCGCCGCGTTGACGGCTCTCGGAGTGGAATACATAATCAAGAGTGGGGAAGAGGGGGGTACCGCCCTAATGGTACTGATAATGGGTGCTGGTGTATCTTTAGCTCTGGCTAGAGCTGCTTTCGCGGAGGCTAAAGAGAGGAGGTGAGAAGGGTGCCCGAGATAGCCTGCCCGTACTGTGGGGCTCCCGTTAGTTACGCTGAGGGTGACACGGTAATTACGTGCCCTTACTGCGGGTCTACGTTCGCCATTACGGGGAAGCCCTTAGAGAAGCACCTCATGGGAAGAGTTAACTACACGATTAACGAGGTATACTCGTTCTTTAAGGAATGGGCGCTGAGAAAGCCCGAGACACCTAACGACTTACCGGCCTTAGCAAGGCTTGAGAACTACGAGTTAAGCTTCTACCCCTACTGGGTGTACAGGATAGACGCGAGCGTCGAGTACGAGGGGAGAGTTTCCAGGAGAGTAGTGAAGGGGGTGGAGGAGGAAGCAGTAGTAGTCTCCGTCCCGGCCCATAAGTCGATGTATGGTACGTCTCTTGAGAGACATAGGTTCAGCCTTAGAGGTAAAGTGTTCTTTAACAGCTCCTACGCCCGCAAGACAGGCGGGAAAATACTGAACGCTAACGTCGACGAGAAAAGCGCGTGGAGGAAGGCCCTCGAAGAAGCCGTAAACGCGGTTCTCGACAAGGTAAGGCAACGCGGAGTGCAAATGGTCTCGGCCAGAAACGTTGAGTACAAAGTGGACGGGCCATACTACGTCCACATACCCGTGTACAGGGTTACTTACAGCTACGGAGGTTCTAAGTACGTCTTCCTAGCAGACGCGACCGATAACAGGATAATCTACTCGGAGATACCTCTAGGGGCTGGTTTCAGGGCGCTAGCGATAACGGCCTCCATACTAACGTTGGCGGTCGGTGTAATACTCATGTTAGCGGGCATGGCGATGAAAGCCCCCGCCTTCGGAGCCACCTCACTATTAACACTGCTGATAGTTAGTGGTTATGTGGCTTACCGTGGGCTTAGGAGAAAGTTAGTTGTAAAATAGTTTATATATGCACGTAGTTCATGGTTGGCAGTAAGATTTTTTCTCACCCAAAAATTAAATAGTCAGTTCGTATGGAAAGAACGAGAAGAACATGTCAGAAGTTTACGAGAAAGTTAGGGAGAAAACACGCCTTCTCGAAAAAATAGAACTCTTCATACCTGGCTTCAGAGGCTACAAGGAGAAGGAGCTGCGTAGGGAAGCCGACAGACTTGTAAGAGAGTACCTTTTAAGGCGGTTAAACCAGGCCTACGGGGATTTCAAGGGCGTTATGACCTACATAGCGGTCTCCGGCGGGAGCGGGCTTTACGAACTCTACAACCAAACTCAGGCTGTCTTCGACAGAGTGATAGCTAAGCTCAGGACGGCGGACTACGGCTACTCCGGATTCTTCGACGCTGTGAAAATAGAGGAACCAGAACTCGATAAACTGCTGGAGTTCGATTACGGCCTCATAGAGACCGTGGAGAGGATAGCCAAGAGGGTTATAGAGGTTAGAGAGGCAGTGCTAACAGGGAATCAAAGCAAAGTCATAGGTGCTATGTCCGAGCTCAGGAAAGAGCTGGAGGTTCTCCAAGACTTACTAGTTAAAAGGGAGAACTTAATTGTAGGATTTAGGGGGTGAAGTAGGTGCCTGAAGTTATCGAGTGGAAGAACCCGAGGCCAGAAGATATAATTTACAGGTACCCTGACGAGGTTATTACTTGGGGCGCTCAGCTAATAGTACACGAGTACGAGGTAGCGGTCTTCTTCAGAGACGGCAAGGCGTACGACGTGCTGGGTCCCGGCAGGCACACGATTACAACCCAAAACCTACCGCTACTTACGGAGTTCCTGTCCAAGCTAGCTGGGTTCCCCGAATCCCCCTTTAAGGCTACTATAATATTCGTCTCAACAAAGCAGCACCAGGGCAGGTTCGGCGGGCAGACTCAGACCTCAGACCTCGCGCCTCTAAAGTTCCACGGCAGCTTCTGGTTCAGAGTTGAAGACCCCAAAGTATTCGTCATGGAGGTTGTCGGAGGACAGGCGCGCTACACGACGGAGGACGTCAGCGAGTTTATCAGGGGATTCATCAACGAGAGAATGCTTAAACACTTAGCTGGCTACGACCTGGCTACGGTATTCACCAAGCTGGACGAAGTAACCTTCAAGGCTAAAGCCTTTCTCTACGAGGAAATGAAGAGACTGGGCCTCGAACTCATAGACCTAAAAATCGAGGGGCTAGACACTACGCCCGAGTATAGGGAGAGGATATTCTGGATTAAACAAACAGGAGCGGCTACATACGTGCTGCAAACCGACACACTTAGAGACGTGGCAAAAGAACTCGGTAAGAGCCCTGGAGCCGCCCTCGGCGCCGGGATGATGATAATACCACCGCTCACACAGCCACCGCCCCCAGCAGCACCAGCCACACAGCCAGCCCAGCCAGCGCCAGCTGCTACAGCGCCTGGTAAGACATGCCCGAAGTGTGGCCGCGTCGTACCCATGGACGCTGTATTCTGCCCATACTGTGGTTTCAAACTAGTATCTACTAAAAAGTGTATTAAATGCGGCAGAGATATACCGGCTGACGCGGCGTTCTGTCCTTACTGCGGGGCCAAGCAGGCATAATCATAATACACATAATATATTCTTTCTTTCATATTTTTTAAAGTTCCACCTCAACTCCCGACTTAATGCTTAAAGACCTTAAGCGGTATAATTTTACGGTGTTCATATGTCTATACGAGGCCCCGTAATAGAGTTTGCCGCTAGCCTTAGGAAGAAGTTCTCGATGGAGACCGTTAGCTCGCTCAGCCTCAGAAACCTCTACGTCCCCGCTTTCGTAGAGCTTCTAAGGGTGCATGGGCCGGAGAAGACCGTTAAGACATTCTTCCGCTGGGGTTTCCAAATGGGGCATGACTTCATGCTAGAACTCAAGAGAGATGCTGAGCGTATACGGATGCACGACTTGGAGGAGCGCAAGACCATGGCGAGAATCGCGTGGTACACCTTTCTAGGGAGAAAGCCAGAGGTTGAGGTGCGCTGGGAGGAGATAGCCGGGGAGAAGGTGCTCTTCTTAAGGATAGTGGAGAGGGATAGCCCGCTGGTTAGGGGTGTAACACTGGCGGAGAAACTGCCCCTATGCGCGTACGCGGCCGGAGCCTATGAGGGAGCTTCCCAAACTGTTTTCGCCCTTCAGGGGAGGGAGTTCTTCGTCCTAGCTAGGGAGGTGCGATGTAAAGCCGCGGGTGATGACTTCTGCGAAGTAGTGCTCGTGGATATACCCTCAGACAGGTTAGATGACATAGCTCCGAAGATTGAGGAGAAAGTACCGTCCTTTTACAAGCACATAGACCTGGACTTCTCGAAGAGCCTCAGGGAGATAGTCACGCTCTAGGGTAGGTGTTAACTATGATGTACGACTTAGCCGTGGTCGGCGCTGGGCCAGCGGGGTCATCTGTGGCCATCGTAGCCAGCAGGGCTGGTTTATCTACTCTCCTCTTTGAGAGGGAGAGGCCCGGCAGGGATAAGTACTGTGGTGGAGGAGTAACAGTCCTAGCAAGGCGATACCTGAAGGAGTGCGGGGCTAGAGAGGTAGAGGAGACTTTCGAGGTTTACTGTGAGGGACACGTCCTAGTGCTGCCAGATAAGAGGTTGCTGATAGACTCCATTAAGGGTTTAGAATACGCCATGGTTAGGCGCAGCGTCTTCGACGGGAAGCTCATGGAGATAGCTGAGTCATGTGGCGCGGAGTTTAGGGGAGGCGTTAAAATCATACAAGTGGATCCTCAGGAAGACCACGTGGTACTGAAGGATGATAAGGGCGGCGAGTATAGGGCTAGATACGTCATCTTAGCTACGGGTATGCGCGAGAAGCTTCTGTTCGACCTTGGCTTCTCTAAGCTAAGGCCTAAGGAAATGGGGCATTGCTGGGGGACGGAGGCACCTTATAACGTTAACGAGCAAGTTAAGAAGTGGAGGGAGAAATTCGGGTTCACGCCCATATTCCTGATGTTCGGGGTGGTTACCTACGGCTATTTCTGGGTTTTCCCTAAGGCTAACCACATGAACGTGGGCATGGGTACAACCCTAGAAGAATCCATGAAATACGGTAAGTTACACGCGGAGGGCTACAGAAGGGGGCTGCAGACAGCTAAGGAGCTGGGAATACTCGACGATACCTCGCCTTTCAAGGTAGACAGGGGCTGGATACTCCCGGCCATGCATAGAGAAAAGACATACTCGCCCGAGAAGAGAGTAGTGCTAGTGGGGGACGCAGCCGGATTCGTACATCCCCTGACAGGGGAGGGTATATCGAGCGCTATATACAGCGGGAAATTAGCTTCGCAAGTCGTAAAGAAAGCCATCGATAATGAAGACCCCAGCCTATTGGCAGAGTACGAGAAGTTGTGGTGGAAGGAATTCGGAGAGGAACTCTTCGTCTACGGTGTTAAGCTGGCTAAGCTCTTTTACTCCTCACCTCTACTCTTAGAGCTGGGGCTAAAGGGAGTAATGGAGGACGAGAAAGCCACCAAGCTCCTCTCAGCCCTCCTCTATCGCTCCGACCCTCGCGCGGGAGAGAAATTTTACAAGTACATAGTGAAGCAGCTACCCTTAATAGCGATCAAAGCACTAAAAGCAGGTAAAGTGAGAAGCTACGCCGAGATTTAACGATCCACTCAACCCTTAGCTAGTTTTAATACCTGGAGAGTAGAGTAGTACCTATGATGATGAACGCTAAGGAGATCTGGGAGAGGATAAAAGATTACGTTAACATAAGTGAGGAGGAGTTCTTCGAGAGGGTGCGTAAAACCTCCGAGAGGGCGGATATAACGGAGAGAGCTGCTGCCCTGCTGGTAGCCAAGAGGCTGGGGTTTGATATCTCTGATATACTGAGACCCCCCATCCTAGGCAGAGTCTTAGAGATAGGGCCTGTAAGGGAAAGTAGGGGTAAAGTTGCTTACAGGATATTCACGCTTGTGAATAGAGAGGAACTTAGAGTGTGCGTAGCCTTCGGCCACGAGCACGTGAAAAGGCTTGAGGAACTTGAAGACAAAGTGGTCAAGGTGAGCAAGTACATACTAGCTAGAACCGAGATTGGAGAATTAACCAGAGTCACAGAGTCCAGTATCATAGAGGAAGCCAATGACGCGCTACTCCCACCTATATATGAGCTACCCCCCGCGAGGGTAGCCACGATAGCCCAGCTTAAAGACGTAAGAGGCTATAGAATAGTGACTGGCGTGGTCATAGAGCAGCAGACAACGCAGATATGGGCCTGTCCCCTCTGTGGGAAAGAAGTCATACCATCAGACAGCGAGTGGGTGTGCTCTATACATGGACCCGTTGAACCCGAGGCCAGGAACATGCACAGACTTCAGCTGGCTGATAGAACGGGTATGTATCAAGCTGTGTACTCCGGCGACTTAGGGCTCGTCGAGGGGAGCAAGCTAGTGGTAAAGGCGATGTTCAGGGGGGAGGAGCTGTACATATCTAAAGTCTATAAGATTGAGGAAGTAGAGACCTAACTATAAAAATTTGTCTACAAAAGTATATAAATACAAATAATAATTTCAATACTTGATGAAAGGAACTTTCTCCTATGGGGGGTTTTACGTATCCGTTAAACCCCTCTCCCCCCAAGATACCGTTTCTAGAGCTGTCTCCTTAATGCGGGAAGAAGATGTCCTCGTTTTACCCGTAGTTTCTGAGAAAGGCCAGTATATGGGCCTTATAACTGTTAATAACCTGTTATCCTCACGCTTACATCCTCACACTAAGGTTTCAAGTATCATGGTTAAAGCTCCCTCGTGCGACCTCTCATCGAGCCCTTTCGACGTTGTTAAGCTCATAGTTAAGACGGGAGTGCCAGGCGTCGCAGTTATAGATGGAGACGTGGTTGTAGGTATCGCTACGCCTGAAAACCTGATAGGGGCCTTAAACTGGGCTGGGGGTATTAGTGCTAAGGATTTAATGGTGAGGTTAGGGCGCTTTTTAACTCCCTCTGACCCCGTGGATAAGGCTAGGAAGATTATGGCTAAGAGAAAGGTTGAGCTCATCCCCCTAGTCTCTAGGCGCGGGCTTGAAGGAACGATAACCGCGCTAGACGTACTAGTATACCTGTATACTACGCCACTTAGGAGAAGTAGGCGGGGGGAGAAGAAAGGGGAAGTAGACTTCTTCCTCTCAACCCCTCTCCGTAACTTAATGGCGAGAGAAGTTAGGACGTTAAAGGCCACGTCTACGCCCTCAGCCGAAGACATAGTTGAGGGAGCCGTCGTAGTTAACGAGGCCTCGCGGCCACTGGGGGTAATAACCGCGTACACTGTACTCAAGCAGCTATACCCGTCCCTAGAGGAGCTCGCACTCCCGATAAGAGTGGAGGGGCTTAACGGATTAGACTTCTTCGAGAAAGGGCTAATAAGCAAAAAGTTAACCGACGCCGCGAGAAGAGTAGCTAAGAAAGGACGACTACTTGAATTCTCCCTAGTACTTAAACAGAGGGAGAAGACGGGAGGTAGGGTCTTTTACGAGGCTACTGCAAGCATAAAGTTAGACAAGGGGGTACACACGGGCAAGGCCACAGGGTGGCAACCAGTATCTGTAGCCCAAGAAGCCATAGAGATAGCTCTGACAAGCTTTGAGAAGTTTAAGGCGAGGCGGAGAAAGATAAAAATGAGAAGGGCTCGTGAGCAGCGTCGCGCGTAGGAGTGAAAATACGAATTTGAACTATTAATTTTATTATTGACTTTAGATTCATTTATGAGCGGGCGTAGAGTAGATGAGAGGAGTATCGTCGGTAATCGCCGTGTTACTCTTAGTCCTGATAGCGGTAGCTGGAGCTATTCTCGTTTACTTATGGTACCTCCCGGAGATAGGCAAGGCGGAGAGGAGTACGAGTTTTAATGAGGGTATGCTGAAAATCGAGGCCGTGAATCCTCGCCCCACAGGGCTGGAGGTGTACGTTAGGAACGTAGGCGATGTCTCCGTAGAGCTAGGGTCAAACTCGCTCTTAATCCTGGATAACGGTGTGGTTAAAGCGCAAGGTATATCAGCTATGGGTAACGTGACGCTACAGCCCAAACAAGTGGTAAGTATATTTTACTTCTTAGATAGGCCTTTAGAGAGCGGTACATACCTAGCCAAAGTCACCTCTAAGGAGGGGGTTTCTGCCTCCTTTGCGTTTAAGGTCTCCGAGAGTATTATCAGTGCAAGCCAGGTACACACAGTCACCACCGCTAACACGGTCGGTAACGAAGTTGTGAGCGAAGACGCCTACGCGAGGTATGTAAGCTGGGTGGAGGAAGTAAGCGGGTATTACAGGGTGTACTTCAGGATATACGCTAAGCCTGGGGTCACTATAAACTACGCCTACGCGGAGCTGTTCGACAATACGGGAGAACACCCTGACTGGGTAGGGAATAACCCGTGGGAGTGGACTACGCCCTACACTTACCCCGACTGGGCGGGCGCGTGGTGGTACCCCGTAAGGGACGACGAAATGCCTGTGACGGTAGTGTTCAGAATAATCCCGGGATAACGAGTTAAAGGTATGCGAAAAAG
>CAZFWY010000062.1:0-8613 GCA_964522715.1 uncultured Thermofilaceae archaeon | reverse complement strand
GCTAAACTTAGGACTTGCTCGGAGCCAGCCTGGGAGCCGTTCACGAGCCACGACTCCAGCCTCCACCCCTCCCCCGCCTCAGCCTTTAGAGCCACCCTAGAGTCACAGGGAATCTCGTAGGAGCCGCCGGCAGACCCATTCACGCTACCAGAACCCTCGACAACCACGCTAACGACGCAAGTTCTGGGCTTAGGCCCCTCGGCTTCGCCCTCCTCCTCGACACCAACTCCGACCACGCCAACTAAGTCCAGGTAGCCGGTTTTCAAAGCGTAGAGGAGGGCTAGGGCTGCGACAACTACTATCAGAACCGCGACTAGTAACCAGCCCCTCATGGCTCCCCACGCTATATGTTATATCCGTTTATAAATTAGGATTGAAACCTCTATTATGCGCTGGGACGACGTTCTTTGGCACGTTAGCGAGTACCCGCCTAACTACGCCTTTGGCCCCCAAACCGCCCTTAGCTCCCTGGGAGCTGGGCGGTTTCAATCTCGGGCCAAGAGCCCGAAGAAATACTGCCCTTTACGCCAGCCGGGCTTCCGCCCAGCACATTTATACTCCTAAGTACTTATAGAGCCCCAGCGGAAGCTAAGGCAAAACGTTAGACAGGAATGCATTAAAAAGTGGCTTTTTATCCCTTCACTACTGATAGAAGATCAGGAGACGCCATTAGTGTTACTTAGTTGAGTTATTGCCGTGTAGAGTTAACTATGCCAGAGTTAACCTTATGTGGAATATCTTAGTTAGCTCTTTTAGGTTAACATGCTAATAGCGAGAAAGAGGATTAAAGGCAAGGAATTGCCGTCTGAAGACATCTATTCAGCAATTGTAATTTTTAGTGATATTAGCGGATGGTCAAAAGGGGATGCTAAAGAGCAGAAACGCCAAGTAGAGAAGCTTATAGATATTACACGCAAACATTTAAAAAAGCTAGAACGCTCAGGCGTCGAACCATTTTGGTTAAAGGGAACTGGTGATGGTTGGGCTATAGCTTTTCCCGATATGTCCAACATATTTCATGTCCTGAAATTTGCTATTAACGTATACGAGGACGTTCTTAAGAGTGGAGAGCTTAAGATTCGCATCGGATTTACGCATGGACTTGTGGTTCAATACACTAATAGATTAACTAGAAGAGAAGATATTTGCGGACCGGCTGTAATCGAGGGTCGTCGATTAATTGAGGCTGCTTCACCTAACGAATTTTTAATCAAAGAAGAAATAGCGAGGCAATTAATCAGCATTAATAGAAGATGGAAGAAACATCTGATACCCCGAGTCCCAGTATATACTAAATATGGAGAGAGGATAAATGTATACAGATACGTATCCAGTATCGAAACTGAAGGTTATGACATAGCTCGGTATGAAGAGCTTACGGGCTTTCTGGATATAGCAAAGTCCCTTGGGCATGGACCGAATAAATGGATACTTAGCTCAGAAAGTCGTATGAGAACTAAACTTTGTGCGATAGATGGTTTGATACTCTTGTGGATGGATAGCAGATTCAAAGGTCTTCCAGCGGATTCGATTTATCTCTCTCCTCTCTGGGAACCGGATAGGTTGAAGCGTACAGGTGTTCCGGACCCTCTCGGAGACCTCGATGAACGATTTTTGGAAATTATTAGGCCTCTCCTTCCGAAGTATTTAAAGGAAATACGTGAGGATCAGAATAGACCTAAGGTTTGGATTAAAGAAATACGTTATCCCCTTACCGATAGGCCATTTCTAGAATTAACACTTGGTGGCTCCGATTACCGAAGAAATAAAGCCCTTGAAGAAGCCTTCGTTAACCCTGTTGTAGATAAAAAGACGCTCCGAGACTTATATGAAGAAGGAAGATTCAATTTATTAAATGACTTGCCTAATATGGTGGTTACCCATACAGTAATGAGAACTAGAGATGGAAATATAGTAGTTGCACAGCGTGGAAGAAAACAAGTAGATTATGCCCAAGGAAGATTCAGCCCCTCCTGTGAAGAGCATTGGGATCCGTCGAAAGATAAATATCCTTATGACACGGTTTTGCGTTGCTTATCTGAAGAGTGGAATTTAGATGAAGACCATGGAGTTTCCATAGATGTTGGTCATATAAAGCTACTGGCTATAGGAAGAGAATGGGGATTATACTGGACTACTGTACTTATTTATGCCGTTGATTTACCATGTACTTCGGATGAAGTTCTAAAATGCTGGGACATGGTACCAGAGGACAGGGCTGAGGCGTCGGGAATTGGAGTTATACCTATAAGAGATCATGATAGCCGTTGCATGCTCCTCAAGACGCTTAAGCTAAATGAAGTTCGTCCGAGGCACCTAGAAAATGAGTGTGGAGCGAAATGGGCGGGCATTTGTAGTGATAACATATGGCATGAAACAACCGGGGCAGCTCGAATTCTATTAGGATTAGCTCATTGGTACGGTCTAAAAGAGCTTAAAGCCTGTGTTCAGGATATTCATTGTGCATGAATTTAAACTTTACTCTCCATCTAAAAAGTTAAAAGTTATAGGTATATTAGTAAGGAGGATAAGATCTACGAGTTTGTATCTGTCCCTACATGCCATCTCCAACTTTGTTGAATAGGTGTAGTTCATAAAACACGAAGTTGATACAATTGAACTTCTTCACCAAAACTCTTATGTGGGATCTTGAGTGCTGACCACATCTTTGGGAATGACTCTCCGATGACATACAATGGAAATTGATCAATCGGAGGATTCAAGTCTAGGCTTGAGGATGCTCATGAAGGCCTGCGAGAAGTGCAAAAGCGAGGAGTGGCAGGAGAGAATAGAGAGACTGCTTGACAGATGCGAGGAGGAGCTGGAGACCGGCAGGCTCGCTAAGAGGGTCCTCGAGGAGTTGTTGTCCGGGCTGTAAGCGCGTTGAATCAACCCCTTTTAAGCCCCACCTCCTCTCTGTGGGCGACCGAGATGATAAGGGCGAGGGTGGGCGCCAAGCGGTTCAGGAAGAGTGAAAAGGTCTACGTCTACGGCGTGGTTCAGAATCTCCCCGGGGAGTTCGCAGGCAAGGAGACATGCACTTCCTAACCGCTACGCCGAGACACTTGAGGCCCGGGATACTGCTGGGAACAATAGAGGACATGCGGCTCCTAGTAGCGCTCTTAAGGCTAAGAACGCTTAAACTGAGGAGGAGGGCTGCCGAGCATAGGCCGTCCTAAGCTTATTCCGTAAACTACTCGTTCCTCGCTTCGTCTTCGGCGCAACAGTAGGGGGAGAGGGCCTGCTTACTCTTAAGCCTTTGAGACCTCTATCAGTAGCTTCCCGTGGGGGAAGCTGTACCTGTACTTCTCATCTCCTCTTAAACGGGCGATTAACACGTTGAGGGCGTCGCCGCCCGACAGGCCCGCGTACAGCCACGCCACCCATGGGGCGGCCTGTGGAGCCACCAGCAGAGAAGCCAAGTAAGCGATAAACGTGAAAACCAGGGGGAAGAGGCTCATAAGGGTGTACGCGCGGAGGGTTACCACTCCGAGGGGTACGACGGCTATACCCCCCTTGAAAAAGATAACTTTTACCGGGTAGCCAAGCAGCTTAGCGGCCACGGCGTGCCCGAACTCGTGGAGAGCCACCGAGGCGAAGAAAACCGCGTAGATGGTTACAGCCGTAAAGAGGAAGCCCCGCTCAAACCATAGCAAGGCTAAGGCTACGACAGGCACGGAAATGAACGCAGAGGTGATAAGCCCCGCGGAGATTACCCTCCCCCACCTAACTCTATACTCAGTCCAAGACACCTCAGGTCACCTCCGCCACTAGGGAAGCCCGCCTTAAAAAGCGGCCACGGCCGCCCGCACTGGGAGGAGCCTTAAGAATAGGTGTCCTGGCGTATACCCTCCAACTCCCGCCACCTTCGCCCGAGAGAGCCGAGCCCTAAAACCGAGTTTTAACAACCGTCGAACTCACTCGGAGGAGAGGAATGCCGAGGCCTCGGAAGTTCCCGTTTGAAGGAATGGGAAAACTCGGCGAACGCCGTTAATAGCGGAGCCGACCAGATGCCATTAGACCCTTTTAAAGCCGTGGGTTGCGTCTCTCTTCTGCCTCATGGTTTACGCGCGGCTGAAGGCGAGGCCTCGGAGAATCGTGGATTTCCTCTTGGAGCTGCGGGGGCGGGGAGATGCCTGTTGCGGAGACCAGGGAGGTAATTAGGAGCGGGGACGCGCACTCGGTAGTCCTAGGGAAGCTCGAAGAGTTCTGGCTAGTGGAGAGGCCCTGCCGCACAACAGTCAGGCTCGCCAGGTACGGCATGAAAGGTGGCGGAAGTACCGGAAGACGGGAATCTTCAGCAGAGACTGGCTATATTGGCGCGGCCCTCTAGCGCTCGACTTCCTCAAGATATCATTACCATGTGCTCTTTTAACACTTTGGATCAGCAACCATACATTACGGTGAAGAAGTTGGGGAGCTGGCACGCCAACACCGCTGGAAAAACATCAATGGTTGTGGGAGTGCTAACTGGAATCCTAAGACTTTACGCAGAAGTACCATTAGTCATGTACTACTGACCACCGGCTTACGGAGGTGATATGTCATGAGCTTAGAATCAAGAGCGCATAGTTGACTTCGCTAACTTAACGTACTTCCAGTTATCATCGGATCTCTAGCTAACAATCTGTAAACTTCAGAAAGATCGCTTTTCAGTCCTAGCAACTTACAGAAGGCATCATCTATTATTTTTCTTGTATCTGGCCGTTCAAACTCTTCAGGGAGCGGCCTGAAATCGCGCGTACTTACCTCGTCGTATAGGCTTAGTAGCGCGTTCTTATCTTCTTCGGACAGTCTGGCCAAGTCTAGGACCGGTAGAGTCCTGAGCATGTCTTTCTTGATGCTGATCCAGGGCCCCCTGGTTACCTGTGCTATGGAGAAGAGTAGGAGCATTCCGAGCGTGGAGTTGAGCCAGAGAGATAAGATTTTGGCGTGTTCTTCATCTTCTATTAATATGGGCCACCACACGTTTGACAGGACAGGCTCGTCAACGAGTATTGAAACTACCCTGTATGTAGGTAGCCATACTCTCTCGACCACTAGTAATCTGCTACTCTTTTCCCAAAGACTCCTAGCCTCTAGGGACTTCCTTGTCCTCGGTCTTAAACCCTTATTCGCGACTTGTCTTATAGTCCGTATCTTATTCGAGTCGTGGCCCCAGAGGGCTCTGTACGGGCTTTTAGAGTCGTCTTCTGGAATGAAAGCTCCGTGAACCTGATGCCTGTCGGGCCCTACGTCCTTGATGAACCTGAATAGGGGGGTGAGGGGGACATGGCCAACCACGCCTTTTGTGGGCAGGTATACCATACCCTGCCGGAGCAATGCCAGTACTCGGTTTAACTCGGCTTGAGCGAAAAATGCTAGGTATCCGAAGTCCGCCTCCCTAATTTTAGCGGCGTAAGCCTCACCTATGGTTTTACCTCTCATTCTGATAGGATATGCTGTGGCGTTTGAGTTGAGGATATTAAATAGCTTAGTTGAAGAGTATACTTCGAGTAGTTGGGTGCCTATGAATATGGATTCGCTCTCGCTCCTAGGCTTTCTCCACAGGCTTACGAATACCGTGAAACCGTCTTCGCGCCCCGACTTTTTCCTAGCTATGAGCAATACCTCGCTTAAGCTAGTATTCTCGCTAAAGTTCCAGTTATTAGGTCCTTCAAAGCTTGAGATAACGTACTCTATATGGTATTTCTCTAGAAGTACTTCTCTAACCTTCCTCCACGCTACTCCACCCAGGACCGCTTTAGGTAAAACTAAGCCTACTCTCCCTCCTTTTTCCAGGTATTTATCGGCTAAGAAAACGAAAACCGCGCCTAAACCCGCTTGCCCTATCCCCGAAATATTGTTCTCCTCTAGTATCCTTGCTAACTCCCTTTGCAGCTCCCTTCTTTGATTTTTTGGCAAGCCGCCAAAGAGAAGGTTACCTCCAACGCTCCGAGTGAAGGGCGGGTTCATGATACAATAGTGAAAGCGTGGTAGTTCTTCAACGCAAACTATCTCCTCGCCCGAGGCGCTTACTCTTTTGGCGCCTACTCTCTCCCCTGTTAGTAACATGTCAAGCTCCAACCTGTTTGTTTTAAAGAAGTCTATACTACCGAGCCTTTTAATACGCCCATAGACGCCCAGCTTTAAAGCGTATATTCTCGATTTCTCTACGGGCTGCGAAGGCTCGTGGAGGAAGAGCACAGTGGAGGCAAGATGTGTAGCGTGTTGAAGTACGTCGAAGCCCCATAGAACTTCTTCTAGAAGGATTTCGTGCATCTCCCTGAGTCTAGGTTCCTCGGCTTCAAGCCTATGTTTAATCATTAGTTCCTTATAGACTGCGGACAAGAGAGTGCCCGATCCACAAGCAAAATCAACTACTCTTAGGGGCTCATCTCCGAACTTAGGAGGTACTTCTTTAACGGAAAGCTGCGACGGCAGGTTAACAAGTAATCTCGCTAAGAGACGAGCAGCTGGTATAGACGTGTAGTAAGTGGCGTAGTACTTTGTTAACTTGCCCAGAAGTAGTTGGTGGTAGATTCTTCCGAACAAGTCGTGTCTCAACAGAACTCTGGAGGAGGCTATGTCCTCCGCCACCTTTACTAGCTCTTTTAACCCTTCGTTGACGACGTGTGTAGCTGGTAGTTCCCGCAGTATATTGAGCGCAATGCTGAAAATCGGCTCGTAATCCAGCTCCGCAACTATTTTGCTCCACTCCCTTTCCAACGCTCTTTTGATGTTAACCGCCTCTCTCATCGACGCGAGTGTGCGCACGTTGGGGTAGAACTTGGCTATTATTTCTTGGAACACCATAGCGTCGATTAGAAGTAGAGCAGCCGTTGCCAGTACCTTTATGGCATCCTTATCCCACTTACTAGTCTTCACACCCACGCTCCTCACCCCCCTCTTCCAGCTCTAGGGCCCGCTTTACTCGCTCTACATTTACGCCAGAACGGAGTACTCTTTCAGCAAATAGTAGCACGCTATTTTCCAGCTTAGACACGACGGGGCCTATCACGTCCTCGCGGACAACGTAATCGTAAACCGTTAAAATGTATGCCAGTAGGTCTTTAAAGTCGATATTTTCGTAGAACTGCGATGTAGCTATTTTCTTTCCTCCGCGCAGCCATTTTTCGAGTCCGACTCTTTCTATGAACGTGATGAAACCAACGTTAAACTTCCCGTTGCGCAGGGCTTCCTTTATTTCTTTTTGCGTCGGCAACAACGTTGAGGATATGTTTAACTTTGCATATTCGACCATGACTACTATATCGCAGAGCCCCTCGTCTATTCTCTGAACAGCTTGTCTCTTCAATTCCTCCCTATGCCCCGGGTACTTGCCTTCAATAAGGAGAAATATGCCGTTTAAGTCGATGATTATGTCGGCCACTGTTAATTTTCCTCACTATAGCCTCTCCTACCGCTTGGAGGCCTGCCTCCGCGAGAAGTTCAGCAAGCATTACGTTTAGATTTTCCTCCCTTATGCCGCCTAGTTCCATAGACGCTCGCCCTACACGCCCACTCTAGAAATAACAGCTACCTGCTGATAAATTAATGACGTTCATTTTTAACCCTTCATAAATAAGCACTTACGTTCTTAGGAGTAACGACGTCCACCTCACCCCATAAGCCGGAGAACACGGCTTAAAAACAGCGTAGCCCCAAGCCCGACAACCGCCGAACTTCGCTCAGAAGGGAGAAACGCCGAGGCCTCGACACTCCACCCGTAAGAGAATGGAAAAACTCGGCGAACGCCTAACCCCAGGCTACTCCCAGAACCCTACGGCTTTTAAAAATGGTGGCTGTGTTAGAACGGTTGAGCGGTTATGGGTGTGAGCTGTACCGGGAACTCCGCGAGGAGCTTCACCACCTCTAGCTTGGAGGGAGTTAAAGGGTTTCGCGCGTTCACGTCTACTAACGAAGAGACCGGTAAGGTAGGGTCAGATCTATTTGAAGTATCAGCTACGGCGCCTGGGTTTTCCCTACGCGCCCTGTACGAGGCTTTCTCCCAGCTACCCGAGAAATCACTGCTATCCTTCCTCGGCAACTACGCCCCCGCCAGCGTTATAGGCGTGCTGGCGTGCATCGCCGACCTAAGGGGGTTAGCGGCCGCTCTAAGCTACCTCGAAGCGTTGTACCAGCCCTACGGGGAGCCCAGGCTGAGCTACCTGGTTGACGAGGAGACCGGGGAGCCCTTCGCCGCCGCAATAATTATTCCGGACTGCGACTGGGACGCCTGGAGACACGTAGCCATGAACGTTAAGGCAGAAATGAGGAAGGCAGGCCTTAAAGACCTAGTCTCTAAGGTAGCCGTAATATGCTTAGAAGGGCTCAAAGGGCCCCAAAGAGCCGAAAAAGAAATAGCGCCTAACCCTTAGGCATCCACTCTTCAAGGCATGCGTTCATGGGTACGAACTGTAGGGTATCGGAGTCCCACCAGCCCGAGACGCGTCCCCGGCTGTCCTCTAGGTAGATTCTATCCTCAAAGACAAGCTCGGGAACACGCCTCCAAAGCTCCACTACAAAAGACTCCGAGTACCCGTACCACTTAAGCACAGAGAAACACACAGCAACCATGGACAGAACCCTACCCCTAACAGCCCAAAGACCCCCAAGCACACAGTCCAGCCT
>CAZFWY010000061.1:0-8672 GCA_964522715.1 uncultured Thermofilaceae archaeon | reverse complement strand
GCCGAGAAACAAGTCGAAGAACTACTAGAAAGATTCAAAGCAAAATACCGGAAAATAAGGGTATGGCTATCACCTGTTTAAAGGGAGGCCGTAGCGTACTTCCTGTAGGGACGAAATGAAAACTTTTAAACCCTTAGCTAGGCGCCTTCATGAAACTATGGTTACTCATTACGTCGATAGGGTATATATGGCTTCGACCTGCGGTTCCAGTGGGGGTGGTTAGTGGTGGATGAAAGCTGGATTTCGCTTGAGCCCTTACTGTTATTCTTGTACTTGGTGGGTATCGCGCTGGTTGTGTCGCTTCTCTACGGGCTTGTGGAGTGGGTTTCTAGGGATAGGGTTTTGAAGTTGTTGGAGGATAGAGAGGTCGTGGTGGTTATCGGGTCTTCCGAAGCGTACTACGGCAGGCTTAAGGTCCCGGCTAGGGGTGGGGGCGGGTTTGAGGTTTTCTTCCCGTCTAGTAGGATTGAGAACCCAGTTTCGCTGCTGGCGTTCTTGAAGGAGAACTACGAGGCTACCGGTAACAGGAAGTTCCTTGAGATAGCTGAGGAGATGATAAGGGAGTTTAAGGCTAAGGGGATGGTTAGCGAGGACTTGACGCTCGACGACGTTAAGGTTGACCCTTGGGCTGAGCCTTCCCTAGTGTCTAGGAAGGTCTACTCGGGCGAGCTTAAAGACCTCTACGCTATTATGAGGTTCCACGAGTTCATAGATGAGGAGGAGAGGAGGAGGGCTTGGGAGGAGCTGGTGAAGATATACGACCCTCCGTTCTACTGGAGGGCTAAGAGGAGGCTTTGGAACGCCTTGGCCTACGTTAAGGATAGGGTGGCTTCGGCATTCACATCGATAGGCCTGGCCCAGCGAGCGCTACCTATGGCCGCCCTCCCATCCGTACCCGTGGCCGCCCTCTCCACCTACGTGCAGAAGGACGTGACTGAGATTGAGAAGAGGCTGCGCGAAGCCCAGATGAGGTTCTTGGCGGTTATGAGCGAGTACGACGCCCTACTCGAGAACGCCCTGGGACACCTGTTGACTGTAGAGGTGGTGGACGTCGAGGGGGAGAAGAAGAGGTACCAGGGGGTTTTGAGGGAGTACTCTAAGAACTACATTCTGCTCTACGACGTGGACTACAAGGTTCAGATGTACACCGTCTTCAATGGGAGGAAGGAGACCGAGGGGTACCCCAAGACTCACTTAAGGTTTTACGGGTTGCTGTGGAGGAAGGAGAGCCACCTCTCCGTCGAGAGGCTGGAGGAGGTTGACGGTGGTTGTAGGGCCACCTTCAAGAACGTGTGGAGAGGCCCGGTAAAGCTCGAAAAGCTGAAGTTCAAGGTGGGGGGTGAGGAGAAGGAGAAAGCAGTGAACAGGGTTCTCTTCCCCGGGGAGGAGGTCACCGTCGAAGTCCCGCTGCCGCTCCAGGATTTCGAGGTTAGGGTTGAGTACGAGGTCACGAAGGAGGCTGACATAGCTTGGCCTAGGTCTAGGGTTAAGGTTATAGGGCTCGGAGACTACCCGAGGAACATACTGAGGAGGATACTGACGATCAGGCTGGTAAGGCGGGGGTCTTAGCCGGGTATTAACGCGGTATTCTCTACTCGTAAAGGGTTAGTAAAGGTTTAAGACCACAACCATATCTCTCTATATAGGCGTAAATCATGGAGGAGAAAGCGGGCTTAGAGTACGTACTCGATAGACTTAAAGAATTAAAAGACTTAGTCAGGGATAACCGCGAAGCCGCCAGGATAGTGGAAGAGGTAGAAGAGTTCTTGTCCAGCGGCGAGAGGCTAGCCTTCGAGGCCTTGAAAGAGGCTACTAGGGGTAGGAGTAGGGAGGAGCTTGCGGAGCTTGCTGAGAACATGAGGAGAGACGAGGACGTGGGGAACTTCCTGGACATAGCGTCTAGCGTTAGGGAGGGGAACGGGAGGTTGTCGACGGCTTTGTTCATGGCTTGGGTTATAGCGGCGGCTGTCTTCTTCATAATGAGCATATACTTCTTCTTCCCTCCCTACGTGTTGTTCACGGAGATGCACGGCAATATAACCATAATCCAGAAGACCTTAGAGATGGTGTACATGAAGCCTGAAATACTCAGAGCCGCTGACTTCCTCTTCAAACTACTCGGGTTAATGATGCTGGCCATGGCCGTAGCCAGCATGTACCAGGCACACAGCTTGATAGAACGTACCCGGGGTGGCGGTGCCTAAATGGAGAAGGTGAGTAGAGATCTTAAAAGCGCCCTAGAGAGCTTATCGTTCCTGTTCCTTTTATTCGCTGGCGTACTAGTCTTCATGATCCTACTCCTCCTACTGGCCTTTAGCCAGCTGGCTGGGCTAGGCGGTGGGGCCGCCGAGAAACTCGTAAGCATACTTTTCATCCCGATAGTGATTAACGTCCTCTACCTGTCCCCGGCGCTACCAAAGACCCTGCTCTACCTGTTGCTGGCGTCCATATTCTTCCTGCTCATATTCATACTCAGGGTGGTGACGGAGTACAGGGGGAAATTCAAGGTACCGATAATAGACAGGCTAAGCAAGATGGCCTCGCTCCCATCCGTTAAGACTCTGAAGAGGAGGAAGTATGGCGTGGGAGTGCTACTATTCATATCCCTTGGGGCCACGATAGGGCCCTCGGCCTTCGTCATAATCCCGCTAGCTGTCCAGAAGTACGGAGCCGTAGCCCTGCTCGGCATGGCTATAGCAGGCGTGTCGTCCGTCGTACTGGCTAGGGGTTATTACAAGATGTACGTGTACTCACGGAGGATGAGGATGAAGTTAAGGAATGGGGAGGAGCCCATAGGCGGTCCCGCGTTCGTTAAGAACGCGTACGGGGAGAGACACCCAAGCTACATATCGTCTAGACTGGCCATGTGGATCGGTAACACTGCCCTCTCCGCCTTCAACCTGTTAGTAGCAGTAAAGTTCCTCTCGGACTACGTGATGCCGATGGTCGGCGTTAAGGGCTCGTTTATCTTCGAAATCCTATTCCTTGCGTTACTATCCTACGTTGTGGTGAAGTTATACGATAAGTGGGAGGAGGCTGTGAGTCTCCAACTGATACTAGGCTCCATATTCATAGCGTTATTCGTAGCTCACCTCGCCGGGCTCTACTTCTCCTCACCCCAACTACCCAGCTTAGCCCCCATCCAGGCTAGCAACGCGAGTTGGAGCATCTATACTGTTCTGACGTCGGCGGCTTACGTCTACATAGTTATTTTCGGGTTCCAGGAGGTTATGGCCCTCGCTGAGGAGGCTAAAGGTGAGAAACTGGAGGAGAAGGCTAGGAACATAGCGATCGCGATGCTCGGGGGGACTATCATCTCAATAGTGCTGTTCATCCTTTACATGGCTGTCTACGTGAACATAGAGAGTAGGGGTATAGGTATACCGGAGACCTCTATCCCAGCCTTAGACCTGGCATCCGCTAACCCGATCCTCTGCGCGGTGACAATGGCCGCCTTCAGCCTGGGTATAGCTACGACACTCATAGCCGCCTTCGCCGCGGCGCTCAAACACCTCAGGGAGTTCGTTTACGACGTCTTTGGAGTTGAGAAGGAGAGAGCCGAGAGGCTACTACCCCTAATAATAATACTCCTAACGTGGTACCTGTTCTTCTCTGGAACCGAGTTCATAGCTCACTTGACCGACTACGCCACGCTACTGGCCCTCTCCGTAATAGCCCTATCGGAGGCCAAGCTCAAGAGAAAGGTGGAGGGCGGTGAGAAGGTTAAAGTATATCACGGGTTGATAGGTAAGGGCGTGGCCTTACTGACCTTCCTGATGCTCGTATTCCTGGCCTCGGAGTCCCCTGGGACGGCCTGGATAAGCGTCTTCATAATGTTGACCGCCACCCTACTGGTGATAGTGGCCAGCTACGACATACTCCTGGCGGAGATATTCACGGTGATAGTCTGCGCCCTTACCCTCCTGTTCAGCAGCCAGTTGATTAACCTAGTGAGAGAGCTAGCGAACTTCGGCATGCTTTCCCCCGGGGACATAGCCCTGTGGGAGGGGACCATGATAGCCCTGTGGGGCCTATACGTCGTATTATTCGCCTTAACCGCCCATTTATTAGTCAGGTATAGTAGAGTAATACTTGAAGCCACGGGCGGGTTAATCTCTATTGTGGCTTCGCCTTTAAGGAGTGGAGGGAGAAGGAGGCATGGTAGAAGGAAAAGTACTGCGTCCAGTCGTAGACACTAGGAAGTGGAGCTCGCCGATGTACGTGGAGATAGCCAGCCTACTAATTATATCCCTAGCGACCCTGTTCATGGCGGCTATACTGCCCATGAGAGACGCGTTCTCCATACTCTTAAAAGGCTCCTCGATAATACTGGGGGTTACGGCCTTCATAGCCTCGATACTGGCGTACAAGAGGTACTCCGAGGCCCTCTTCTCTGTAGCCTCCAAACTCTCGAAGGGGCTGGAGAGCTGGGCCAGGGTAACCTACACTAGGGGCTTCTTCAAGTTCTCAGAACCCCTCATCATGGCCTTCGTTAAGCTGTCGAGGGGTGCCGGAGGGAGGGGGGCAGGGGCCGACCCCTTCTTCCAGGTAGACATAACCTTCTACCTGCCCAAAGTGGCCGTCTCAGACTTAACGGTTAAGTCTAAGTGGAACGGGTCGCTTAAGATAGAGGCTAAAGGGGGGAGTAAGGACATAAGAGACGAGGTAGTTAGGCTCGTAGGGTCGGTCTGTAAAGCGTTGAAATGCGACGCCGAGGTCTCCACGCTGATAGGGGACACTTACGACTACATCACTCGTAGCCGCGTCAAGACCGAGGCGACCATACAGTTCCGCCGGGTTCCCCTGTCCAGGCTATCAGAAATAGTCGAGCCAGTGAACATGATAGTTAGGGTATTAACGAAGCACGAAGGGGAAGCGTTAATTAACACCTCTACAAGCTCTTATGCGATGAAAGAGGAGGAAGAAAAGAAGATAATGGTGGTTAAAGCCGACGGGTCGAAAGAGCCGTTCGACAAGGAGAAGATATACAAGAGCTGTATAGCGGCTGGAGCCCCCGAAGACGTGGCCAGGGAGATAGCCGAGGAGGTGGCGTCTAAGGCTAGGGATGGAATGTCCACGGCCGAGATTAGGAGGATGGTTCTAGTAAGGCTGAGGGAGAAGTGCCCTGAGGCGGCTGATTCCTGGGCTTTCTACGACCGGGTGGTTAAGGGGAGGATAACTTTCGAGAATGGGAAGTTCGTAGTTGTCGAGAAGGGTAGGCTCTACTTGGGCAGGCAGGTCAAAGACATAGGGCCTAAGGGCCTCAGCCACGCGGAAGAGGTTGAGGGTATACTGGCGGAGATGGACGAAGACCTGGAGTACGGGGTCTCTAAGAGGACTATACAGGCCAGGTGCTACGTACTTTACATGGCCGTCCTAAGGTCGAAGAAAATGCCCAAAGAGGAGAAGGAGAAAGCTATTAAACTGATAAACGAGTGGAGAGAAAAACACGGCTGGAAACCCTATAAACCCAAACGCCAACTTTAAAAAGGAAAAACCGTCATTCGGCAGCTGGAAACCCAAAGCCTAAAGTAACGACCTCGCATGAGCAAGAACTGAGAGTAAGACCAAATAAGCCCCAAAGCTCTTGGGGAATAGTATTAGCTATACACATAAAACTTAGGGTAAGAGCACCCTCACCAGCACCGTCACTACTATGGTGAGCATTCTACCTATGAGGCTCGTAAACACTAGCCTGTAGAGCCTGTCTATCTCCCCATTATCCTGTCCTCGACCCTCGCGATCTCACCCTTCAGCTCGCTCTTCAGCGCTTCTAATTCGTTTGTTATTGCTAGTCTGACCTCGGGGCCTAAAACCAGTATTGCGGTCAGCCTCCTCCTAGCCTTAGCATCCTCCTTAAACATATTCACTATTTGCTCAGCGGATATAGCCATGTACTACCCCGTATACATCGACCGGCCGCCAGATATATGTAATACGCATAGTGCGTCGAAGCTCACGTATATTTGTTAAGTTTCCGAAGCAGTAATAAACGTAATAAGCGTCTCGATGCATATCTCCCCCGGTGGAGGGGATGATTAATAGCTTGTACGTCTCCCGCCTGGCGGACTTACTGGTGAATTACTCCCTCTCGCTGGGGAAGGGGAAGGAGGTTGTATACAGGTCTACCTACGAGGCGCTGCCCCTAGCCGTGGAGGTGGTTAGGGCGGTCGTGGAGAGCGGCTCCTACCCCATAGTCATGCTGGGGGACGAGGTTCTCAGCGAGGTGTTCTATAGGTACGCTAGCGAGGAGGTTTTGAAGTACGTCCCGAAGGTTGACAAGTTCATAATGGAGAACGTGGACGCCCTCATCTCCGTGGTTTCTAGCACCCATACGAAGCACCTGGCCAGCATAGACCCGACGAAGATTAAGATAGCGAGCGCGGCCAGAAAGGAGTTGACGGAGGTATTCATGAAGAGGAGCGCCGAGGGCAGCCTCAAGTGGGTCGTTACTGCCTACCCGACCAAGGCCCTGGCCCAGGACGCCGGGATGTCCTTCGGGGACTACGCGGACTTCGTCTTCAAGGCCTTGAAGGTCGATAGAGAGAACCCCGTAGAGGAGTGGAAGAAGCAGGCTGAGTTTCAAGAGAAAGTGGCAGAGTTCCTCAAGAAGGTCTCGGAGCTAAGGTTCGTGGGGCCAGAGATGGACGTAACTTTCAGGGTCGAGGGAAGGAACTGGGTTAACGACGACGGCGAGCACAACATGCCCGGGGGAGAGGTCTTCACGGCCCCCATAGAGGACAGCGCCGAGGGATACATAGAGTTCACCTACCCGGCCGTGTGGAGGGGTAAAGAGGTCGAGGGTGTGAGGCTCAGGTTCGAGAAGGGAGTGGTCGTGGAGGCGAGCGCTAAGAGGGGCGAGGACTTCCTCAAGAAGATGTTGAAGACTGACAAGGGGGCCAGCAGGGTGGGCGAGCTGGCCTTCGGACTCAACTACGACGTGAAGCGCTTCACAAAGTCCATACTCTTCGACGAGAAGATAGGGGGAACCATACACATAGCCCTGGGGGCCGCCTACCCAGAGTGCGGCGGGAAGAACGTGAGCGCAATACACTGGGACATGGTCAGAGACATGAAAGACTCTAAGGTGTACGCCGACGGAGACCTAGTCTACGAGAACGGCAAATTCATAGAAGAAGTACTATAACCCCTTAGTATGAGAGTTATAATAGTAACTATTAGGAACTCTAACTATTTTTGATTACGGAGTAATGAGTATGTTTAATCTGTTTTAAGAGATATAGTCACGAAAAATTAGCTAGAAAATCTCTTGGGTGCAAGTATTTGAGTTCCTTGACAATAGAGTAAACTCTATCGTAGCTCATTAGCACCTCACTCTCCTCTATGGCTACCGCCGCATGAAGACTATCAAAAAAGGTCAAGTTATAGCGATTCCTTAAATCCCAAGCCCTCATTAGATGACCAGGCTTAATACGGGGGACGAAAACTCCATAATATGTTAAAACGTTAGCCAGCGCCCTATAGAAATCAGAAGGCTTAACTTTCAAAACGCCCGAATTTATAAGAAGATCTAGCTCGATAAAAGAGTAAGGAGATAAAAGCGCCTTACTCAGTTTCTCTAGAATTTCCTTAACCTCTGAGTGATGCTTATCCCCTTTGGAGATTAAGGCTATGAGAAAATCTGTCTCTATAACGACCAACGCTCATGCACCCTTTTTAGCGCTTCCTTCTCAGCTATTCTCCTAAATCCCACTATCTCCCGCTCGATATCTCTACTACCCTTAATGACAGTAGATGTAAGTTCTTTTAAGGGATCTCCTAGGGGTTCAAGTACTAATTTGCCCTCTTCAACCCTGGCCCTAACCGCGCGTTTAAAGCCTAGAGACTCCCTGATGTCGGCGGGGATAAGTATCCTACCCTTACTGTCGATTTTAAGTATTAGTTCCACCTTCCCACCATATATATAGTGGTACTTCCCACTTTTAAAAACTTTCGATAGGCCATCTACCTCTCATCAAGGTATTAAGAGTACTCTTCCAGTACCTTGGGTTTGAGCCCCATGTACTCGGCCACTGTCATGACTTTCACGCCTTCCCTCTCCGCCTCCCTGTAGACCTCGGCCACTCTCTCCCTGTACCTGGGCTCTCTGGGTAGGTGGTGGTCGAAGAGTATTAGCTCCGGCTGTGCCTCGCTTATTATCCTCTTGACGTTCTCCACGGCCCTCCCCAGGTTTATCAGGTTCAACATATAGCCGAGGGTGTAAGTGGCTGGCCCATCGAGCAACAATATATCCGGCTTCTCCCTGATTATCCACTCGGCGTAGTCCTCTATAATGGGGCCGTTCACGTCGGAGGAGTATAGGAGCTTCCTACCCCCGTACTCCACCACTACCCAGACGACCCAGCCCACCCTGCTGTACTCAACACCGTGGAAAAGGGGCTTCGAGAACCTGAGTCTGGTCGAGCCGAACTCGAAGGTCTTCGAGTCTGCGAACCTCAGCCTGAAGTCGGGGCAGTCATACTCCGGAATCCTCTCGTACTCCCTCCACTTCTCAGCCCTCCTCTCAAACCAAGCCCTCCCCTTCTCCAGCAGCTCCCTCTTCCTCTCAGCGTAGTCCCCATAGTCCCTGGAACGGGCCAGCTCAAGCTCGTCGAAGGGGTCGGGGTACTCCCTCTCCACGGGCTCCTCCAAGACCTCGCCCAGCCCCACCC
>CAZFWY010000060.1:3849-8677 GCA_964522715.1 uncultured Thermofilaceae archaeon | reverse complement strand
ATATGATTAAGCACTTGATGTTTAGCAAACAATACGAAGAAGCCCTGCTGTCCGGTAAGAAGCGCGTAACTATAAGATTACTACGCCCCCCACTACCTAAGCCTGGCACTCTGGTCTACGTCCACTGCGGGGGGAAGATTATAGGGAGGGCTCGTATACTCGGCGTTTCGATCAAGCGGGTTAAGGAGTTAAGCGACGATGAGGCTAGAGAAGAGGGCCTACCCGATAGGGAGGCCTTGATAAGGTCTTTGAAGAGCCATTATCCCAACCTTAAGCCGACGACAAAAGTCGTAGTGATAAGGTTCGACTTTGTGGAGAGTTACGAGGAGCCGCTGACGCCGATGGAGGTCTCGTGGGGCGGGGAGATAGACCCGGTAGAAGTGGCTAAACTCGCTCTTGAGAAGCTCGAACTCAGCGGGAGGGAGAGAGCCATACTGGGGCTAGTCGTACGGGAGGGCAGTATCAGGAAAGCCGCTTTGAGACTGGGCGGGCTTCACAAGAGGCCGATCATAAGAGCCGCGTTGAGAGAGGCTGCTGAGCGCCTGAGAGAGAAGGGTTATCTATGTGAAAGGGAGAAATCGAGTAGATGATGAGAGAACGGCTAGCGGATGTGTGAAGAGGATGCGAGTTACTGACTCATTCTGACGGCTAAGTCGTGAACCGCTTTTCTAACTCTTAAAGGGTATTTCTCAGCGTAGCTTAGGAGCTTGTTTCGGTTTAGTAATTCTAGGTTGAGTTCTGGAGGACGCCTGCCTCTGAAGTATATGGTGTCTAGTAGGGCTTTCTCGGGCTCGGCTATCATGCTTTCTACGTTAAAGCCGAAGTATAGTTCTCTTTTTATCTTATGAAGCTCGAATACGTATTTCCTTCCCTTTATTCTCTTGGGTTTACCCAGCCAGACCAGCGTTACTACGTGTACTTCTTGGTCTAGCACGTCGTGGTAGTGGAGAGCCCATTCCAGAGAGATGTAGGCTGACGGGAATACCGCCTTCACTATCTCCGAGACGCTGCACTCTCCGATGCACACCCAGCCCTTAGTGACGCGGGAAATTAGACCGAGTTTTTCAAGCCTCCAGAGGGTCACGGAGAGACTACTGGTATCTAGCCCGCTGATCGACTTGAGGGCGCTTACGTGTACTACTCTGACTCCCTTAGATTTCAGCTCGTCGAAGAGTTTAACCCACTCCGCCAACTTCATCGCGAATCACCGCGTATGCGTTTTCGAGGATACTTACCGCGGTTTTCAGGTATTCTCTGACTAGTTCGTCTTCTAGTAATGTTCTGTGTAATAGTCTTTCTAGCTCTGTTCTTATCTCTGTGAAATCGCCGCGGGAGAGGAGTTCTCTTATTTCTTTAGCCAGGGAGGCTATGTCCTCGGGTTTTTCGATGAAGGAGCCGAATTCCTGGAGGAGATAAGCTACGTCGATTTCGGCTTTCGAGCGGGTAGAGAGCCAGTAGATGTCGAAAATATCTCTCCACCTGATATACCCCCTATGGTAGCCCCCGGCGAGAGATGCCACTTTATCTGCCAGTAATTGGCTCGGAGACTTGACCACTACACCGATAGATGTGCTCATTGGGAAGCGGATGTTGAGTATTTTTCTGCTAAACCTAATATCTTGATAGCTTCTTCGCACTATCTCTAGTTTTATTTTGATTTTCCTTTTTAACCATTTTAACATGTCAAATACGAGGAAATACCTATAAAAACCCTCCCCGGTGAGCATCTTTTCCCGCGTTAAGCTTACACTAACTTCGTAGGGTGTCATGACTCGGCTTACAACGCTTAAAATCGCTCTAGAATCTCTCTTAGACTCTTCAAGCGACCTCATAACTAACGTATAGTCCATATCAAGAGAGTGCCTCGGCGAGCCGTAAAATAGCCTTAAGGCAGTACCTCCTTGGAAGACGTAGTAGCTCTCGATTCCTAAGCGAGATATGGAGTAGAGTATAATCTTTTGAAAACATTCCCTAACATAATTATCCGGGTTAAGGCCTAAAGTTTTAGCTTCTTCGATTAGCTCCTCCACATATAACCATACCGCATGGGAAGATAAATTCGTTCCCTTTCTTTAACAAATTTGTTAAAGATAGGGAACGGATAATAAACGCTTACCTCAGCATAGCGTGGTGAGAGGGCAAACGATAATGCTGAGAGAGGAGGGAATAACGGGTTGGGGAGATTATGGCGAGGTTTTCTCTTGTTGGTAAAGTTATTGACAGGAGGCTTCCGGAGAGAGGGTTGAGGTGGAGCCTGGCTAAGCTGAGGATTGAGGGGGAGGGCGGCGCCGAGGGCGAAGTTGAAGTGCTGGGCACTATCGCGCAGTGGGTTTATGTGGGCGATACTGTACGGGTGGAGTATGAGGCTGGTGGGGGGGCTAAGCTGTACAGGGTTACCCGCGCTGGAGAGATCTTGATGTGGCCTCCCTACGAGAAGAAGTTTACCCATGTGCGCAGAGACCCAGTTACGGGCGGCGTTCTCTACGAGTACGAGATAGTGGCTAGGGAGGCTCGTACCGAGGACGACTACATGGCCATAGTCGAGCTGGAGCAGTACCACTACGCGTCTAGGAAAGTTCACGTGGCGCTATGGAGGTGCCCTGATGGGCGGCTAGTCGAGAGTAACGTCCCCCCGGAGTGTGAAGATGGTAGGGCCGAACTCGTAGCTATTAAGGGGTCGTTACCCGCGTCGCGGTTCTTAATACTAGAGCTGGCTAGGAGGGAGTCGTTTGAACCGCGTGTTGTGGGCTACGTTAGAGTAGACCCTCCAATCCCCCTCATGCACCGCCGCGTCGTGCTGGACGGGAAGGTAGAGATTGAGAAGAACATCCGCTTGAAGGTCTTCCCGAAGGGCTGGGTTTACCCCACTTTCTGGCCGGAACTCCTACTGGCTAAGCTGAGGAAGGAGTTCAAAGAGCTGAAGGAGAAGTACGGGGGGAGGAAGGCGCGCTACCTGCTCGGCGAGAGGGTTAAAGAGGAGGCTCTTAAGAGGTGTAACTCCGCCGGGGCCAGGATAGCCCGCGTGGTTATACATCCCGACTACAGGGGTGACGGGCTGGGGTCGCTCGCCGTCAAAGTAGCTATAGACTGGGTTAGGGAGCGCTGGATACCCGAGATGAAAAGGCCCAAGCACTTCGTTGAGACTATAGCTATGATGGCGCGCTACCACCCCTTCTTCGAGAAGGTAGGGTTCAAATACCTATGGGATACGGCTAGCGGTAGGCCAGCCCTATACTACCCGCTTACCAAGGAGGCGAAGGAGAGGATAGAGAGATTCCTCAGGGAGGACCCCTACGCCAGGAGGCATAGGGGTATTCTTTACAGGCCGCGGTACGGCGGTATAGAGCCTCTCTCGGGCCCCGTGAGGCTGGTGGACGTCACTAAGATGTATACTAGCACGCTGGACATAGCTGCGCTGGAGGAAGACTTGAGGGATGTTTTGAAGGCCTTCGGAGTTACTAGGAGAGAGGTTCAGAAGTACGTGTTGAGGGATGTAGACTTAGAGATAAAGCCCAAGGAAATCGTGGCCGTAGTCGGGATGTCAGGAGCTGGCAAGACGACCCTGCTAAGAATGATACTTGGCGCCGCCATGTCGGTGGGGGATGAAAGGTACCGGCCAGATAAGGGCAGGGTGGAGCTACCTGAGAACGCTCGGATATCCGCCTTGCTACCCGGGGAGATAGAGCCAGCGTTCGGAGATGAGCCACTACTACAACACATGTACAAGAAGCTGGGCAACCCCGTAGCCTCAATAGAGGTGTTAAACATAAGCGGGCTGAGCGACGCGATATTCTACAGGGCTAGGTTCAGGGAGCTCTCAACAGGACAGAAGGAGAGAGCCAAGCTG
Source organism: uncultured Thermofilaceae archaeon (assembly GCA_964522715.1). Lineage (GTDB taxonomy): Archaea > Thermoproteota > Thermoprotei > Thermofilales > JAPDKD01 > CAZFWY01. Next base: position 4,830 of record CAZFWY010000060.1, on the reverse strand, counting down.
GCCTCCCTACTCGCGGAGAGACCAAACCTAATACTGATAGACGAGTTCACGGCACACCTAGACTCCTTAACCGCGCAGAGAGTAGCGAGGAAACTGGCATCCATAGCCAGGAAACACGGCATAACCTTAGTAGTAGCGACAAACAGGCCAGAAGTACTCAGAGCATTATCTCCAGATAAAATAATGTACGTAGGCTACGGCAACGTAATAGTTAGAACACGGGAAGAAGCGAAAGAAGCAATGTGAAGAAGATAATAACCCACATCTTTATTTAGTTGATACGACGAATACTTCTTCCTCTCCCTTCTTAACAGCTTCAACGCTTCTGAAGCCCGCGTCTTTCAAGACTTTAACGTAATCTCGGAAAAGCCACTTAACTCTGGGATTCATTATAGGTGCTATCTCAGCCCGCACAGAGCTTCCCTCCTCAACGAGGTAAATGTGGTTTTCGAGTATGCCTTCAGACGTCTTATCGGCTACTTCGATATGTGTTACCCGTAGGCCGCTTTTCTCCACTGGTGGGTCCACGCTAAATCTTTGCCTTTCACTCCATAACTGCCAGATAAGCCTCTCCAAATCCCGCCTCGTCCACCCAGGAGGAACACTGGAGAAAATGAATTTCCCGCCCTCCCTAAGTACTGAGTAAATGCCTTTGGCAGACTCCTGTAGGGCGTTATATTCTCCTAATTCGTCGAAGTAATCGCTATACACGCAATCGTACTTCCTCTTACAATGCTTACCTAGCTCGTCGAAGCGAGAACAGAAAAACCTTATCTTTAGTCCGTGTTCTCTGGCTAATTCCACCGCGTGTTTAATCGCGGTAGAACTCATATCGGAACCTTCAACGTTATAACCCATTTTCGCGAGCATTATCGTCTTGAAGCCCAGTCCGCAGGAGCAATCCAGTATAGACCTTACACCGAGTTCGGAGAGCAACGGGAGTAATGGTTGTAGAGCGTTTCTAGTTTTCTCCCAGTATTC
>CAZFWY010000060.1:0-3749 GCA_964522715.1 uncultured Thermofilaceae archaeon | reverse complement strand
ATCTGTTTGAGGGCTAGGTGTAGTTTGTATATGCTTTCGGCCCTCTCTTTTAGGTAGGCTTCGGCTTTTTCTCTGAGGTAGCGCGTGAATTTGAACCATACCCTCATGGGCTTGTCCCGGATGGCTCTTCTACTGTTTTCGTGCTCGTACAGGACGGAGCTTAGGGGGGTGTTTAGTTCCCAGCCTAGACCTCTAAGTACCTCCTCTAGGGGGGCTGTTTTTAGGGATAGTGTCTCTGAGACTTCTTCGTGTACGTCTATCAGGAGACCCGCTGAGCGGAGGCCGGCTATTAGGAAGGCTGCGGATTTCAGGCCTCCCCCTTCTAGGGATTTGACTAGGCTCTCGTAATCGTATACTAGGAGCCTGTAGCCTTTGTCGAAGTATTCGCCCAGCGTCGTTACTAGGGATCCTTCCTCATCGACGAGGTAGTACTCTTTCCTGGCCCAAGTCGTTTTAGCCTCCTCCCCGTCGAACACGGCTACCCCCGTTAGGCACACTTTTTCCTCGTCGTCTAGGGGTAGCCTTACGGCCGACATTGAGAGGAGTTTTAGGGCTGGTGAGGGTTTCGGCACAAATACGGTTTTACCCTTAATAATGACGGCTACTTTCTCCTTGACTAATATGTAATCTATTGCTCTCAGAGCCGCCGCCCTGGCTAGCTCCCAGTCTAGGCCTCTACTTACTAGCTCTACGTGTGCGTCCTCGTCTACCACCTTGAGTAGTATTTCGTCCAGGTCGTCGGGTTCATAGGTTGCCACGGTGCGCCTTAGCTCGGCCCAGTCCATCTTCTCTAGTAACCCGGCGCTCTCGGGCTCGTGTAGTATCATTAGCTTCCCCTCCCCAGTCCTGCTCAGCTCGTACATTATCGTCTCGAAGGGTATCCTGTAGACTCGGCGTAGCACTACCGAGATGAAAGCTAGGCCTATGCGCAGCAGGGTTAGGTCTTCGTCTGGCTCTAACTCAACTGACAAGCCGTAAGTATAGTCGTCGTAGCGCCCGTAAGTAGCCGTGGGCACCGTTATAACGTGCCTATCCCTCAAGAGCAGGGTTTTATCCCCAGCTACTACTGGACGGCCGCGCTCTCCTTGTAGTATCCATAAGACCCTGTTAGGTATCTTTGTGTAGATGCCGAATCCGTCTAGGGGCACCCTAACAACGCATATAACCTCGCTGTGCAGCCTACCGTACATGTAGTCCGCGACTATCCTGGGAGTTTCACCCCACCTCCTCTTAGCCTTCTCGTACTCCTCTAAGGCGTACGCCATCGCGTCATGTCCAGCTATTACGTCGAACCTTATGGGCTCCTCTACTACTGCCCTTACGACTCTGCCCCCCTTACCGCCTAACTTGTGGGTAACTACTACGCCGTCGGAGGTATAGTCAAAGCACCCGGGCTGGAACTTCTCTACGAGGTCGCAGAAGGATATGTCCTCTAGGTACTCCTCCCTCCCAGCTACCACTTTGACCCGCTTTATCCCGTAGGGAGGCGAGTATTCGTAGAAGTTCATTTTCTGCCAGGCTAGCTTACCCCTCCTAGTTAGCTCGCCTCCTCTGAGCAGGCCTAGCTTGGTTAGGAGTTCTGACTCCTCCTCTGTTAGGTAGGGTCTAAGGCTAGGAGAAACGGCCTTGTAGAGAGCCTCGAAGAGCAGGGAGTACTTGTTCCCCTTCTCCACCACTACTTGCTCTAGGGGTAGTTCTATCCACTTCCTCAGCGCCTCAACCCCTCTGGAGAGAAGCTCTCTATCCCATCTAGTAGCTGGGAGTATCACGGTCTCCGTGAAGCCTATCTCCTTCCTCCTCCCCTTCCTCCCCTCCCTTTGCCTGAACTCCCTGACGTCGTCTGGTAGCCCGTAGTGAACTATCCTGACGACCGTGCCTATGTCTATGCCTTGGGAGAGTGTTCTGGGGGTGAATATCAGTTTGACTCTGCCCTCCCTAGCACCCTTCTCGACTTCCTCTCTGTAGGCCTTGGATACCAGGTGGTGGTGTGTAGCCACGCGTTGCCTCTTGTCCTCGGGGAGCTGCATCCTCACTTTCCTAGCTAATTCCTCGGCCTTAGCTATGCTCCTAGTGAAAACCAGGGTTACGCCTTCATCGCCTAGGTAGGGCGAGAGAACCTCGAAGACGTCTACGTGCGGCTTGGGTACGTTTAAGCCGAGAGACTCGGCTACCGTCACTACTTTGAATACTTCTTTCCTGAACTCCTCGTAGTCGCTTAGCGCCTTTTTCACGTCTGAACCTACGTTGGGCGATTCTAGGAGCGGCTTACCGACCGCCCTGACCGCCTCCCAAAGCTTCCTCAAGTCCTTACCTAGGACTACAATTACCCTGTTAGGAACTCTGAAGGGTTTGCCGCCAATTACGGCTGTTTCTAGGCCCGTTATCTCTGAGAGCATTTCCGACAGCTCTTCAGGATTCCCGAGCGTAGCCGTTAGTACCGCGACTTGGAAAGCCGAGCCAGAAATAGTCTTGATGATCCTCAACATGGAGAGGAGGAGCGCTATCTCTCGCGGGCCGTAGAAATCGAACTCGTCGAGTACTATTAAGCCTATCTTGCTGAGCAGGGGGTAGAAGAGAGACTTGGAGGGTTTAACGGCCCACCTTTTCAAGTCCTGGAGGAGGAAGGCAGGGTTGGTAACTACTACGAGAGACTCCAAGAGGTCTTTCTTGAGCGCCGAGGAGCCGTACGACTTCTTCCTAAAGTACTCGTTCCTCCTCTTAGCGTCTATGGCCGTGACTTTGACGCCCGCAGAAGCCGCGTAATCCTTTATTCTCCTTATCTGGTCGTTAGCCAGAGCTAGGGTGGGGTAGACGGCTAAGGCTTGTTTACCGCTGGTTAAAACGTGCAGTAACCACGCCTCAGTCTTCCCGCTGCCAGTACCCGAGATCAAGATGACGTTACGCCCCTTGCCAAGTTCCTGGTAGGCCTCCCACTGGTGCTTGTAGAGCCTTTTGTCAGCGACTAGACCCGTGTGCCCGACCGGGTTGTCTTTAAAAGCTGGTACGAGGTCAGAAAACCTAACCTCGACTGTCTCGGGCTCTTCAGCCCCCTCCTCGTACCAGTAGTACTCGTAGCCCAGCGAACTCAGGTGTCTACGCGTATCGTGAGTCATTCTCGGGGAATACCCCGCTAACATGATTTAAAAAGTAAATCATCGTCTCGCAAGAACCTGTTCTAATGCTTTCTTATCAACTCCCGCTTCCACCGCCGCTACGCAAAGCGCTAAGAACCTACCCACGAGGAGATAGACGAAGTCGCCCGCTATACTCTTAGAGAAGTAATCGACGTACCTGCTCGTAACCAGCTTACCGGCTCTGTCATCTCCTAACTTGAAAGCTTTAACAGCGTTAGTAAAAGCTTCCCTAAGAATTTCGCAGTAAGGTTTCTCTAGTCTTTCGCCCCTCTGCAGCAACCATCTAGACAAAGAGACAAGGACGTCGCCCATCTCCTCCAATACCTTTCCATAGGATTTTAGAGGTAGGGCCAACACGGGATTGGCTACCCCCATTTTCTCGGCTAGCTCAGGTCTCATGAGCAGTATAGATAGCTGGCGGGAGAGCAAGAAGTAGAATTTATCCAACTCGTCGTCCCTCTCAATGACTAACTGTAGAACTTCTTTGAACTCTAACTCCCCCGCCCTTGCCAGGTCTGAAAGCATAGATCTAACTAGTACCTCCATTCTCTCAACAGTCCTTTCGAGAGGAAGGCTACCAGCGTCTATAATGCTCTGAAGCAATATGTAATCGGC
>CAZFWY010000059.1:0-9019 GCA_964522715.1 uncultured Thermofilaceae archaeon | reverse complement strand
GGTGGTGGTTTTGGAGTTCGAGGTTGAGTGGGCTAGGGAGTTCTACGGTAAGAGGCTCTCATCCCTAGAGGAGTTTTTCGGGGTTAGGAAGCCTATTATAGGTATGGTTCACTTGCCCCCTCTCCCCGGGGCGCCCGCGTACCGTGGCGAGCCCATAGAGGAGATAGTGGAGTTCGCCTTAAGGGACGCCGAGAGGCTCGTGGAGGGCGGGATTAACGGGTTAATCGTGGAGAACATGTGGGACTTACCGTACTTCGTGGGTGAAGACATACCGCCTGAAGAACTGGCGGCACAAGCCGTAGTGGCTAGGGAGGTTGTTAAGAGCGTGGATGTACCCGTCGGTGTGAACGTCATACACAACGGTTGGAGGGCTGAGCTTGCCATAGCTAAGGCCTCAGGGGCTAAGTTCATCAGGATATGCCTATTAACGGGGGCTATGGTTTGGGATACAGGGGAATTCGACCACGGGTGTGCGGCTAAGTTATTGAGGACTAGGAAAGCCCTCTACGCCGAGGACGTCAAGATATTCACGGACGTGTTAAAGAAGCACGCCGTGATGTTCCCGGGGATAGACCTCAGGACGCACGTGGAGTGGGCTGAGTTCTACATGGCCGACGCGATAATAGTTACCGGTAGGATGACCGGTGCTCCGCCCAGCGTCGAGACGGTCGCGGAGGTGAAGAGATTAGTCCCTCACAGGCCTGTACTCATTGGCAGCGGGTGTAACCCTGGTAACATAAGGGACTTCCTCAAGTACGCTGACGGGGCGATAGTCGGCACCTACTTCAAGGTTGGGGGTATTGCGCAGAACCCTGTAGACCCCGACAGGGTTAAGAAGTTCATGAAAATAGTGGAGGAGATAAGAAGGAAAGCTTAGAGGTTTAAAAGATATATCCCTCTTCCGCGAATTTTTCTATATTACTTGTAGGCAAGGGGATTGCTTTGTCTTTTCGAGCTAAGTCTGCAGACTTGCCAGAGACCGAGGAAGGACTTCAGTATCACATCAGGTGTAAGCCGGGTGATGTAGCCCCTTACGTCCTCCTCCCCGGGGATCCCGACAGGATCCCTAGGATATCTAGGTATTGGGATGAGGCTAGGGAGGTCGCTAGGCACAGAGAGTACGTCACTCACACGGGCAGGTACAAGGGAGCTCCCATATCGGCTACTTCTACCGGTATTGGGGGGCCAGCGGCGGCTATAGCTGTGGAGGAGTTACTGAGGGTCGGCGCTAACACTTTCATCAGGGTGGGCACTACGGGGACTATACGTAGGGAGATCGGGATTGGAGACCTGATAATAACTACGGGCTCCGTCAGGCTTGAGGGTACGACTAAGCAGTACGTTAGGCCTGAATACCCAGCCGTGGCTAGCTACGAGGTAGTCCAGGCCCTGATAGAGGCTGCCGAGACTCTGGGCGTGAGGTATCACGTCGGTATAACCGCCTCCACGGACTCCTTCTACACTGGGCAGGCGAGGCTGGGCTTCAAGGGTTACAGGCAGAGCTGGATGGACACCTTAATACCCGACTTACGGGCGGCTGGAGTGCTGAACTTCGAGATGGAGTCCGCGACCATACTGACTCTGTCCAACATTTACGGGGCTAGGGCTGGTGTGATCTGCGCTGTCCTGGCTAACAGGGTTACGGGAGAGTTCGTCGCTGACGCTGGGGTTGAGGACGCCATTAAGACGGCTAACGAGGCTGTCCGTATACTCTACGAGTGGGATGAGGTTAAGAGGGAGGGGGGGAAGAGGTACTTCTACCCCGGACTCTTAAAGGCTCGGTAGTCTCCTCTTTATGGTTTCGACTATGGCTAGCCCGGCCAGCGAGGATAGGAACGCGTGTATAGTGTTAAAGCCCGCTATTAGGGCCAGCACTATTATGAAACCCTCCGTGCGGGAGGAGACGTTTATCCCAGCCGCCTCTAGGGCTTTTATCGAGAAGTCCATGTAGTTTGGGAATAGGAAGGAGAAGGTAACGAAATTTATAACCGTCATAACGGCCACCCTTGAGGCGCACCCGCCCAATAGCCCAGCTACTCTACCCTTCCTTACCAAACTAATCCCTAGGAGGTTGGAGGCTACCGCCGCGAACTTCATCGAGGAGCCAAAGATGCTGCTCCCCCTAACTAGTAGGCCGAGGAAGTGTAGGAAGGCGCAAAGTATTGAGGGGTAGAGGCCTGCGAGGTAGAAGGTTATGAAGGAGGGCACCTCGGCTAGGTCGAATTTCAGGTAGAATAGTAAGGGGAAGGGTACCTGTAGCCTCATCAGTGAAATCGCTACCGCCAGTGCCCCCATAACTGAGGCGAGGGCCAAATCTCTACTCTTCATATCCCTAGGTGAAACGGAACGGTAATATAAAGCGTTGCCTGAAATAAATTGACAGTTAAGATGATGGAGAGGTACCCTGTGGTAAAGGGTGGCAGAGTAAGGGGGTCTGTGAGGACTTTACTCGACTTCATAGAGGTGGGGGAGCCATTCAAGTACTACCTGTGGCTGGGCGAGCGGGGAGTCGAAGTTGAGGGGGATAACGCGCTACTCAGAGCGCTCTACGAGCCTGGGATGAGTTTGACGGGTTACGCCGTGGGGGACTACGAGGACTACGTAGACACCCTAGCTGAAGCCTTGGGAGAGAAGCTGAGGGGTAAGACCGTCATGGTGAACTTCAGCGGGGGGAAGGATAGCGTAGCCACTCTCTATTTACTCTCGGAGCTAAGGGAGAAGGTGGATTTTAGATTGTACGCGGTCTACATATACATGCCGCACTTAGAACCCCCTGGAAGTATGAGTTTCGCCGAGGAGGCGGCGGCCAAGCTGGGCGTAGATTTCCTGTGTGTCGAGACCGACAGGAAGAGGGTTGAGTTCTACCTTTCAAGGGAGGGGCTTCCCAGGAGGGGGAGGAGGTGGTGTACCTACCTCAAGATAATGGCTTTGAGGAAGGCTAGAAAGGAGTTGAAAGCGGACTTCGAGGCTAAGGGTGACAGAGTGATAGAGGCAGGCAAGAGGCTGAGGAGGCTTATACACTTCTTGAGAAGAAGGGCATTTCTAGACGGAGCTAAGGTGAACGTGGTTTACCCTCTGACAATACTCGATGTCGCGCACATTGTTCGCAAGTTAAACCTCGTACACCCGCATTACCTGGCGGGTATACCGAGAGTCTCCTGTAAGTACTGTCCATATAAGAGCCTGTACGAGCTTTACGCCTCTGAAGAGTTCGAAGTCGAGGACGAGGGCTTCGTAGAATACATAGCCCGCAGGGAGCACTACAGGATATACTCGCCCAAGATGTCCTGGGAGGAGTATTGGGGGCAGCACGCGTGGCGTTTCGACCCGACAGTGGCCGAATTACTGACTAAACTTAGGAGAGAGCTCGGAGGTAATACTGAGCTTATGGGCGAGGACGTACGCGAGATGTTCAGGTCTATATGGGTTGAGGAGCTGCCGAGGCTGGAAGTTCTAGGGATTAATGGTATCGAGGCTAAGGTTAAGGACGTACCCTGGATACGTAGGGACTACCCTTTACATAGAGGCGCCACGGTCTAGGATCTTTCACCCCAACCCTCTTAGACCTTGAAACTAAGGATCCCGGCACTGGCTCTCCTTGCGCTATGTAGAGCACTTCTCCTCTCGTTAAATCCCACCAGTTAAAGCTCTTATCTATCTTCATGGCCTTAGTTAGGCGCGCGGGTCCACTGGTCAACAACCTCAGGTTACTGATCCCTCTGTTCTTCCTCATAACCTTAATACCCATCACAGGCTCTAAGGCTCTTATGAGAACAGCTGCTGGCATGCCCTCCGGCTCTGCTACCACGTTTAGACAATAGTGAATACCGTATATTTGGTAGACGTAAGCCGTACCAGGCTTGGCCCACATCACCTTGTTCCTCTCAGTCATGCCCCTATAGGCATGGCTGGCCGGGTCGTCGCTCCCCCGGTAGGCTTCAACCTCTACTATCCTACCGACCAGTAATTTGGAGCCTAGCTCCCTTACTAGGAGCATGCCCAGCAACGACCGAGCTACCCTTAAGACGTCGTCCTCATAGAAGGTTCGGGGTAAAGGTCTCAGCCTCTCTTTGTCTAGCCCCGCCATCCCAGCTACGAGATTGCGTTATGAGATTCATAGGTTTATCTGAGGTTTCTCACCAAGTCGGCTAATCGTCCAAGGGCTTTGGCGGGAGGGGACTTCGGGTAAGCCTCGACTATGGGCCTCCCCTCTGCGGAGGACTTGACAACTCTGACGTCGTAAGGTATGCATACCGAGGTTAGGGCTTTCTCGCGTAGGAATTCTCTCAGTTCCTCGTAAGCGCCGCCTTTAACCCCGTATTTACTCACAACCACCAGGGCGGTTTTACCCTCAACGAGCTTGTAGGTCTTCTTGAGGTCGTAGACTCCTAACTTAGTAGGCTCTGTCACCAGAAGGACGACGTCCGACGAGTCAACAGCTCTCTTGATTATTCTGCCCGTCCCGGCCGGGGTGTCTAGCACTACCCAGTCGTAATTCTCAGCCAGCTCCACGGACTTCCTCAGGGCTTCCTCTGCAACCTCGTCGGTCTTCCTCTCCCCGACCCGGGCCTCAGCTACAAGTACCCCTAGTTTCCCCCTACCGCCCCTGAGCAACCACCCGGATACCCTGAGCCCCTCGGATATAGCTCCCTCCTTACATATGTATAGGCAGGCCGCACACCCCTCGCAGAGAGTCTCTATGAACAATAACTTGTTGGGTATGAGGATTAGGGCGTGAGCTGGACACGTCTTCGCGCATTCTCCGCAGAGCGTGCACTTATCGGTGTTTATCACAGGCCTAAACGACCTCACCTCTCCCATTTTAGAAAGTTCGACATTCAGAAGGGAGGGGACACAGGGGTTATCCGCGTCTAGGTCTACGAGAAGAGTTTTTTCGTTCTCCGCTAATAGCACAGATAAGTTTACGGCTACTAGCGTCTTCCCGGTACCCCCCTTACCACCCGTGACAGCTATAACTACCACGCTACACACCTACCTTGTCGGAGATGGCTGAGAGAACTTCTCTTAGGGACTTGGAGAGAGATGAGTCCGGCGAGTACACTAGGAGGGGAGTCATAGAGGTATAGGCTTCAACAGCGATTTCATCATAGGGGAGCATACCCACAACCTTGCCGTTAAAGGCCTCAACAACCTTGGCCGAGTATTCCTTATTGATATCGTACTTGTTTACTAAGGCTAGCCACTCAGCGTTCAGGGTCTCGGCTACTTCTACGAGTCTTTTAGCACCCTTCAACGACTGGGGGGTAGGCTCTACGACGATTACGAGGAGGTCAGCACCTGATATGCTAGATATGACAGGGCACCCTATACCAGGCGCGGCGTCCACCACGACGACGTCTCCACCCAGTACCTTACCCCTCCTCTTCAACTCGTAGACAAGCCGCCCGCTGTTTCTACCCCCTAGGTCTAGCTCGCCAGTTACCACCTTCACCCCGTAACTAGTCTCCGAGACGTATATCTCACCCGTCCTCCTGGGCTTCAGAGTAAGCGCACCAGTAGGACATACCAGGGCACATACACCTAACCCCTCACAAGCGTCGTAATCGATCACAGGCCCTTCCTCGCCTTTATTAATGGCGTTGAACTTACAGGCAGAGACACAGCTCCAACACTTCATACATTTGCTAGGGTTGATTACGGGTACCTGCGAGCCGTAGAATATCTCTTTCCAGAGGAGCCCGATCGAGCCTCCCAGAGCTAAGAGGAGATCTGGGGCCTCTACGTCTGCGTCTACGGCTACTACCTCGACTCCCTTCTCAGCCAGGTAAACGGCGAGGTTTGAGGATACGAACGTCTTACCAGTCCCACCCTTCCCGCTTGCCACTACTACTTCAACCGTCATCTAGTTATCCCTAGCCTACGCAGGGCGTCGGCTATCCTGATACCTGGAGGTACCATCTCCATACGTATACCAGCCTGGCCGAGTATAGCGGCTACGTTGGGGCCGAACCTAGGCCCTATAACCACCTTAGCTCCGATGGAGATCAACCATTGAGAGAGGGCGGCACCAGCCCCCCTACCAGCCGTTGAGAGGGGGTTCTCATAGACGGCAGTATTTACGACCTGGCCGTCCTTTACGTCTATAACCACCATAAATGCTGCCCTGGCAAACCTGTAGGCCACTACGTCGTTGAGCCCTCCCTTACCCTCAGACGCTATCACTACCCTGGTGACCCCGGGTTCTGGGGGAGGGATAGATGGCATTTCAACTCCACTGCCCTGCCAGCCATAACCTCTCCTCCTCATCCCACCCCAATAAGCCATGGGAACACCGTTTTTGTGCTATTGCTCGTTATTAAAAAGCTTAGCTTTTTAAGAGAATAACTGGAGAGCGGAGAGAAGCAAGTTCACGTTAAGTATTACAAAGAGTACGGTTGCCAAGGGGATGCGATCCCTCGAAGGTAGCGATATTACAACGCCAGACATTAAACCGAGGGCGAGGCCGAGCAGTCCTATGAGGGGCAAGCTGACTAGTATAGCCGTCGCCTCGCTGGCGGCCAGGCTCGCCCAGATTAGGGATAGGAGAATGAAGATTACCTGTTTGAACACTAGAAAGCGCCCAGGTTCTTCAAGGCTTAGGAGTACCCTGCCGAGGAAATACAGCCTCTCAATTATGTAGATTGAGACGTACGCTATAGATAGCACTAAGAGGTAGTCGGCGAGCCCATAGAGAGATGGAGTGAAGATATCAACTTCCCTAGGTGAATTGCTGATATAGGCCGCTAGAGTGAATATGGCTATTATTAAGAGTTCGTGTATGTTCCACACGAGCATGTGGGAGAGCTTGCTGCAAGTGTAAGTTTTAGTCGTCTTGCTGAGGTAGACCAAGCCTATAACTGCGTGCGTCAGGATATACACTGCCAAAGGGTAATATGATGGTAAGGAAACTAACCCTAGGGTGCCAGCGACCTTAACCGTAATTGGCTTATGAGGTAAAATCATGTAGAGTGCGAAAACTACTAATCCCACGATAATGTACCTGATACTCGCTAAGAGTTCTAGTAATCTCCTCAGCAAAGTCTTTTTAGCGACCCTAGCTACAGACACCCTAATCCTCTGGGCTTCTAAAGCCATGGCCTGTCACGTAATAGAGATGGCAGGTACTATAATACGTATTGTAGCCGTTAACCCCGACATGACGTCTTACACCACAGAATAGCAGTATCCCCCTTCTCTCGCTTAGCTAGGTAAAAAAGGGAAAAGGAAAGATAGAGAGGGGCGTCGGCGCTATTTAGGCCAGACCCACTTACCCTCCTCACTGTATTTCCATAAATAGGGCGGCTTCTCGACAAGGTTCTCCGGATGCAACGTTATAGCTCCACCTTCAAGCGAAACCTTGAACTTCTCAAGTATCTCGAAGACCGCGGTAGTCTCCCTATAGGGCGGCTGACCTATAACTAGAGCCTTGTTCTTATCGATCGCAGCCTCGAAGAAGCCTGGCATTGACACGAGCGCAGCTGCTGCTGAGTGAGCCTTATCTCCCTTGATTAAGTACACCGTTAACGGTGTCTCCTTAGACTCATAATAGAAGTTTACTACGTTACCCCTCCAGAGGGGCAATACGTGCCGGTTTACGTGATAACTGAGGAGTTGCCTGCTGATGTCCGGGATTGAGGGGTCTATTTTCCTGGCACGTTCAAGGGCGTCTCCCGGCCTCATGAAAATATCTTTCATTCTCCCCTGTATGACTGCTAGGTCTACCTTGTCGGGGGCTTTATCAGACCTCTCCCATTCAGGCGGAGGTCTCTCGGAGAGGCCCGTGATAATAGCGCCCTCGACGTCATACTCTACCATACCGGCTTCCTCGTTATACTTCGTCCCAAGGCTGCCTGGGAACCAGCGCTTATAACTGTAGGCTTTGATCACTGTTATGGGCTCCTCCCCTAAAGCCTCCAAGTACTTATCTACGTACACTGTTGGTACAAGGGCGTGGATTAAGTACAGCGGCCTATTCCAGTAAGCCCTTCTAATCGAGAATGTTAGGGGTGGTTCGGGGGAAGGTTTGCTCTCCGTGAAGATATAGAGGGGCATTAGGTTCATCTTCTGGTAGTCTACTTGGAAGGCCATGTCGCCTTTCTCCTTCCACTCCATAATGACCTTCCTAGCCGTCGTGTAGGGTATCCCGGCGCGTCTGGCCGCTTCTCTTATTGTCCATGCGCCAACGACGGCATTTAAAAGTTCCCATTCTCTCTTAGACAACTTATAGATGGCTTTACTACTTATGCTCATCTATATCTCCAAAGACTTAGAGAAAAGAGTGATATAAATTCTTTGGTATAATGCCGCACTTCGAACCCAACATAGGTACATGTCAATCGAAAACACTTTTCTTAATGTTTCAGGGTACCATAAAGCCAAGCTAAAACAAATAGAACGGCTCTACAGCACCCATATCCCTTAGTTAGATCTATCAGGAAAGTAGGCACTAGGCTCTTTAGGGCCTCGTTCTTACTCTGAACAGCTCATTAATTAAGCGTTTAATCCTCTCCTCGCTGAAGGGCTTAGAAATATCGCCATCTTCGTGGAAGTAAGTCCCAACTATAAAACCGTCAGCCGAGCTATATAACCTGATATTCTCCGGAGTTACGCCGCTCCCAACTATCACTGGAACATTTACGGAGCGTTTGACTTCGGATATGAGGTCTGGCTCGGGAGGGATACTTGTCTCCCTTCCTGTTACTATGATTGCATCCGCTAACCCCCGTAAGACCGCTGCCCGAGCCGCATCGCTATGAGAAGTAAAGGTTAAGGATCTCCCATGTTTAACCATGACGTCGGCGAACACCGCTATGTCCGCGTTGAAGAGTCTCCTGGTCATTAATACGTTCCAAGCCTCCGGCTCAATAATCCCCTGGTCAGTTGCGACCACCTCCGTATAGACGTTAACCCTGATGAACTTCCCCCCGGAGACGTGCGCTATAGCTATAGCGGCTTCTCCGTCACTCCTCAAAACATTCACTCCTACGGGGACCGAAACGGCCCTGCTCACCTCTCTGAC
>CAZFWY010000058.1:0-9161 GCA_964522715.1 uncultured Thermofilaceae archaeon | reverse complement strand
CCTCTGATACTGAGACGAGCATGGTGAAAAATAGTTTAATCTGCGCGCCTATTTTCTATTGGTTTCTATGAGGAGCGTCCAGGGGGAATTTACGATTAGGAGGGCTACCCCCGAAGACGTTGAGGGCATTATCAGCTGCGAGATGGAAGTCTGGCTCAGCCTTAGAGGGTTGCTTCCGCCAGTTGTAATCGAGGAGAACCTCTCCTTCCTCTCCGAGCCCGGAGCAGAGGAGGCAGTGAAGTCTTGGCTCACAGACCCTCGAAGTATAGTGTTCGTCGCCTCGGATAGGAGCGGCCTGGTAGTGGGCGTGGCTAGGGGGGAGTGTAGGTTCGGGGGAGTTGCCTGGCTGAACTTCCTTTGCGTTAGGCCTAGGTATAGGAGGAGGGGGATAGGCTCCTCGCTACTCTCGGAGTTCGTAGAAGAGGCTAGGAGGAGGGGGATGCACAAAGTCTCGCTGTACACTTCTCCCCTGCTGAAAGACGCCGTCAAGTTGTACGTCTCGGCTGGATTCATACCTGAGGGGTTCCTTCGCAAGCACTTCTACAAGATGGACTTGATACTTTACAGTCTATTCCTCTAGCCTTCGTAGACGAAGACTATCTGACCTTTGAGACCGCCGAGGGTAATCTCGGCCTGGAAACAGTCGCCGGGTTTTACTATGCCTTCTACCACCTTACACTTAACGAAGGAGTTCTCACCACGGAGCGTTCTAGCTTCACAATTGCACCTCTATCCATTGTAACGCGTACTGCCCCCAGACCGGTACAACATAAACCTTAACTTCACATTCACGGTTTAGAAGTAGCACTAGCTCCATGACGTTTAGGACTAGAAGCGCCGAGAGTAATGTCCCCTCTCTGCTACATCCTCTTAGGTAGAACCGCACATTTCATATAACCGCTAAGTTAAAGTTGGACTATGAGACGTCGTGCTAGGTGGTCGAACTGTCTGGAAAAGAGGTACGTGGCAGGCTTGAGATGATTAAGAGAGTGAGGGAGGAGGAGAAAAAGGCTAGGGAGAGGCTCTCTAAGATCAAGCATAAGATAGCTATTATAAGCGGGAAGGGAGGAGTCGGTAAGTCCTTTGTCTCCGCGAGCCTTGGAGTAGCCCTTTCACAGCTAGGGCGTAGAGTGGGTATTCTGGACGCTGATTTCCACGGCCCATCCATACCGAAGATATTAGGCGTGGAGAACATGCACATGGTGAGCGGGCCCTCTGGAGTTTTACCGGTCATGGCGCCGTATGGGATAAAGGTTGTGTCGATAGAGTTCATGTTGCCAAGTCACGATACCCCGGTTATCTGGAGGGGGCCTCTCAAGGCTGGCGCTCTACGCCAGCTACTGAGCATGGTTGACTGGGGAGAACTAGATTACCTAGTGGTTGACCTGCCTCCAGGGACGGGGGACGAGCCCCTAAGCGTCGCCCAGCTGATAAACGACTTGTCGGGTGCCATCGTAGTGACCATACCCTCAGACCTGTCAAGAGTGGTCGTGGAGAAAGCCGTGGTCTTCGCCAGGCAGATAAAAGTCAGAGTGCTGGGCATCGTAGAAAACATGAGCTACTTCGTCTGTCCGTCATGCGGTGCTAAATACAAGATCTTCGGGGAGGGCGCGGGGAGAAAAATAGCCGAAGAGATGGGAGTGGACTTCTTGGGCAGCATACCCATAGATCCCCGTATCTCCGAGTGCGTTGACAGGGGCGAGCCCTTCATAGCCCGCTACCCCGAGACAGAGACAGCTAAGGCCATTATGGAAATAGCTAAGAAGATGATTGAAAAAGTGGAGACTAGCGACTATGGAAGCTAGTTATGGAGCGCCCGAAGCTACCGCTAGGGCATTAATCTACAGTTTTCTACGGCAAGTTTTCACCCCTCTAAGTCCCTCCCTAATTAAAGACTTGAGAGAACTCCTGCCTGAAGTAGACGTCTCCGTACAAATCCTCGGCAAACTGGGTTATTCAATAGACGACGACTTCAGAGGGCTGGTTAGACATATGCCCTCAAGTGGGGAGGAATTGGCGAAGTGTAGGCGTGCTTACGCGGCAATATTCCTGTCTAGAGTACCTCCTCTACTCAGGGAGAGCAGTTTTGTCAGGGGGTTAAATAAGGAAGAGCTGGAGAAAATGTACGCCGAGATTGGAATAGTATACCAGGAACCTGAGCTAGAGAGCGACCACCTATTAATCGAGCTAGACTTCATGCACCGCTTAACACTAGCCGAGGCTTTATCATGGAGGGGGAGTAACCCGCTCAGAGTGCTGGCACTAGAGTGCGAGTTCCTAGAGAAACATTTAGCCGCGTGGGCACCAAATGTGGGACGTATAGTCCAGGAGGAGAGTCGTAACGCTTTCTACGAGAAAGCAGGAGCACTACTCTACAAGTTCTTACTCCGCGATGTCCAAGTAGTGAAGCTCGTCTTTAAGACTCTTAAGGGACTCTTTTAGCTCGGAACTTATTTATCAGTTCGGTAAGCGTGAGATAAGCCTGTATTGAGTCCTTCTTACTTACCACGAATATGGAGTCCGTGTGACAGGATATTATCTGGGTTATGTTGATGCCCTTTGAGGATAGCAGCGTGGTTATGTAGGATATCACACCTGGAGTATCTACTATTTCCCTGGGGCTAGTCATTATTATGGCAGTTTGGTCTTTCAGTATAGCCTCTATAGACTCCCTTGGCACCTCTTCTAGAAGCTCCTTACACGTGGCGGCGTCCAACATTAGGGTTACGTGTCCCACACCTTGAGTCATCTGGAAGAAGCGCGCCTTCTCAGCCTTCTCGAAGAACTTAGACATGTACTTCAGCGCCTCCTTCTCCCAAAGCGTAATCACAACCACATCGTCTACCAGCGTTATAGAGCTACCAGCCACCACGTTAGTCAGCTTTTTCTCTATCACCGCTCTCTGTTGGGCCTCCTCCCTAGATAGCCTAACAAGAGCCATCTTTATCGACGATACGTTCACCTCCCGCCCCAGATTTTCCTCAATATCCCCCTTGAGGAAACGCGCAAGCGCCGAGAAATTAACAACACCATACCTAACAGCCTCAAGCATACAGGGCCTGAGGAGTAGGGCTTCTCTAACAGCTCTACTCACATTTCCTTTACGGGGCAAATATACACCCCGCGTAACTAATAGTTCTAATTATATATAACATTTTGCCAATTAGAACGGTGTATCGATGTGATACTAGCTACCCCAGGCCCCGTGGAGATGAGCGACGCTGTTAGGCTAGCCTTAGCCAGACGTACTACCAGCCCTTTCTACGACCAGGAATTCCCAGAAGAGTACATGAAGGCGGCCAGGAAGATATCTGAAATTGCACACTTCAATAACCCAGCGATAATTATCCCGGGTAGTGGGAGCGTCGCTCTTGAGGCAGCCGTAGCTACCCTAGTGAGGAGGAGCTCTAAAGCTATTGTAGGCGTAAACGGTTTCTTTGGGGAGTTCTTGGCGCAGCTCTTCGAGTCTTACGGGGCTAAAGTTGTGAGGGTAGATGCACGCCCCGGACACCCTTTGTTGCCTAACTATTTCTCCCGGGTTCTCAGCGAAACCGGGGACGTGGACTTCGTAGCCGTAGTGCACACCGAGACATCGACTGGCGTGGATAACCCTGTGAGGGAGATAGCTGAAGTAGTTAGGGAGAAAAGCGACGCCATAGTTCTAGTTGACGCCGTTACTTCGCTGGCGACTACAGACCTAAGAGAGGAGTGGGGGATAGACATAGCGGTATCAGCCTCGTATAAGGGGCTTGGAGGACCTCCCGGCCTCGGTTTGGTACTTCTCAGCGATAGAGCGGTGGAAGCAGTCTCGGAGAGTAGGTACAAGGGGTACGTCCTTAACTTGAAGTTGTGGCTGCCAGTCATGGAGGGGGGCGAGTATCCCTACACTATACCGGTGAATCTAATCTACGGCTTGAAGGCCGCAGTCGAGGAGGTACTAGCCGAGGGGTTAGAGAGAGTTTTGGAGAGACACAGGCTTGTAGCGAGATTCGTAAGGAGTAGCCTCACCGAACTCGGATTATCCTTGCTAGCGGAGGAAGTGTGGGCTTCTAATGCTGTCACGGCGTTTCATCCGCCCAGAGGTGTAGACGCGGAGAGGTTTAGGGACAAAATACGCGAGGAATATGGAGTTATAATAGCTGGTAGCTGGGGCAGGTTGAGAGGTAAAGTCTTGAGGATAGGCCATATGGGTAAGAGCGCCGATATCAGGAGAATGAGGATGGTTATCTCTGCGTTAAGGTGCGCGCTCGGCTAGAAGTTATGAGTATGAAATTACCCAGCCTCATTTTGTTACATATGATACATAAAAGTTATAAATCATAGTAGTTATGCGTCGCTTTGTGATTAATATGTTCGAAAAGAAAGTTTTAGTACTGGTAATAGCAGCTCTAATCCTAGGTGCGGCTATCGGGTACGCCTTAGCCCTACCTCAAATAAACTCTCTTAAGGCGGAGCTTGACGAGTTGAAGAAGACAGCTTCGGAAGTCGTAGCGTTAAAACATCAGCTCGATGAGTTGAAAGCCGAGAACGAGGCGTTGAAAGCCGAGTTGACCAAGTATACGTCGAGTTATGTAGATAAAATCAAGGCTAGGGGCAAGCTGATACTAGGTACGTCTGCCGACTGGCCGCCCTTCGAGTACGTGGACGAGAAGGGTAATATCGTTGGTATAGATATTGAGATAGCTAAGAAGATAGCTGAGCACCTGGGCGTGGAGCTTGAGATAAAGGACATGAAGTTCGCCGCCCTAATCGAGGCTTTGAAGAACGGCTTGATCGACATCATAATTGCCGACATGACCCCGACAGCCGAGAGGGAGAAGCAGGTGGACTTCTCAATCCCGTACTACTTCTCTAAGGGTAACGCGGTTATAACGCTCAAGGGTAAGGGGTTTACGAGTATAGAGGATCTATACGGGAAGAAGATAGGCGTTCAGCTGGGTACTATACAGGAGGAGTGGGCTAAGGAGAACTTGGAGGGTAAGGCGGAGATAACGTCGTACGACAGGGTGTACCCAGAAATGGTCATGGTGTTGAAGAGGGGGGACATAGACGCCATAATTGTCGGCGACATAATAGCTAACGTCTTGATAAAGAAAGACCCCGAACTCGTAATCGCGTTCTACGTCGGGGCGGCCTCCACGGGTGGGGCGGTAGCCGTGCCTGAGGGCGCCGAGGACTTGAAGTACGAGGTGAACAAAGTCATAGAGTCTTTGCTTGAGAGCGGCGAGATGGAGAAGATCTTTGAGTCGGAAATCGCCGAATGGTTGGGAGCTGGAGGTTAAAGCTCTAGGACAGAGGTGCTAGCCGAAAATGTACGATACACTATTTTTTATCCTAGGTATTCTACCGTACCTCCTAGAGGGCGTTTACCTCACCCTCTATGTCAGCACTCTATCCTTCCTCATAGGCTTCGTACTGTCGGCGATCCTGACACCTACGAGGCTCTTCACTCAACCACCCCTCTCCTGGCTGGCGAGAACCTATATCGAGGGGTTTAGGGGCACTCCTTTGCTGGTCCAGTTATTCGTTATATACTTCGGCCTGCCAGCCTTAGGGTTAAAATTCGACGCTGTGACAGCGGGAGTCATAGCCCTCGGTTTGAACAGCGCGGCGTATCAAGCCGAGATTCTTAGGTCGTCGATAAAGGGGATACCGGAGAGCCAGTTCCTAGCTGCCGAGTCCCTCGGCTTGACTACCGCCCAGATCTACAGGTACGTGGTGCTACCCCAGGCCGTGAGGACTGCCATACCCGCCTTAGTAAACGAGTTCGTCACTCTCGTCAAGGAGAGCTCGCTGATATCCGTGATAGGAGTGGTGGAGCTGACTAGACGGGGCGAGTACTTGGTTTCCTATACTTTCCGCGCGTTAGAGGTCTACCTCGCAGTCGCCCTGATATACTTCGTGATGTGCGCAGCTTTCTCCCAAATCGCTAAGCTAGTGGAGAGGAAGTTCAAGATACCCGGCTACGAGAGGGGGGCTTAGGCGTGGACGTATTGGTAGTATCTGACTTGAGGGCTGGCTATAAAGACCACGAAGTCCTGAAAGGAATTTCTCTGAGGGTTAGGAAGGGGGAGAAAGTAGTCTTAATGGGGCCCAGCGGCTCCGGCAAGTCCACACTTCTAAAGTGCGTTGTAAGGCTCGTTGAGCCCTGGTCTGGGAGGATAATAATCGACGGGACAGAAGTTACCGATAAGAGAGTGGATATAAGGAAGGTTAGAGCCAAGACGGGGTTCGTGTTCCAGAGCTACAACTTGTTCCCCCATATGACGGTTTTAAGAAACATAACTTTGCCGCTCGAACTCGTAAAGAAAATGCCCAGGGAGAAAGCGGTCGAGAAAGCCCTTTCCGCACTGAAATCCGTGGGGATGGAGGAATACGCCGACAAGTACCCCTTACAGCTCAGCGGTGGACAACAGCAAAGAGTCGCTATAGCCCGCGCATTAGCGATGGACCCCGTCCTCCTACTACTTGACGAGCCTACGAGCGCCTTAGACCCGGAGTTGCGGGAGGAGGTACTGGTAGTCCTGGAGGACATAGCTAGGAGGGGTATGTCCATGCTCATAGTGACACACGAGGTGGACTTCGCAGAGGACGTGGGCGACTGGATGATACTGATGGAGGACGGGAGGATTGTGGAGGAAGGGCCTCCCATCGAGATGATACATAACCCGAAAAAGGAGAGGACTAAGCAGTTCCTAAAGAGCGTGCTTAAGAGGTATGCGGACGGAGGCAGCCAGAGGAAGCTAGTAAGCCCCTAATTTGCCTGTCCTCTTCATATTTCTTTCAACAATTTTTAGAGCTAGTATCCCAGCGTAATTTAACACTACCGCTAGTACGACTACTAGCGCTATTTCTTGGTGTAGCGGCAGCAAAGTGGGGGTCCCCATAGCCGAGAACCTGACTAAATCCACGCAGTAGGTGTACGGTATCAAAAGGGCTACTACTCTGAGGAATTCGGGTAGCCGCTGAATGGGGAAGAAGATGCCGCTGAGACCGAGTATCACGAATTGGAGTACGTTTGAAAGGGCGCCGGGCTCTTTGAGTTTTAGTATTGCTGCGCCGTAGACCGCCCCTATTCCTAACGATACGGCCATTGAGAGTAGCATGAAGGCTACTAGGAGGGATAGGTTTTTCACAGTTATCGGCGCGTTGAACATCAGGTACATTAACAGAGCCATGTAGAGGGAACTGATAGTTAAATCCACGATCCTATTGATCACTCTGCTCGCGAATAGGACTACTCTGTTAGCATTGCTCAGAAAGAGCCACTCTATAGTGCCCAGGTTCTGCTCCCACCTTATCGCCATGCCTACGCTCCACATAGCCATGGAAATCACGCTCCAGAAAACCATACCCCAGTAGAAGTACTGGTACGTGGTCGGGTCGCTCCACTCCTCGCGGGGTAAGAAGAGGAGTATCGGCAGTAACAGCATGATTATCCAGATTGGCGTCGATATGACGTCGGATAGTATCCAGGCCGGGTACCTGACGTAGGTCTTCAAGCCTATATAGGCGGACGCGTACACGTGTAGTAGCGCCCTCTTAACCCTAGTACTTAGAGAGTTCACCCGTCCTCCTGGCACGGCTCTCCCACCTCTTAAAGACTGATAAGCCCGCTAGGAAGTAAATCGAGGATAGAACTACTAGGGCTATGATGCGGGAGTCGGACGCCAAGAACTCTCTGTTGAAAACTAGGAGGTCTCTTATCAGAGTGATGGCGTGCGTAGTCGGCAAATACCCAGCCAATACGCGGAGCCAGGCGGGTAGTACGTATAGGGGGTAGTAGAAGCCCGACACTACTGATATCACGGCTTTGAGTATGTTTGTGACAGCCCATGGCTCTTTGAACCTGACTGTGAGGGCGGCTACTATCAACCCTATGCCGAAAAGAGGAATCATCGAGATCGTCAATATCAGGACGCCTATAAACGCGGAGGCGAGGTTGGGTATGCCGCTGAGTATGAGGGCTGGCACTAATGATATCCCCAGGGTGACGAACGTCACAGTGCCTTGCGGCAGTATGTGGGACGACCATAGAACTACTCTGCTTATAGGCATTGAGTAATGTATTTCGAAGGTTCCCCTATACTGTTCCTGCCTAATACTCCCCCCTATACTGTCTATGACCAGTGCGGCTATCAGGAACATCGCAGACCCTACGACGTAGTAGAGCAGAGCGTTTGGTGTACCCGTTTTCTCCGCGAAGTTGCGAGTAGCAGCTGGTCCTCCTAGAGCCGTACCAATAACGTAGAAGAAGCCGGAGAGCATGTAGGGGAGGGTGATTATAACTAGTATCCAGGTGGGGTAGCGGAGCCAGATCTTCATTTCCTTAACGTAAACGGCGTATATCACTAAGAGGTTCTTACGGAGAGAGGCGAGAAAGCTCATGCAGCTTCAGCCTCTTCCTCCTCAAAGGTCTTCCCCGTCAGGGTTATGAAGACGTCTTCAAGGCTTGGCTCCGCTATCCGCGCGTAGAGAACCTTTACCCCGGATTTCACCAGCACGTTCAGTACATCTGGTACGCCTACTCCCTCGTCCGGATTCAGAACGACTTTCAACTTGGCTTTAGCCGCTACGCTATTCATTGTAGTTGCTGCTACCCGTTTAACGCTGTCGAGAGACCGTAGCTTTTCGAGCACTCTGTGGCCTAACCCTATAACCTCGACTTCTAATATCCGCTCTTTTTCGACCATTTCTTTTAGCTCACGGGGAGTTCCTAGGGCTATTATCCTACCCCTATTGATTATCGCCATTCTGTCACATAGATGGTCGGCCTCCTCCATGTTGTGCGTGGTTAGGAGTATGGCTTTACCCTCTTTCTTCAGATCTACTATTACCTCTCGAATATGCCTAGCCGATCTGGGGTCTAGGCCTATAGTGGGCTCGTCTAAGAGAAGTACTGGCGCGTCGTTTAGGAGTGCTCTGGCCAGGTTGAGCTTGGCCTTCATACCCGTGCTGTACTCCTCAACTAGTTTGTCGGCCTCCTCCTCTAACTCCACGATCCTCAACACCTCCTCTACGCGCCTTTTAGCCTCTGAGGGGAACATCCCGTAGAGATAGGCGAAGTACGTCAGGTTCTCCCTACCCGTAAGCTTCCAGTAGAAGCCCCTATCACTGTATAGGCTCACACCAATGCTCTCCCTCACTTTGTCGGCCTCCTC
>CAZFWY010000057.1:0-10413 GCA_964522715.1 uncultured Thermofilaceae archaeon | reverse complement strand
TGGGCCAACATAACCGTAGACTTCAGGATTATCAACGCCACTGCGAGCGAGTGGGACAACGCCCTGAACAGCCTGAGGCCTGGCATGGTTGCCGCGACTAGAGAGGCCATATTCAAGGTTACGAGCAGCCAGACTATGCTGAGTGAGGACGACGGCAAGTACCCGCACCTCTTCGTCGCTGGCGCCAAGTTCCACACCATCGTCTGGCACGGAGGCGTGCTGGTATACAACTACACCATCACCCTGCCGAGGCCTGACAAGACTGGCACCGTGTTCTTCAACGAGACCGACTACACGAGCTGGACTATCGAGGGCGAGCACTACAACTACACCTGGATACTGGAAGAGGAGGGCCGCATAGCCCACCCGATACTCGTGTTCCTGGAGAGCAAGAACTGGACTAACGGCGGCTCCAGGTACGACACCAAGCTACGCCTAGTCACCTGGACTGAAACTCTAGAGGTCTACACGCTGAGCAATGCTGGCGAGTACCTAGTACCGCACCTCAACCTAACCCTCGTCAGAAACGACGTAATCAACATAACTACCTTCGCCCTGGACGCCAGCACCTTCGAGAAGATGTACGTCAACCTAACCGACATAGCCGACAGGTTCAGCTACTGGGCCAAATCAACAGCGCTGAATACGCTGGGTAACATGACCAGCTACGCGTGGAACGCCGTCGACGAAGACGGGGACGGCAAGATCGTCATACAGGTACCAGTATGGCTGCCGGTGAGGGACGGCACGTTCTGGACTGAGAGCCTATGGGCCCCATCGGCACAGCTCAGCCACGTACCTATAGCGTTCGGTGCTAACATAATATACGTAGCCGTGCTAGCTGGTGAGGACTGGGGCACGCCGAACGTGCCGGGTACGCCACACAACCACGCATTCTGTATAGGAATCGTCAACTCGCTCTATAACTTGATATGGCACCACATGTTCGGCTATGTGGTGAACTGGAACCACACTGAATCTTACGTGGAGCTCTTACCGGTGAACACTACTGGGAGGTCGTTCTACGCCGAGTGGTGGAAGCTGAACAAGTACAACGAAAAAGTGTATAATAGCTGGCCCGCGTATGCCGGGCAGAAGTGGGTCGGCGGCGACGACGGCTTCTACGGTAACAACACCGGATGGGCTGGCGATTGGTGGAACATGACGTACTGGTGCGGAGCGGCTAAAATAGTCCACACCATAGCCATGGATCAGTTCTGCGCAGTCGTCTACGCGCCAGACTTACTCCTGAACATGAAGCCGCTCGCCAACCAGCCAGTCAACGTCACACCTATAGAGTATATACCCGGCCTCAGCGGTGACGCTAGGAGGCTAAGTGGTGCTCGCGAGGACATGGAGTGGGGTCCAGTCTTTACTGATGCGGACGGAGTGGCCAGGTTCGAGCCGAAGAAGTCTGGCAGTGTGGCTCTGCCAGACGGCGTCTCTAAGCCGGTAGGAGTAGGCGAGATAGCGTACAAGTTTGATGTAGACTACTGGGCTGGCTATACAATTAATGACGTGACGTTCATCGAGTACATGTTTGAGACCTGGATCAACTACGAGGACATGGTTAAAGACTACGCCGACGTCGCCGGCCTGAGCGCCGAGGACTTTGTGGAGAAGGTCATACCCGTGACGCCGTGGCGCGTCCTGTTTACCTACGTGAACTTCACGGTAGACCACGAGGCTATGACCGACATACCGGACGACTGCGTGCCGCTGCGCTGGTCTGCGATGATATTCCACGTAGAGGACTGGAACGGCAGGCCTGTAGTCAACATGCTAGGCCTGCTATGGCCGAAGTACGTGGGTACCTACGCTGCGGCGATAGGCTACCCAGCTGCTATGAACTTCACTAACAGCGAAGGCGTACTGATGTTCTACGTACCTGACATGGTTAGGGTACGCGACATAACTAATCCGAACGTATGGTACTACGGCATACCAGCCTACGAGCTCAAGATCTACTGGCTAGACACCTGGCTGCTGTGGAAGGCTGGCGCCCTGGAGAAGTCCTACGACATCTACGCTAGCAGCGCCGACCCGGTATGGGGCGAGAGGTACTACGTGCCTGGCGAGGGCACCACCATACAGGTGTTCGTGTACACTGGTACGTTCAGGGTGGTCGGCAAGGACGGCATGGATCTGCCGCCCGAGCTGATCGAGAAGATAACTGTCTACATAAGCTGGCCTGACGGCGCCGTGACTAAGCACACGCCTGAGCGCGACGGCAGCGTTAAGATAATTATGAACAGCGAGACTATCGATGACACAGTTGCTTGGGCTAGGGTGAAGAAGGAGGAGGCTAAGGTTAAGTCTATAAGGAAGGTGGTACAGCCCGAGTCGCCTGTGCCGCAGACTCCGGAGGGCGACTTCATAGTCACTATTAAGATAGGCGACAAGGTAGTAGCGACTAAGCCGATAAGGATACACAAGGCTAGGCAAGACTTCCCAGAGCTGGTGGTAGAGCCCAACCAGATAATGATATTCGTAGCCAGAGACGTCAAGATCAAGCTATCCACTCCGTTCGGCACCGCTATGGCCGGAGCCGAGGTAGAAGTAGGCGGAGACGCCGTCGAAATAGTCGAGAAGGCCGGCAAGTACACCGCTGACAGCGAGGGCGTAATAGTCATACCCTACGCCCTCCTAGGCTACATAGAGGGAGCCACCTTCACCCCGGCCAAGGTAAGCGTCAAAGTAGCCACCTGGAAGAGCATGCCGATAGACCACAGCGTCGAAACCGACGCCAAAGAAGAGATCGACATAGTCGTGCCGAAGATAGGCAAACTAGTCGTTAAGGTCGTTGGTAGCAGAGGGCAGGGCATAGCTGGCGCTGACGTGACTCTGAAGGGCGTTGTGACTCTGAAGGGTGCCACTGACGAGAGCGGCGTATTCGAGGCTGAGATAGTAGAGGGTAGCTGGACTGTTGAAGTCGAGAAGGGCGGTAAGAAGGCTAGCACGACCGCCACTGTGAGCGGCGGTGAGGTCAGCGAGGTTGAGCTGAGGCTGGACATCTTCATGAGCGTCGCTGGCTGGGACGTCAGCATGAGCGAGTTCCTAGGCCTGATAGTGCTCATCATTATCATCGTGATAGTGCTGTTCATCATCGCCCACGAGTACAGCACTTGGAGGACTAAGCGCTTAATGAAGGTCGTTAAACCAGCGGCCTAAACATATTTCCAGAGGTTTAAATAGTAAAAACAAAATTTATTTTTTCTTTTTTCTTTTCGGCTTATTTTCCAAGGTAACTTTTTATTCTCAACTTCCTTGTTAATTCCCTTAGTGGTTATTTTGACTAGGGGGCTAGCCAAGCGCCTAGGTGTTAAGGACAGGGTAGCCCTACTCTTGTCCCCTAGCTCTCTACTGAGGTTAATAGGGTACCCGGCTCTCAGGCCTAACTTCCGCTGTGTGAGGGCTTCTACCCTTTCGGCCGAGAGGGAAGTTATATCTACCGGTGTGTCGGCGCTAGACTCCATCCTGGGGGGAGGGGTTGAGACTAGTGTGGTTACAGAGTTCGTCGGCCCTTCTGGTTGTGGTAAGACGCAGCTCTGCCACCAGCTGGCGGTTATGGTTCAGCTGCCGCCCTCCAGCGGGGGGCTGGGCGCTCCGGCCCTCTACGTGGATACGGAGGGGACTTTTAGGCCTGAGCGTATAGCCCTAATCGCCGACTACAGAGGTTTAGACCCAGACGAAGCACTAGAACGCATAATCTACGCGAGGGCCTATAGTGGTGATCACCAGGAGATGATTATCGATAAGGTTAGAGAAGTAGTCGAAGAGTACGATGTAAGGCTTCTCGTAGTGGATAGCTTGGTGGGTCATTTCAGGTCTGAGATGTACGCTGATTGGAAGAGGTCTCTGGCTAGGCTTTACCGACATGCTTCTCTACTAGCTAGGCTGGCCGAGGACTATAGGTTGGCCGTCGTAGTAACTAACCAGGTCACGGAGCCCCCAGGTGAGCGCGTAAGGGGGTTTAGCGAGCACTTAATTGTTGCTACGCACAAAGTGTGGCTGGAGAAGGTTGGTTACTCGAGGTTTATGGCTAAGATCTCGTCCTCCCCCTGCCTCCCCCCGAGAGAGGCTATGTTTAGGATAACTGAGGTAGGGGTTGTGGGAGTTGACGAGCCCGTATAGGGTCTCCTTCTTAACAGGCGCCAAGCCCCTCGACGAGTTGATCGGAGGCGTGCCGAGCGTAGGTACTTTAGAGTTCGTCGGCCCTTCTGGTTGTGGTAAGACGCAGCTCTGCCACCAGCTGGCGGTTATGGTTCAGCTGCCGCCCTCCAGCGGGGGGCTGGGCGCTCCGGCCCTCTACGTGGATACGGAGGGGACTTTTAGGCCTGAGCGTATAGCCCTAATCGCCGACTACAGAGGTTTAGACCCAGACGAAGCACTAGAACGCATAATCTACGCGAGGGCCTATAGATGGGAGGACATTGTGGAGGCTGTTTCCGCTTGTGAAGATGTGGGCGTAGTCTTGGTCGATTCTCTTTCCAGGCCTTTCAGGGGGGCTTACACTCTTAAGGAGTTGGGGGTTTTAAGGGGTAAGCTGTGCTCCGCCGTAGCTTTCCTGTTCAGGTGGTCTTTGGAGAAGGGGGTTCCCGTAGTATTCACGTCTCACATCCTTGGGAATGGGTCTTTCGGAGACCCCTATGTATCCCTGTTCTCCTCAGTCAGAGTCTACCTGGAGCCCTTAGGGAGAGGGCTGGTAGAGGCTAGAGTTAAGGGCGTGGGTAGGGCTTCCCTGGTCATCAAGGAGGTGGGGGTTTTAGGGGCTGAGGAAGGTGGCGGCTACCCCCCATGAGGCTACTGATAAACCAGCGTACTCCACCACCCACCCAAGGGGCTCCCCTTTCATGGAATACCGGTAGATCAGGTACCCTACAGCGGCTATGACTGCTACTCCGAGCATGGGATTGAGTCTGGCAGATCCAAGTAGGGCCCCGCAGGCTACGGCCGCTAGTAAGTGGAGGTTCCTCCTCAGAGCTCTCCTCAAGTCTGGCACCAAAATCCTTAGAACAAAGGGTTGTAAATTAACTTGGCTATGAAGAAGTCTATGACAGCCCTAGACTTAGCGGCCCACTTGAGGGAGACCTGGCACTTAGTGGAGGGTTCAAGGGTAGCCGGGGTGCGCTGCGCGGGCGGGGTAGTGGAGGTTAGGCTGAAGAGGGGAGGGTCTAGGGTCTCGGTCATCGCGTCGCCGCCCCGAGTCTTCCTAGTCACGCGTAAGGGGATTTCGTCCCCCGCTTCGCCGTCCCCTCTGACCTCAGTGCTGAAGAAGTCCTTAAGAGGGTTGAGGGTAATCTCCGTGTCGCAGCTTGGCTTAGACAGAGTGGTCCGCCTGCTTTTCGAGGGCGGCAGGGCGCTGGTCTACGAGGGGGTGAGAGAGGGGAACCTAATCCTCACGGAGGGGGGAGCCATAATAGCCGCTTTGAGGGAGAGGGAGATGAGGGACAGATCTATAGTGAGGGGTGTCGCGTACGTTCCCCCGCCTGCAAGGGGGCTAGACCCCCTCTCCCTAACCGAGGAATCACTCCGAAACCTCCTGTCCGGGTACAAGTCTAAACCCGTACTCCCATCCATCTGCAGGCTCGTTAACGCGCCCGGCGAAGCCGTCGCCGAAGCCCTCCACAGGGCGGGGATAAAGCCCCGGGACAAAGTCAGAGAGGTCGGCGACTTAGGCGCCTTCCTAGCCTCTCTCAGAGAAGTTTACCTGGAGGCCCTGCGAGCTGACGGGGGCTACGTAGCCCGCGGAGAAGGAAGAGTGGTCGGGGTCTACCCCTTCGAGCCCACCCATGCGGTGGAGAAGGGCTTACGTGTGGAGAGGGTCGACGTCTTCTCCGAGGCTCTAGAGGAGTACTTCTTAAGTGTTCTTTCCGAGGTAGAGGGAGGAGAACCCCCCGCGGTCAGTAGAGCCCTTGAGAAGGCCCTTGAGTACGAGGAGGAGGCGGCTAAGCTGAGGAAAGCCGCGGAGACGATATTCTCCTCGCTCGCCGTCTTTGAGTCCCTTCTCGAAAAGGCTAAGAGGTTGAAGGAGGAGGGGCGCCTGGACAAGATAGTCGAAGACCCCCTCGTGACGGGTTTAGACAAGAGTAAGGCGCGCATCGCAGTCCGCGTAGGGGACATAGACGTGGTCTTTAAAGTGGGTGAGAGCCCGTCTAAGGTAGCCTCTAAGCTCTATGAGGAGGCCAAAAAACTCGAGAAAAAAGCCAGAAGGGCTAGGGAGATAGCCACCGAGTTACGCGAACGGACCAAACCAGCTAAACAGATAGTTTTCCGCCCGGTGGTAGAAAAAGCCTGGTACGCGAACTTCCTCCACCTCTTATCCAGTGAGGGCTTCTTGATAGTTGGTGGTAGGGACGCCTCGCAGAACGAGGCTTTAGTGAGGAAGTACATGGAGCCCCACGACCTGTTCTTCCACGCCGACGTACACGGAGGCCCCGTAGTCATAGTGAAGACCGAGGGTAAAAAGCCGGGTCGGGCCACTATAGAGGAGGCAGCTCAACTAGCTGGAGTTTTCTCTAGGGCTTGGGAGGCGGGCTTCCACCAAGTCGACGTTTACTGGGTGTACGGGGAACAGGTATCCAAGAAGGCTCCGAGCGGCGAGTACCTGGGTAAGGGAGCTTTCATGGTGTACGGTAAGAGGAACTACTTGAGAGTCCCCCTCCGCCTAGCGGTGGGTATGTCCGTCGAGGAGGGGCTTGCCAAATTGCGCTACGGCCCCCCGTCAGCGGTGTCGGGTAGAGTGCTAGCTTATGTGGAGCTGGCTCCAGGGAGGATGGAGAGGGGCTTTACCGCTGAGAAGATTAGGAGGTTTTTAGTGTCGGCCGCCTCCAGGGCTGGGGTTAGGCTTAAAATATCGCGCCAGGAAATACTGAATTGCCTTCCTAAGGGGGGCTTTTACATCGTCAAAACTTCTATGGGAGAGGGGTATGGCGCGTAGGCTCTTAAGCTGCGCTGAGGAGATAACCGTATTAGAGGAAGGAGCGACCAATTTAGAACTTATAGAGGCGCTTGTGAAGCAGAAGACTTTCGGGGCTGTGATTGAGGCCTCGCCTCCCAAGCTCTTAACTGTGGATAACGTGGCGAGCGGCCTCTTAAGAGCTAAGAATTTGAAGGACTTCCTGGAGTCCGCGCCGGGCCACAGAGCCCAGAAAATCGTCCCGGGGGAAACCCCTCTTAAAAGCCTGGTCGCCAGCATGAAGGGTAAGTATGTGTTCGTGAGCGAGAAGGGAGAGGTGAGGGGGATAGCTACCCCCCGGTCTCTCTTTAAGGCTTTCCGTGGGAGAGCTAGCTTATCTCACGTCGGGAGGATTCTGACTGAGACTGCACTGCCCGTGGTCGTCCCCAATACCACAATCCTAGGAATCCTGCGTAGGATGTGTAAGAGGAAGTGCATTTTTGCAGTTCTTCACTCCAAGGGTAGGGTGAGGGGGGTTATCTCCATACATAATGTCTTGGCTATGCTTGTGGACGATGAGTTCCTCCCTAAAGTCCTCAGGAACGAGGATGACTACTACTTTTACGCTACGGCCTGCAACCTAGAACTCGATAGAGAGGGCATAGTCCTATCCTCGGAGTTCTCCAAGCGTAAACTCGTAGAAGTCCTGTCAAACCACGGGTACCTGGTCATATCGCGGAGGGGGTACCTAAGCGCTTTCTACGATGACGTTAGTCTCTCGGAGTACGTTAAGAGGCTCGCGGTGATGTAATGCTCTCCTTCGTGGTCGACTCTATGCTTGGACGCTTGGCCAAGTGGCTACGCGTTATGGGCTACGACGTCGTGTATTACAGGGAAATCGGGGACGACGACTTGCTCGTCGAAGCGCAGGTAAGGGGCGCCTTCCTCCTGACGAGGGACAAGCAGCTCTCCAGGAAGGCTCTCTCAAGGGGGGTAAAAGCCATCCTCCTAGGCGAGGGCCTCGAAGAGGAGCTGCTAACCCTGGCGAGGCTTGGACTGATAGAGCTACGCATAGACTTGGAGAAGTCCAGGTGCCCACTCTGCAACACCCCCTTGGAGAAGGTTAGTTCGTCTCTTGTGGGGGAGAACCTTGCCCCGCGCCCTGTCCTAGAGAAATACGACACACTGTGGCTGTGCCCCAAGTGTATGAAGGTTTACTGGCCTGGGAGTCACTTAGTCTCTATGGAGAATATCCTTAAGAGGCTTAGAGAGAGACTAACACATTAATGGGCGGTTAACATAGGTATAGCGGTGCTGAGGATGGAGGAACGCTTAACCCTAGAGGAGGGGTCTCTGCTCGTTAAGATTTCGAGGAGAGCCGTTCAGGAGTTCCTCACCTACGCCCGCAGAGTTGACGTCCCAAGCGACATACCTGAGAAGCTTAAAAACCCTAGGGGGGTCTTCGTCACTATAGAGGAGGTCTACGAGGAGGGGGGAGTAGTTAAACATAGGCTGAGGGGCTGTATAGGTTATCCCGAGCCCGTTAAGCCTCTAATCGAGGCCACTATCGACTCGGCGATAGCAGCCGCGACCCAAGACCCCAGGTTCTCCCCTCTTAAAGTGGAGGAGTTAGACAGAGTGGTATTCGAGGTCAGCGTCTTAACCCCCCCTAAACCCGTCGAGTACTCCAAGCCAGACGACTTACTCCACGCGATCGTTGTGGGTAGGGACGGCGTCATAGTCAGCGTGGGGCCTTTCAAGGGCCTCCTCCTCCCACAAGTGCCCCTCGAGTACGACTGGGACGTCGAGGAGTACTTAAGCCACGCGTGCTTGAAGGCGGGCTTGCCAGCCGATTACTGGAGGACGTCTAGGATTAATATATACACGTTCCAGGCCCAAGTCTTCGCCGAGATCGTGCCCAACGGAGATATAATCGAGAAACTACTAATCCCCCGAGAATGAGGGGCAAAACCGTTCTTATATCTCCCTGCGGGATGGGTCTAGGGCACGCCTCGAGAATGCTCGTATTAGGTGAAAGTCTCAAGCGCAGGGGCTTTAAAGTTCTATTTTCGAGCTACGGTGAGGCCGTCGACTACATAATTAGGCGCGGCTACATCTGCTTTAAAACGTCAGCATTGTCATACAGGGAGGACGACGAGGGGGGTATAGCGGTTAAAGATACCCTGGCTGGCGGTATTGGGGGGTTAAAAGTTTTCCTCAAACACATAGCGGACGAGGCGCGCCTAATAGCCAGCTACAACCCCTCGCTCGTAATCTCTGATAGTAGGCTTTCAT
This sequence comes from uncultured Thermofilaceae archaeon, assembly GCA_964522715.1. GTDB lineage: Archaea > Thermoproteota > Thermoprotei > Thermofilales > JAPDKD01 > CAZFWY01. The sequence continues at coordinate 1,220 of CAZFWY010000057.1, read as the reverse complement.
CCCTCATCGGAGCCGAGGCTTTAGGGATACCCTCCGTACTCGTAGCTAACCAGTTGAGAGTCCCCCTGCCAGTTAGGGAGCCGAACAAGGCGAAAATACTGCTGAAAAGAGTCGCGGAGTCGTATTTCAACGCCTTTTTAGAGGTCGGCTGGAACTTGGCCAGTAAGATCTACGTACCAGACTTCCCACCGCCATACACGATCTCTAAGTATACACTACCCAACGATTTCTTAAGGCGGAAAGTCGTGTTTACAGGACCCCTACTCGGTGCGTGGCCCGAAGAACTCCCTAAGCGCGACATACTGAGGAAAAGGCTGGGAATACGGGATAAACGCATAGTTCTTATGGGTATTTCTGGTCTCAAAGGGGAGAGGGAGAACTTCCTCAGAAACCTTGTCAGAAACCTCAGCCAGCACAGCTCCCTAAGAGATGTTGTCTTCGTTATGTCGAGGGGGAATCTCTCAGGCACAGCAGTGGAGAGGCGAGGTAACATCTTAATCTACGACTGGCTGCCCAACAGGTATGAGTGGTTAAAGGCTTGCGATCTAGTAGTTACGCATGGGGGTCATACAAGCGTAATTGAGGCGCTAGTCTACGGCGTCCCAGCGGTTCACGTGCCGAACCCCGGACACTTGGAGAGGTTTTATAACGCCAAGTCAGCAGAGGAAATAGGCGTTGCGCTTTTAGCTATACCTCAAAACCTAGGCGAAAAAATAGCAGAAGCCCTAGAGAGGGAGGAGCTAAGCATGAGGGCCGTAGAACTCTCGGAGAAATTAGCCGTATACAGGGGAGACGAGCGTATTAGCGATGATTTAGAACGCTTAATTTATTTCTCTTAAACGCATAACATAATACGGACTTAGGTTTAAAAGAGGTATAGGGGAGTAGCGAGTGGCTAAGAAGCGTAAAGTAATTAGGGTTTTCATAGCGAAAGACGAGAAGTCGGCCGCACTGCTTAAGCTACTGGAGAACATAGTGGAGAAAATACCCCCCGCTAAGAGGCCTAAAGTAAAGATCCACGTGGCTAAAATAGATGATGTAAGCAAGTTCCCCAGCTTCCTGGCCTACTTAGAGGAGATCTACGGCGGCGTCTACACGCTCGAATACCGTAAGTATAGGGTTGAGAAGCTCCCTACGATAGTCATAAATGACAAAAAAGTGCTTGAAGGGCACTTCCCAACAGAAGACGAACTCATAGCCCTACTATCCTCAGAAGGAAT
>CAZFWY010000056.1:0-10413 GCA_964522715.1 uncultured Thermofilaceae archaeon | reverse complement strand
TCCTTAATCTGGGCTCGCCTCTCCCACATTTATCATCGTGTCTATCCCTTCTTTCAGCGATATATTACTATTACTGTTAAAACTCCACATTTGGGTAGAGATATGTAACTAAATGTACATTTCATGTGTGATACAGTTATAGGCGGGCTAGCCCTACACAACCTAGGTGGTCTCTTGCAGGGGGACGACGTCCTCAGGGTGGCTGTGGAGAGCCTGGCCGACGAGATGTTCGCGGTTGAGATATATAGGAGGTTGGCTAGCCTCTACAGGTCTGAGATTACCAGGGCCAAGCTGCTGAGGATAGCTGAGATGGAGGAGGGCCACGTGGAGTACTGGAGGGGCTTCTTGGAGAGGAGGGGCTACGACCCTTCCACCGTCAGGATTAACAGGTTGAAAGTGGCTTTGTACACCGCTCTCTTCAGGTTGCTGGGCCTCGGCCTAACCCTCAGGATACTTGAGATAGATGAGAGGGGGGCGGCCGAGGTCTACTCTAAGTTCATAGACCACCCCGGGCTGAGCGAGGAGGAGAGGCGGGGCCTCGCCAAGTTGTTGGAGGACGAACTAGTTCACGAGGAGGAGTTCAGCAGAGAGGAGTCTAGGTTTGAGGAGTTCCTGCGGCATGTTAAGGACGCTGTGCTGGGGATGAATGACGGCCTTGTGGAGGTGTTGTCAGTGACCACCGGCCTGGTGGGGGTGTACGGAGACCCGTTCCACGTGGCTCTCGGAGGGTTGATAGTCGGCGCGGCTGGCGCTTTATCGATGGGTATAGGGGCTTATGCCAGCGTTAAGGCTCAGAGACAGGTACACGAGGGGCTGCTTAGACACGTGGGGGTCGCGGCTAGGTACGCGGCGCGGGTGTTCAGGGACAGGGTTGTCGGCTACATGACGAGGAAGGGGTTTAGCAGGGAGGTTTCCGAGGCTTTAGCCGAGGAATCGGTTAAGAACGAGAAGCTACTCTCCAGGATCGTGGCCGAGGAGGAGTACGGGTTGAGGGAGGAAAGCCTTGAGGACCCGAGTAAGGCTGGCTTGTACACGGGTTTCTTCTACATGGTTGGGGCTGCGCTGCCACTGGTACCCTACTTCGCCGGGCTGACCATATCCGTGGCACTCGTACTATCCCTGGTCTTCGCGGGCCTAGCCCTAGCGGTCACGGGCTCCATAATAGCTTTATCCGCCAACCTACCAGTTAAGAGGAAGGTCGTCGAGATGGTGTTGTTCGGGCTTGGCTCGGCCGCCGCGACGTTCGTCATCGGTAGGCTGGCGTCCATACTGTTCGGGATAGAAGCCGTCTAGAGAGGGGAGTATGGGCGTCGAGTTGATGAGGTTAGAGGGGGTAGTCAGGTGCGAGGTAGTTAGGAGGGTTAATAGGTTCGTGGTGGAGGTACTCGTGGGCGGGCGCCCCTCCAAGGCGTGCATCAACAACACGGGTAGGCTGGAGGAGTACTTGGTTAGGGGTAGGGGGGCGTACTGCTTGAAGACACCTCCCGGCAGGAAGACCGAGTACAGGTTGTTCGCGGTTCACGACTCGGGTCTAGGGGCGATTATAGACACCCAGATACAGATGAACGCCTTCGAGAAGGCCTTGGAGATGGGGGTCATACCCTGGCTGGAGGGGTGCAGAGTGGTTAGGAGGAACGCCAGGCTGGGCTCTTCTCTGATAGACTACCTCTTAGAGTGCCCCCGAGGCGAGTTCTACTTGGAGGTTAAGAGCGCGGTTCTGAGGGGTGAGGGGGGCTACGCTATGTACCCCGACTGCCCGACGGCTCGGGGTAGGAGGCATATAAAGGAGATAACCGAGCACGTCTCTAGGGGTGGGCTGGGCGGAGTAGTGTTCATAGCCGCCCTACCGGGGGTTTCAGCCTTCAAACCCTATGAAAAAGGAGACCCCGAGATACCAGCCCTGCTCAAAGAGGCTGTTAAGAAAGGGGTTCTGGTTAGAGCGCTGGCGATGTACTACGACCCCCGCCCTTCCTTTGTAACCCTTTACAACCCTGATTTAAGGGTGGAGCTTTAGCCTACTTCTTCATCTTCCCCCTAGCCTTCCTCCTTATCTCTCTGAGTTCTGCGGCTCTCTCGCTAGTTATTATCCTCCTCTTCTCGAGGTCATCTATACATTTCTCGGCGTACGCGCACCAGACGATACAAGTCTCGCTGGCCTCCCTGTGGACTATCCTGCCGCAGTTGGGGCATTCCTGCTCCGTCTCGTACTCGAAGAACTCGACCTCCTCCCCGCAGTAGGGGCAGGTCCTTATAATTATCTGTGGGGAGATGAAAGTCCTAGCCCCAGGGCAATGCTTAAACACCCGCATCGGACATGTTATCCCTCTGGCATATTATCAACTTTGTTGTTACTTTTTCCCCACACCTTAATAACCTTGCGAGATATTACACCTGCGGAAATAAACCTTAATAAACCGGGCATCTCACCATACCTTTTTCCTATTTGCTAGAAGCTTAGCGGGGCTTTATGTTTCTAGTCAAGTTTGGGGGAGGGGAGTGTTAAAATAGTTAGGGTTTATGAGTTATTTAGGTGGCACGGGTGTCCATAGCGGAGGATGTCGATGAGATAGTTATGGCCCTCGAGAAGGAGGGCTATAAAGTCTCGGTGGAGCAGCGGGGGTACACGTTTACCCTCACGGTGTCTAAGGGGGACTTGAAAGCGCACGTACTCATACAGGGTAAGCCTACGGCCATCGAGAAGCTACTCTTGAACTTCAGCGATAAGCCCGGCCTAACAGTGTTGAGGTGTGAGGAGCCTGACAGAGTTAAAAACTGTATTAAGAAGCTCCTTGAAGCGCTGAAGGGCTAGGAAACTCCGGCCACCACTTTTTATTATTTCTGAGGGAGGGGTGTCCACGGGATTGTCTCTGTCGAGGCTCCGCCCCTATGTTTGGAGGGGTAAGAAGTACCTAGTGCTGGCCGTAGCTGCCTCCCTGTTGTCCTCCCTTGCGAACTCCCTCACACCTCTCGTAGCTAAGGAAGCCGTAGACGCCGTAGTAAGCCGCAACCTCCAAGGCCTTCTCCTACCAGTAGTCGCCATAGTCGTCTTGGCTTGCGTCAGGGGCGCCTTCTCGTTCGTACAGAGGGTTAACGCGCGTAGGTTAGCGGAGATGGTCTCCCTGGATTTGAGGGTTGACGTGTACAGGAAGCTACGGGAGCTGCCCCTAACCTACCTCTACGAGGAAGGGGCTGGGAGATTGGTGGCCAGGGTTACGGGGGACGTGGAGGAGATTAAAAGGGTCTTCATGTTCGGCCTGTCCGCCCTCTCCTCGAACGTTTTCATCTTAATCCTAGCCCTCGCCGCCATGGTCTCCATAAACCCCCTCCTAGCCGCGTTCTCGCTATCCATACTGTTGCCCCTAGTCGTAGTCTTGAGGGTCTTCGTGAAGAAAATAAGGGCTAGGTTCAGGGAGGCCAGGGAGGAGTACGGGAGGATGTCCTCAACTCTTAGGGAGGCCCTCGTAGGGATAGAGACGCTCAAAGCCCTGGGGGCTGAGAGATTCGCTGAGGGGAGATTCGCCCGGCACAACTCCTCTTACAGGGATAGGATGGTGGAGGTAGGGAGGCTGCGCGCCATAGTCTGGCCTACACTCACAGCTCTAACAAACCTCGCCTTACTAGTAGTCTACTGGCTCGGCGGTCTCGGAATAGTGGAGGAAACCGTGAGCGTAGGGGACCTAATAGCCTTAGCGATGTACGTCTCCATGATATCGTGGCCTATATCCTCCCTGGGCCTCTTCGTAGTGGTGGCTGAGACAGCTAGGGTCGCCGCTTCAAGGGTGTTCGAGATACTCGACGCTGAGGTCAAAGTTAAAGAAGCCCCTGATGCGAAGCCTCTAAATATTGAGCGGGGAGAGGTCGTGTTCGAGGACGTGTGGTTCAGCTACGACGGGAAGACCTGGGTGCTGCGCGGCTTAAACCTGAAAGTTAAACCGGGCGAGTTCGTGGCTATAACCGGTCCACCAGGAAGTGGTAAGAGCACGCTGGCCCTCCTGCTACTGAGGTTCTTTGACCCTCAGAGGGGTAGGATACTGATAGATGGCGTTGACATAAGGAAAGTTACTCTCGACTCCCTTAGGAGACAGGTCGTGGTAGTCCACCAGGACATATACCTCTTCCCTGACACTATTAGGAATAACATCGCTTATGCTAAGCCGGACGCCTCCCCAGAGGAGGTGGTTAAGGCGGCTAAGCTAGCCAGGATACATGACTTCGTATCAAGCCTCCCCGAGGGCTATGACACCCCCGTGGGGGAGAGAGGAGTCACTCTCAGTGGAGGTCAGAGACAGAGAATGGCTCTCGCGAGAGCATTGCTGGCGAACCCAAGGATAATACTTCTCGACGATACCACGTCGGAGGTAGACGCGGAGACCGAGAAGGCGATATGGGATGCATTAACACGCTTTTTCAAGGGTAAGACACTCATAGTGATTACACAGCGCCCTTCAACTATGGCGCTAGCCGATAGGATAGTAGTGATCGAGGATGGACGAGTAGTGGAGGAACGCTTAGTCGGGTAGGGGGTGGCGGGCGTGGGTTGGAGGTTCGCCCGGCTGGGGGAGTACGAGGAGGAGAAAACCACGCTACCGACTTCGGAGATTCTGAGGAGGCTGGCCCCCCTCTTAAGCCCTTACAAGAGACTCATGGCGCTCCTCCTAGTGGTAACCGGTCTTAGGCTGGCTCTGAGCCTGGCGATACCCCTAGTTATGGGATGGCTCGTGGACGCCGCTCTCCTAAAAGACACGTCCTCCCTCCTCACTTATACCCTGGCATTCCTGGCTGCTATCTGTGGTTACTGGGCTGTGGGGTACGCCAGGGTCTACTACATCTCCCTCCTGGGGCAGAGCTTCGTCAGGGACTTAAGGGAGAAGCTGGTCAACGCGTTACTGAGAGCTAAGCTGGCCAGGCTGAGGAAGGAGGAGGTTGGCTGGCTGCTCTCAAGAGTGATGAACGACGTGGACACTATAGGAGGGACTTTCACCAGCGGGCTGATAGACACGGCAGCCGACTTAGTCACGCTCGTAGGGGCCTTCGTAGTGATGGCAAGCCTAAGCCCACTCCTCACCTTAACACTACTACCCCTAATCCCTGTTATATTCGTCCTGAATTACCGCTTCGCCACCAGAGCTAGGAGGGTTTTCAGAAAGGCTAGGAAGGCCATAGCCAGGGTTACGAGTAAAGTCGAACAGGAAGTCTCGGGGGCCGTGGTGGTCAGGAGCTTCTACTCTAGGAGGAGGCGTGATGAAGCCGAGTTTAGGAGAATTAGCGCCGAGTACGCCGAGACCAGCGTGGAGGGGACTAAGGTCATAGCGTCCGTAGGGCCAGTAATGACGGTTATAGGCGCTGTAGGGATAGCCATAATACTGTATATAGGCGGATTACTCGTGGAGGCTGGCGCCATAACTATAGGCGTGATAGTCGCCTTCTACGGGTACCTGAGGATGTTCTTCAGACCACTCGAAACCCTCGCTGTCTTCTTCAACTCGGTACAGTCGGCCTTAGCGGCGGCCGAAAGAGTAACTACCCTGCTGGGGATAGAGAAGGAGGACAGGGGGAGGGGCTACAGAGGAGAAGTCCTAGGCGTAGTGGAGTATAACTCCGTACGCTTCGGATACAAGGAGAACCAGCCCGTCGTACTTGACGTATCTCTGAGGGCGGAGCCCGGCAAAATCACGGCGATAGTAGGGCCTACGGGTAGTGGCAAGAGCACTCTCGCTAAGCTGTTAATGAGGTTCTACGAGCCTTGGAAGGGCTCGATCACGCTCGACGGGAGAGACGTGAAGGATTACGATCTAGGCTTTCTGAGGAGAGTTGTGGCCTACGCGCCGCAGGAACCAATGATATTCTCAGGTACTGTCATGGATAACCTCAGGATAACCAGGCCAGAGATAAATGAGGAAGAAGTCGAGAGACTGGCAAGAGAACTCGGGGTATTAGAGATATTAAGAGCTATACCGGGGGGCTTGGAGGGGGTAGTGCTGGAGGAGGGCAAGAACCTGTCTAGGGGGCAGAGACAGATTATTTCGCTCCTTAGGGCGATTCTATCGAAGCCTAGGGTTCTCGTACTAGACGAGGCCACGAGTAGCGTAGACGTGGAGACCGAGCTTAAGATATATGAGGGGATTAGGGAGGTGGTGGAGAGAGAGAACATCACGTTAATAGTCATCGCGCATAGGCTGATGGCCGTGAAAATAGCTGATAAAATATACGTGATGGATAAAGGCCAGATAGTTGAGGAGGGTGGTCATGAAGACCTATTATCGCTTGGTGGTTTGTACTCTAAGCTATGGAAGATCCAGACAACCGGTGGCGTACTTATTAGCTAAAATTATTCTTACCGATTTCTCCTAACCTTTCTACTAATAAATATATTATTACTTCAACTTCCTTATGCGTAAACCGCGTATTACGACTAAAATGCATAGATAAAAGTCTCAGGCCGAGCAACGTCGAGGAGTAATATACATTATAGTGATTCATCATGTAATGAGTAAATCTAAAATTTCTTAATGTATTTTCATTATAAGCGAAAATAATTATAGTCCCTCTCATAAAGTTCTTAGGTGAGGAGAGGAGTTTGAAGAAAAAGGCTTGGTTCCTACTATTACTCCTTCTCGTAGTGACCACTGCTAGTAACGTTAAATGCTCTCCCCAAGTCCTCGAAGACCCTGTTGAAGATCTATTAAATATATGGACGGGTGACCCCGCGGAGGTTTATCTAGGTTTTGTAGATGTTGTAAGCGTGGAGCATGGGCCGGAAGATAACATGTACGTGTTTAGGATAACTTTCAGCGAGAGCCTATCTGACGTGGGAACAATTTTCCTCTACTTGGTGGTGGATACTAACGGGCTAGGCGAGGATAACTCGGACGCATACCCGCTACATGGCGGCGACGTGATGTACTGGGTTAGGATTACACCTGAGGGAATAACTGCGGGTAAATCCAAGTGGACTGGGGTTGACTGGAGGGACGTTGGAACGGAGGCTTACGCTACCAGGCTAGACTCGAAGTCTATTGGAATCTACATACCTATCTCCGAGCTGGGGGAGGAGCTAGGCGTACAGAAGTGGAGGTTAGTGACGGAGTGCAGCATGGACGAGATTTCAGGTATAGGTGATTTCGCGCCGGACGAGGGCTTAGCCGAGATCTACGTCCCCCCGCAGCCCCCTCCAGTCACGGAGGCTCCCGTGACTATAAGAGTTCCCGACGAGGTTAGCGTGGTAACTATAGACGGGATTAACTACACCCCCGAGAACGGCGTCGTCGAGGTCTCTCTAGACATCGGGTATCACGTAATAAGCGTTCCAGTCAGCGTGCCGATTGATACTGATACTAGGATGGATTTCGTGTCTTGGTCTGACGGTGTCACGGCGTCTAACAGGTCGGTCGAAGTAACTTCTGAAGGGGTGGATCTAGAAGCTAACTACGAGGTAATGTACAGGGTAACTGTTATCTCTAGAGTAGGTACGACCCAAGGCTCAGGGTGGTACGCCCAAGGCTCCATGGTCAGCATCGGCGTGGCCCCCGAAAGCCTGGTTATGGAGAATAAGACCCGCTACGTCTTTCTACGCTGGGAAGGCACATGGGGTAATAACGTGTTTAATCCCGCTCAGCGAATCCAAACCGTAGGACCGCTTGAAGGACCTATAGTCGTAGTGGCTAGATGGAGGGTAGAGTACTACGTCGAGGTGATTTCTAAGTACGACTACCCGAGGGGGGAAGGCTGGTACCCGGCTATGTCTAACGCTATAATCAGCGTAGAGAGGGAGTGCGTATTTACTAATGGCACGAAAGCCATTTTCGTAGGGTGGGAAGGCGACATTAATAGTACGTCTCCCGAAGTCTCTATCACCGTGGATTCCCCGAAGACTGTTAACGCCTCGTGGGAGGTCTACTATAAGGTAGCGTTAACCTTCGTCGATGACGACAACGTCCCCGTAACTCCAAGCCGTGTGAGTATAGCTGGACCCGAGGGGGGCATACCATGCACACCTAAAGAAGCTACGTGTGTTATCTGGGCGAAGCCTGGCACTTATAAAGTGGTTGAGGCTATCTACATGGGGGTAGACGTATCTAAAGGTACGACTATACCGGTTTCCAGCCCCATCATGGAGTACATCCCCCTCTCTATTTACGATGTAACCGTTAGGGTGAAGGACTTCCTAGGGAGACCCCTCGCTGGCGTAACGGTAGTACTAACTCTACCTACCGGGAAGACTATTACTAGGAGGACGGGTAGCGACGGCGCAGCTATCTTCGAGGATGTCCCAGCCGGGCATTACAAGGCTGAGACCAGGGGGATTGCGATAAACTCTAGAAAGGAGTTCGACGTGGAGAGTGATACCGAGGTTACTCTAGGGGGCAACGTGACGTGGGGGGAAATCGCGATCTCCGGGGCTATTACGCTCGGAGGTGTAGGGGCGGCTTACTACGTACTTAAAATGGCGCCATGCCCGCCTAGAGTTAAGAGGAGCCTCACGAAGATACTGGAGTTGATTGGGAATAACCTTGGCTCTCTCGATAGATGTCTAGAGGAACTTGACAGATTAGAGGAGGAGCTAGGGAGTAAGGTATTGTCTCTGGAGAGGGTTAAAATAGCTGAGGGTAAGCTTAGAGACCTCCTCCAGAGAACCATCGAGACTAGGGACAGGATTCTCAAGAGCTTCGACGAGACTATGGAGATGGCTAAGATGAGGGGAGACTTTGAGGCCGTTGCTACAATTGCCAAGGGTAGACTGCGAGTTGAGGAGCGCTTCGACAAGAAGATAAAAATGATAGAAAGCGAGTTGAAGAAAATAGAGAAGACTAGAGCTGACCTGGAGGGGGAAGTAAAAACCCTTGAAGGACGAGTAAGAGACTTAGAGTTTAAAATAGCGAGTCAGCTGGAGGGGCTTAATAATACGGGTAACAAGCTCTTAGCGTTGCTAAGTAAGTACACAGCGTGCTTCAACTGTGATTATATCTATAAGCTCTACACGGGCTACCTAGACAGAGCCGCCTACCTAGAGGGATTAGCCGACAGACTGAAGAAGGACATTGAGCGCCGCGAGGAGGAGCTGAAGAATCTCAAAGAAACCTTAGATGACCTTAGGAGGAAGAGAGAGGAGTGCACTAAGAAGCTGGATGACATAGCTAGGGAGGTTAGAACTATATTCCACGACATGATCTCGGATAACCCAGCCGAGTACATCGTTATCTGCGGCGTTAAGGTAGACCTCTCCAAAGCTGGCGTCCAGGGCTTCATGAAGAGATACGACGTTTTCAGGGATAACATGTCTCATCTCACCAGGGATTACTGGAGGCTAAGAAGGGAGAAAGCCGTCCTCGAAGACGAAATAGACCACACGGAGGCCGAGATAAAAGCTTCCATTAAGGCGTTAAACCTAGCTAGGAAGAGACTTAGAGTCCTAGAAGCGCTAGCCCAGCTGTTAAAATCCCTGGCCGACGGGCTAGACAAGATTTACAAGAGGTGCCTTCTAGGGCTGAGGAGGTGCAGGGACAGACTGAAAAGGATGATCGGACGGGTCCTCTACGAGGACGGGGCCCCGCTACCCGCGGAGAAGAGCCTAAACGACCTGCGGAACGATGTTATCAAGACCCTAAACTTGGCGCAGTACAGGCTGGACGAGTATGAAAGAGTTATTGGAGAAATAAACGTGGTTAGACAGAGAATAGATAATGCTATATCTGACGCTGAAAAAGCCAAGGAACCACCCTGTCCGCCGAAGTACCGAGAAAGGGTCGCCCCGCTCCTCGAACCCCTCGACGACGCGATAGACGACCTGGAGAACCTCGAGGAAGACTGCGACGAGTTAGAGGCTGATGTGAGGAAGGAGTCTAAGAAGGCCAGGATCCTAAAAGATGACTGCGTATACGTGCGGGACAAAGTATTCTCCGGCTTCAGGGGTAAGCTCGAAAAATTACTACAAGCGCTGGAGGAGGCCAGATGTGTCGATGACTGCAGGAAGATAGAGAGAGAATTCTGGCGTGAGTGGAGGAATCTAGAGGGGCTTGTCAGGAAGTTAAAGATAACTGGCTATCAACTCGTACACGAGAACGACTTTAAAAAGCGTTTAAGCGACGAAATCGTAATTGAGCTGGAAGACGCGAAAAAGGTCATCTCCGAAACTAATAAACGCGTTAGAAAGACAATAGCAGCGCTCAAAATACTCGAACTATTATCCGAGGAAGAAAAACAGAAACTGCTAGAAACCATGAGGCAGAACCTCTCAGCCCTAGAAGAGTCCATTAGTAAGAGCGAGGAGGCAGTAGATAACTTAGAGACAGGGCTTGAAATAGGGGAGAAGTGCGGCATTAAGAGCTTAGGCAAGGTGAAGGGTCTCCCTAGGAATGTCGGGAAAATTCTGGGTAGGTGTGGTAAGCTCATAAATATAGCGAAGGAAGTAATAGA
>CAZFWY010000055.1:0-10481 GCA_964522715.1 uncultured Thermofilaceae archaeon | reverse complement strand
ACCCAGCCCAGTATATCTGGGCGGCTTCCGGCTCCAAGCCCCAGCAGAGGACTGTAACCCAGTCCTCGCCGTCGTACCAGGCGGCGAGCAATACCTCCTCCCTGATGAACTCCGGCTCCCTGCTCTCTACTACCAGCTGGGTTGCGTACACCCTGCCCTCGACTTCCTCGAAGGCCTCCAGGGCTTTCTTCACACGCTTAGTCTTCTTGGCGCCTATGACGAAGCCTATGCACACCTATTTCTAAGTGGTTTTTGTGCCGGTGTGCGTAGGCTTCGTCTCTGGCTTCTCAGTGCTGGTTGTATTTGTGCTTGACCATACTGCTAGTACTTTACACGTATTGCCTCAAAGCGTTTACCTTATTAAGTATAACCAATGTAAAATTCTACAAGCTCTAGTAAATCCGCAGAAATATATACCTAACTCCCTACCCAACCCAACTATACGTACATTCCCGACTCAGCGTTAGCCTTAGGCACCAATATGAACACACAGCACGTGATGCTCGAAGAGTTATTTAGTCAAAATAAAACCATATCATACTTCTATATAAACATAGAAGAAGATAACACATATATACGGCCATGTTTAAAAACAGAAAGGAAGCCCCACAACAAGGGGCGAACCCGACGAAAGCCCCGCGGGAACCCGGTAGCGGGGTGGGGAAGCCAGGAATCCCGCGGGGCTCATAACCCCGAGACGAGGCGCTGCGAAAGCGCCTCGCTGGACGTCGGTGGTTCAAATCCACCCCCCGCTACCAATTCTTTTGTTAAAAATGGTCGTAATCTGAGTCTATTTTCTCGGAGCGATTATTTTCGACGGATTTGCGTAAGGGTTATTTACATTAAATTTTCTATAGGAAGCTCCTCTCTCCGTATCCCCTCCGGAGTGCCGTATTTCGATGATGAAGGGGGTTGTTGAGGGGGGTACACGGTGCGGACCCGATCGAGAGTGGGCGGGTCTAAGGGGGTGAAGGGCGTAGGCGCTGGGGGGGGCTCGGGCTAGTGGACAGTGGTTCCCGGTAGATCGGTGGGTCTAGTGGTCGTTGGGGGATGTGATCCTGGCCGTCGGCCCGCCACCGGATTTGTGGGGCGAGGGGTCGGCGGCCGTGGTGATCTCCGTAGGTGTCGACTTTAACCTGCGCTGTATAGGGTTCGCGGTGATCGTCAGGAGGAAGAGCTATGCGGAGGAGGTGTTGGGGGCTCTCTCCCGCTTGGCCCGTCGGTACGAGTGCTGCGCTGTCTGTCTGGACGGCTCGCTGTTCTTCGCGGCTCTTCTACCCTTGGTTGAGCCGTTTAAAGAGTACGTGGCTCCTCGGCTGAGGTCTTTGGTGGAGAAGTACGTGGGCGAGCTTGAAGTGCTGGAGACTCTGGGGGTCGAGGTTGTCACTGTGAGGCCGCACGTCCCGGGGGTTGCCGACAGGGAGCTTGTGGTAGAGGTTTTACGGGGGTTCATGGCCGAGTACGGCTTGACGCGGGTTCCTGAGCTTTTCAACGTGGAGTTGGGGATTAGGGTTAGGAGGCTGTCTAGGGAGTTGGAGGAGGTTGAGAGGGAGGTTGCCGTTTACCTGCTTTCTCGGGGGGTTATGGAGTCGCCCGTAGTTGATAGGTACTTGGAGCGGTTTGCCAGAGAGGTTGCCAGCGCCGCCAGGGGGTACGAGGATTTGTTGAGGGAGTACGCCGACCCCTCTGTGCCTTTGGGGTCTCCTTAAGGAGAGTTAGTCCCTGGGATGTTGCTTTGGCTTTGCGGGTTTTGGCTCTTCAGAGAGGGGAGGCTCACGGATAGCGGTGGGAAGGAGTCTAGGCGTCTCATGGGTTTAGGTCTTCTTAAGAGGGTTCCGGGAGGTTACGCTCCCACGAAGTTTCTGAGGAGTGTTTGCGCCCTCGTTTTGAGGGTTTGGGAGCGGGGTAGTTGAGGAGTTACGTTTTCATCTCCCTTTTCTCTATTCCTTTGTAGAATTCTTCGAGGAAACGTGGGGCTTCCTCCCATGGGATTGGCGGGGCTACTATGGGTTTCATCTTTAGCCTGTATATTCTCTGGAGGGTTTCGGCTATTTCATTTAGGTCTTCCTTTGCTGGCTTAGGCAGTTCGCTTATCACCGTTAATGGTATTACTGGGATAAAGGCCGGTACGAAGTAGATCCTTTTGATTTTCGATTTGCGCGCTTCACCTGCCGCTCCGAGAAATGCAATGGCCTCTCTTTTAATGCTCCTAAAGGTGGGGGCGGGTAGGTGGGGTATTCTCCCCTTAGCACTGTGGAAGGCGTATACCTTCGCTCTTGGCACGCCTTTGGGGGCTAGGTCAAGGAAGTTAGAAGCCGTGCCCTCCATTAATTTCCTCATTTTGTCGTTGTCAGGACGTCGAAGGCCGAGTACGCCCAACATATGACGACTAACTCTGCTTCCTCCGGGAATAGGCCTCTGACCTTCCTAGCCAGCTCTATGGCGTCGTCGAGATTCTTGACAGACCATCTAAGTCTTGCTAACTCCTTCTCCTTGACTAGAAGCCCCCCGCTTCTGACTAGAAGGAAGGCCACGGGGACTAAGAAAAGAGAAGGTCTCCAGAGGGCTTCTGCTAGGGCTATTACGTCGGCGAACTTCTCCAGCATTTCCTCTTTCTCCTCTAGGAATGCTTCGTAGTCCTCCTCTGTTTCAGTGTATATTACGTATCTCTCCGCGGGCTCTATCTTCTCGCCGCGTATAGGGCACTTGGTGTACTTGTCGGGGCTACCTTCAATTTCTACCAGTGCGACTCCTGACTCCCTTAGAACCTCCCTGACGAGCTGGGCTAGTTTAAGCCTCTCCTTGAGGTTTAGGCCCCTAGTCCTCCCTTCCTCGTCCATCTCGGCAGCCATTACGAGCGGGTTCTCCACGAGGACTACGTAGCCAGAACATATTATACCGTAGAGGGCGACCTTGATGGCCTCGGTTACGTCGCCCGAGTAGGGGACGGCTAGGATGCTTCCGTCGGGAAACAGGGCTGTGAGTGCGTGGTCGAAACCTCCCAGGTTAAGGGATATGAAAACTTCTTTCAAAACGCTTCAACCCCCAGCTGGGACTATACGGGCTGTAAATGTAGCGTGGCCGTTCAAATTAAAATCATTAGTCCTCCTTCTTACCCCGCTTAACTAAGCTCGCTATTCGCGGATACGTTAAAAGTAGGGGATCGACGTATAGGTTTAAAAGGTGCCTGTTTTGAGGGTGTATTTCCGGGGTAGGAGGAGCTTCTGGGATCCGAGGGTCTCTATACCTGTGCTTATACCCATATCCATAGGCCTGCCTTTGACGTTTCTGACTTTAGGTGGTTGGGTCGTCGGCTTGCCGCTTATACTCTTAGCTCTGTACTTGTTGTTCGACAAAATGGGCTGGGTGTACGTTGTGGACTCGGAAGGGGTGAAAGTGCTCCGTAGGGGACGCATAGAGGGCTTCATACCCATACACGTGATTAGGGGGTTAACCGTGCGGGTACGTGGAGAGAAGCCTAGGGACTGGGGTCGGGTGACGCTGGGATTCGCCTGCCTATTCATAGGTGGGGGCTGCCCATGTGGTGGATACTGGACGTAGGAGACATAACGTTCCTAGGCCCGGACGGCAGGCGAGTCCTAACTTTAAGAGGAGTGAAGGTAAGTGGGTTTCTAGAGGCTTTAGGAAGAGCTCTGAGGAACCATCGCTAAGTTAGATAAGTGGGATGCAGAGTTGCCAGAAATATACTACGACTTAGTTGGGCTACGTCTGATGGTCTCGGGTTTGTCTTCCTTATGTCTCCATAGGCCGCGGCTGAAGCTTATAACCTGTATTCCAAGTTCGTCTATCGTGATGTCTGTTATTATAGGCTCTGTTAAGCCCTCCTGTATCACTAAGTCCGCCTCGACGCTTGAAAGTACGCTTCCCTCTTCGCTCAGTAATTCCAGCGTAACGGCTTTTCTAAGCAGGAAAACCCTTGATATAGTGGACGCCTCCTCGACGCGGTAAACCTCGGCTTCTTCAGGGGGCCATAGGCCTAGTTCCTCCGCTGTTCGAGGCTCTACCACTATGCAGGGCCTGGGACTTTCAGCTCCTCCATTGGCGAGGACGATTATTTCTTTGGACTTCCCCGAGCGCCTAGCTTTCACCCTTATCTTCACTCTTACTACCAATGAACACACCTATCTTTTCTTTTAGGATCCATCTCCCTAGTTTTAGTCTCCGCTTTTCAGGGCGTTTTACTTTCCCCTCAGCTATCATTTCCAACAGCTCCTTGGATATCAAGACCTTGGGTGGCATCGTATCACGCGTGACCTATTCTACGTGTAGTTCTCGTCCGGGCTTAATAAGGTTCTTGCGGATAGAAAAGCTTATTAGCTAATTTTCTAATTAGGTAACTGGCGACTAATATGGATAAAGTTAAGAAATACGCCTCTCTGTGCGTGTCTAAGTGGGGTTCAGGAGAGTTCGGCGAAAGTGAACTCGGAAGGCCTGACCCCTTCACTGTGTTGTCGGACGAGACCAGGTTGGCTATAACTGTCCTGCTATGTTTGAAGGGACCCATGACTACTAAGCAGATAGCCAATGAACTGGGGCTTTCCCCGAGCACTGTTCTGGACCACCTCAAGAAGCTTAAGGAGGCTTTTGTGATAAAGGAGGTTGAGGTTCCCAGGAAGAGGTATAAGCGTGAAAGGTACTATGATGTCAACCTGACCCCTTACTTCAAGGATGAGTACGCAGAGATTAAGAGGAGAATTAAGAATTACGCCGATATTCTGGGGCAGACCGCCCTAGGGGTCTTCGAGAAGAGCTTGGAGGAGTTGAGGGGGTACATAGAAACTACCTTAATGGCTAGGCACGGGCTGACCCTCGAGAGGGACGAGGTTAAGAACTTGCTCTGGGTTATGCTGTGGCACCTCGTCGGCGACTACATATCCGAGAAGGGGGTTTACAGGCCGCCCCTCCAGAGCCCTAAGAAACACTACTTCTACCTGGTTTTAAAGAGACCAGAAGACCAGGAGTAATAGGCTGATCTCGCGCTACCGGTACTGAAGCATCTAATGTATCTAGCTCTTTCTCCCTTTTTCCTCATGTATCCAATGAATTTTACTCTTTTCTTCTCTTTTCGAATCCCTTTTAGCTCGCGTATAGCCTCAAGTGCTTTCCATGTACGTGGGAAGTAGTTACCTACTCGACTTCCTCCGTTACCTCCTCCACGAAGTTCTCGGCTCTCTCGTCCCATACTCCGACTATGACCACGTATTTGCCGTGTGAGGGGTCGAACTCGTACTCCGGGGGTGGGGGTTCTTCGACTATGAGGTCCCCGTAGTCTTTGAATATCTCCTCGGGCCATGGGTAGAGCTTCATGAGTTCTATGAATGTTAAGAGGAATTTTAGGGCTAGTTTCTCCGCTATGTCCAGCTCTTCTCTCGATACGACGTAGTAGTCCCAGTTCTCAGAGATTATTATCGGGGTGTGCACGCCCCCTACAAACGTGACCAGGGGCTTACCTTCGAGGACTCTGGGGGAATTCCAGAGCACTAAGCCCGTCCAGTGAACTCTCGTCAATACCTGTAGGCCGCCTTCAACCTCCCTCACGTTGACTGGCTCGTAGTCGTAGGGCTTGTAGAGGTCGAAGTGCCAGTAGAAGTAGTGGATTATCCTCCCGTCTTTAACCTCCTCGTGCACCCTTACGGGCTTGTCGCTGACGAGTACGATCTCTTCGCGGGGCATAAATCTTCCACCCCTTGATTTCGCCTACCTCTTCGAGGTCGCCTACTTTTACGAGCCTGACCCCCCTCTCCTGGAGCTTCAGGAGTTCCAATACTAGGAGAGATACATGGAGCGCGCGGTTAATTAGTTGCCGAGGAGATTCAGCCCGACCTGCTTGTACGGAGACTGCCGCTTCACGTAGGAGATTCCTTACGGCTAAAGCACCTTCCCTTACCTCCTCGTCGTCGATATGCTGGGCTAGGCTGGCTATGTAATTAGAGAGTTTTAAGGCTGATAGGGATGTAGGCGCGCGTACTCTGGAGAATTCGGCTAGCCTAGAGACTACCCCCTCCCACCTCTCCAGCAACGCCCTCCGAGTTAAGAATATGAATCCAACGTACTCTTCCGGCTCTACGCTTAGCTTGTCGGCTCCTAAGCTACGCCCAGTATGTACTGGCGGGATTATGGTAGACGCGTATAGACCCTCTAGTGAGGCCTCGCCCCCCACGACTATTATGTCTCTGATAGGCGAGTATGAGGCTACGCTCGTATACGTGCTACTGTTCCCCACCTTCTCCACCTTCAACCGCTAATCTTTCCTCTGGGAATAAAGCGGCGACTACTACGCTGTGCTTAACGTTCACTACGGGCTCCCCCGATGGGCTCTTGATAACCTCCCCTGTGGAGGGGTCCAGCGCGTACGAGATAGACTGGACTACAAGTTTAACCCTAACCTTCGTGCCGTCTTCAAGTTCGTACTCGTTCCAATCCTCCTTTAAAACCTTAAAACCCACCACCCTACCCCTAATAAACTTCCTGGGGTCCCGGGGATCAGGAACCATGACAAATCTTTCACCCATATAAGCCCCCAGTTAAAAATCGTTAAGCGTGGATAAAATGTTTGACCTTTCGTGATTATCTGGGGGTCTCTACGATGATGGTTCCGAGAGAGATGTCACTGAGGAAGGGGGATGTCCTAAGGGTTACTGGAGCGGCTAAGATTACAGTCGTTGACGGGTGTATGTACGCGCTGGGCTGTGAGATGAGGGACGGGGAGACCCTGGTCGTTGTCAGTGGGCGCGTCGTCTGTTGTGAGGCTCTCGAGGACTCGAAGCTAAAGTACTTGTTGGGTTCTGGGGGTTCTTTAAGTCTCGCTAAGCCCAGCGAGGAGGTAATTGGGGAGTGGAGGGAAAAAGCCCGCGAAGCCATTAGGGAGGGGGGAGTCGTAGTAGTACTCGGGGAAGTCGACAGCGGCAAATCTACCTACTCGACCGTGCTACTTAACACGGCCGCGAACATGGAGATGAAGGCTGCGTTCGTGGATGAAGACCTGGGACAGAAAGACCTAGGCCCTCCGGGTACTGTGGCGCTGGGGTTCGCCGATAAGCCCGTCTACTGGCTCAGAGATATCCCCGTGAGCGCCCTTGAATTTGTAGGTTCTACTACCCCCTTGGGATATGAGGCCCCCGTAATATCGGCAACGCTTAAGTTGGTGGAGCGAGGGAGGGCGGACTCTGACATCGTAGTGGTTAACACGGACGGGTGGGTGGATGACGGCAGGGCTTTGAACTTCAAGGTCAGCTTAGTAAAGGCTTTAAGCCCAACCCGCGTAGTCGTTATGCAGGGAGAGGGGAACTCCACAGTTCTGAGTAAAGCGCTATCTCAGCTGGGATTCCGCGTTTTAGAGATACCGTCCCCACCCGCCCGTCTGAGGAAGACCAGATCCATGCGTAAGACGTACAGGGAGATGGCTATGACCTCCTTCCTTCTTGGGAGTAGGAGGCTGAAGATAGATGGGAGACGCGCCCCACTGGTAAACCCGCCACTCTTCTTGGGGAAGAGGAGAGAAGATTTCGAAGGTAAACTACGCGAACTACTGCGTATAGGCGAGTTAAGAGTAGAAGTTTTAGGTAGCCTAGCTGTGATCGCCACTAGGAAGCCGAGCGAAGCCGCGAGGATAAAGCGTGTAGCCAGGCAGGTGGCAGGAATTATGGGTGTGAACAGGGTGATGGTTATCCCAGTAGAAGAACTCGTAAACGCATATGTCGGTCTCTACGGGGAGGACGGCAACACGTTAACTTGCGGGGTGGTTAGGAGGATAGACTTGGAGGGGGGCTATCTGTACGTTGACGCCCCCCTGAAGGACCCCTCGAGCGTTCGTTGTATGGCTCTTGGCAGGATGAAGGTGGGAGTAGACGGTAGGGAAGGGGGCGTTATCGATATATTCTAACGTATCGCATGTGCAGCGATGATAGAATTACCCTTAAATATACCTATGGACTGGCTGATAACAGGCCTCATAGTGCTCGCCGCGGTATTACTCGTAGTCCTAGTGATCAAGATATTCATTATACTACTGCCAGCTGTAATAGTAGCCGGAATAGTCTGGCTAATCACACATGATAAGCTTATGACCGCGGTGGCGTTCCTCGTAGTAACCATAATAGGATTAGTCAAAAAACTATAGAAAAAAGCTGGGGAGTATTTAGAGTAGGTTGATTAGTATAGCATTTTTAAAACGTCATCTTTACTCAGCTTATCATCTCTGAGGCTCCAAAAAATCATGCCGTCGCGCCCTCTGCGCTCTACGATCCCCTCTTTGTATAGCATTGTTAATACGCGGTATACCTTGTTATAGTCTACGGCTTTCCGCCCATCCTTATACCTCTCGTTCACCTCTCTGCAGATTTTTGGCGTAGGCATAGACCCTCTAAGCTTTAGGAGTTCGAATAGTAAGCATGCGAGTTCCAGCGTCAGAGGAGATTTTCTCCTCCCCATCCTCTCAGCCTTTACCTCAGCCTGGGGTATCGTATTTATCCTTTCTCGTTTCCGCCGAAAAATTTGCCTAATTCAACCTGTAAATTATCTAAATCTTTAATAATTACCAATTTATAACCGAAAGTTTCGATATACTCGCGAATAGACTTATAAGTTACGCGTTCGTCAAGGACGGCTACGAAGACCCTGTCCTCAGGGCTCCTCAACCCCCTACCTATCGCTTGGACTACCCTCATTACTGCTGGAACCATGTATGAGTGTTCCCAGCCCTTCTCCCTAGACCCTAAGAACGACGATAGGAACTCGAGTGTTCTCTGCCTGACTGGGGTCGGCTCCGGAACGGGGAAACCTGCGATTACTATAGCGTTGATTAGGCTCTTCCCGTCCCCCTTAAACTCTACCCCCTCCACTATTTTACCCCAAGCTACAGCCATTACGAGCACTTTTTCCTCCCCCTTCACGGCTTCCTCGACGGTACGGATGCTCGTGTCTTCCCGCTCGATAAGAGCTGGGCGCGACGTTACGTACATTCTCACTCTCTTCATAAAGTCGTAGGAGGGGAATACGGCTAGGATTACCCCCTTGGGAACTGCCCCGAAAACCTGGTCGATTGCGCGCGCCATGTACCGGTACACACTTTCGCTCCGCTCGATGAAACGCGACGATACGCCAGTTAAGCTCACTATTCGAGTATTACCGGCGTATGGGTTTGGAATTCTTACCTCCCTGGTCTTCGAGAGGTCTATCCCCGTGTAGAATGCCATGTACTCTTTAGGTGGCAACGTCCCGCTCATTAGGATAGCTGCTTTAACCGATGAAAACACCTTCTCTGTTTCGTTACGCGGGGATACGCAGACGTTAACGAGCTTGAAAACGTCGTTCCTCTCCCCCACTACGATGTAACGGGGGTCGTGCCTGGATATACCCTTAGCGAAGCGCAAAACCCTCCTCAAGTAAGTCCTCAGAGGAATACCCCTCCGCGCGTATATGGCTTCAACGCTTTTCGCAGCTTTCTCTAACAGCCTCGGTGAAGGCATTATGCTCATTAAGCTGCTCTGGGAAACCTCTACGACGCGCTTATCCGACTTCCTCTCTAAACCCGCGATGTAATTCTCAAGACGGCTCAAATCTCTGAGCAACGCCTCCTGGTGCTCCCCCCTGTATACTTTAGATACTTCAACTCTGGCTTTCCTAACACAGGACTTAGTCAACTCTACGCTGAGCGCGGAGACCAAGTACTCCGGTAGGTTGTGTGCCTCATCTACTATTACGACTACGCTGCCTAGATCTAGGTTAGCCGCCGCTAAGAAGCTCCGCCTAACCTCCGGGTCGAAGAGATAACTGTACGCACATATCCCTATCAAGGACTCGTTAAACCTTTCAATTGCCAGCCTAAAAGGGCAGACACCCCATTTCTTGGAGGCTTTGACTAGGGCCCGGGGACTCGCAATTAAAGGTAGGTCTTCGAGAGCCTCACCCGGAAGACCCCGGGAAAGGTAGGGGCAGTTCTCCGCGCGGGATAGGTAGGAGCAGTATCTCAGGAACTCGTCGTAAGCTAGCCTACTCATCCCCGGGAGCGGGCAGAGCCTTTGTTTACTGACCAGAGTTACGGCTTTCACAGGCTTCCTTTTGGATAGCCTTCTAAGTTCTCTGAGCGGCGCTTGGAATTGGCTCAACGTCCTAACCATATACAGCACTTTGACATCTTTGGAGACCGTGCTTAACACGCCAGCAAGGACAGCTAGCGTTTTCCCCGTCCCCGTCGGGTACCCGGCTAAGAGAAAACCTCCCTCATTTATGGTGTCAGCTGTAAGACGGGCTAACTCGTACTGGCCCGGCCTCCACTCCTCGTAGGGGAGAAGGTCAGTGACGTTACCCATATCACTCTCTCAGAGCCACTCGTTAGTCTACCTTTATCCTCTGCTCCTCCTTTATAACTCTAAGCACATACATAGTCCTCGTCGACTCAACTCCATCTATACTCCCTATCTTGTCAAGCACTCTGGCTAGCTCGTCCCTATTGCTGACCC
>CAZFWY010000054.1:7318-10662 GCA_964522715.1 uncultured Thermofilaceae archaeon | reverse complement strand
CCGAAATGCCAGTACCAGCGTACGACTGTACGGAGTGCGGCAAGGAGTTCGACCATAGAGAGGCTGAGTACAGAGCGTGGTACGCCTACGAAGTCATACCTGAAGCCTTAGAGGGGGTTGAGAGGGAGATCCTAGAGGACATGATTACCGCCCAGCTACAGACGAACAACTTGAAGGTTAAGCGTGACGTCATAATTAAGGGTAGGAGCGGGCTACTTCACCAGGCAGACCTGGAGGTGTTAAAGGGAGACAAGAAGGTCTACATAGACTTAGTGATGGGCAAATCTGACTTCCTGAAAGTCCTTGGCAAGAGGATGGACGTCGACTACCTAGGACACATAGTGCTGATAAGGCACACTATTTCTCCCGAAGATATGCCGGATGTGAGGGGTAGTAAAGTTAAGGTTATCAGGTATCACCGTCTGAAAGAGGCCGTGAGGAGCGCTGTAGAGGAAGTTTTGAAAATGGTTAGAGGCTAAGTTTCAATAACGGTATCGAAAAGGTTCCCTCTCTCAGTAACCACTCTAACCGTGTATACTGAGTTTGGGGTCAGCTTTATAGGTAGTTCGAACGTCTCTGCCTCACCTGGTAGTAGTACGGCTGACTCCTCGAACCTCCATACGTGCGTCGAATTCATAACCCAGATGGAGACTATTTTAACCGGTAGCGAGTAAGTATTCATGACTGTAATATTGACCTGGTCGCTTATGAAGCCGCACTCTACTAGTAACGTGTTCAGAGTAAGTTCGAATGGTCTGGAACCCTCCATTACGAACATTAGTGATGCCTCTCCCTCGTTGTAGAACCTCTCCGGATCAATATTTAACGTCACAGTAAAAGGCTCTCCTCCCTCCGGTATTAAGTAGTCGGCAAGTCTCCAAGTAGATGCTGCCATGTCATAGTATAGTATATAGAGGGTTGCCGTGTCGTTAAGTTCTCCAGTTACAACTACGTGCGTAGATAAAGGCTCGCTAGGCAAGTCAAACCTCGTTATAGCTGTAGCCTTACAGACCGATATCCCGCCCATAGTCGTAGTGGTTGCAACGCTTATGACTAGGTTATCAAACAGAGCGACACCTGAATAATGACCGGCTAAGAAAGCACGAATATTAAGCCGGATAGACCCCCGAAGAGTTATAGTATAGGTTCCTTGCTCAGTCATGTATTCAGTAATAGACACGTAAAACCTTCCATCAGTAGTCTCCTCACCAGTATGCCTAATAGGAGGGCTAGTTTTAGCTATTGTGTACGTAGAACCATTAGGTAAAGTAAGCTCGACGCTTAATGTCCAACTAGCATACCCTGAAAACGCCAACCAATCAGACGTTTCCACCCTGTAATCTATGCTTAACCACGCTGAAGTAATATTGCCTTTAGGAGAAAAAGCGAAGCTGCGGCTCCAATATCCTTCTGAGCTATCTACTATGCGAAACCACCATGAAGCGTTAGCAGTGAAACCTATAGAGTAATTGTTTATTCCCGGGCCCCAGTACCTTGAGAAGATAAGCGGGGGCCTCGTGTCAGGGTCTGATCCCGTCCAACCGTTACTTGAGGGATCATTATCAAAGTTATCTCGCAACACGCTTTTGAGCTCTGTAGAGGTTTCTTGACCTATCGTTATACATGTGGAGGTTAGGTTTCCCTCTATGGACGAGTATGTGTAATTCGCGTATTCGACGTATTGGTAGTTGGATAGGCTTACCTTCTCTCTGCGGCGCTCCTCTCTTAAGGATAAGGCTTTAACGACCCCCTCGTTTAGCTCCCTGATCTGAGCTATAGCCCAGACAACGTAGCTTAACGAGAGAGCTATTATAATCACGAGGAAGACGGCCCCTATCGCGCTAGCCTGGCCCTTAGCCATTCGGCACCACCCATACCTCAACCTCTATGAATAAGTGGCGCTCCGTAACTATTTTTAGCCTGCCATAGTCTCCCTGAACAGTGTTAGTCGTGTTAAGCCAGGCCCCTTCCCCGGGAAGTATGCATAAATGCAGGTCTTGTTCTAGAAGGGTGTCGTTGAAAAAGACGTCCATGACGCAGGCCTCTATTTCGCCAGCGTTCCTCAGATACGCCTTTATCCTGCCGTTGTTGTCTATCCACGCGAACTCGACTACGAGATTCTCCTGGGCGGCCTGCATAGCCTCCTTATAGCTTCTCTCCAGCTCAAACTTATAGGTCTGGAACTGCCATAAACTCCAGAAGTAAACTCCTGTGAAAGCTGCGACCACGATTACTATGAGTAGGAGAGCAGAAATTACTGGCGAGACAGCTAACCTGTTCATAATTTGCGCCTCCTAATAGAAAAGAAAAAACGTAATTATTTATTTAATTTAATATAGTCTACCTTTAAAATTAGCGTAGATGGCTACTTACTCTTTATAGGTAAACGAGTACGACGCTTCAGCTCCTGTAGTTGTCACAACCTTTATGACGTAAGTTTCTCCCGAAGTTACGCCAAAACCGCACCCGCTAGTATCAATCTCAGAAAGAGTGCCTGGCGTTAATTCGGTATTGGAAACATCGCAGTCCGTGCTTGAGCCGGTAGGGTCTATCAGGTATACGGTATCGATCTCAGCGTTCACATCGCCTATGTTTCTAACATATACAGTATTTATAGTTCCACCACTTATCTCTACGCCTTCTATCTTTATCCTTTCCTGTAAGGACTCGGTGCCGCCTTGTTGCTGTACTGTTCCTATGTAGCCTAGTACCCATAGGTATGTTAGTACGGCGGCGGCTACGGCTATTATTACTAGCAATAGTACGGCTATGATCGGGGATATTCCCTTCCTGTTCATATTCACCACCAGGCTTCTTTTCCGCTATTATGGATAACTATTGGTGTAATATATATGTGTCCCTTGAAGTTATTTGTAAAAATAAAGAATATCGAAAGTTCAGTCGGGCTTGATAAATACCTTCACTTTAAACGGCCACAAGCTCCAAATTCTGATAACTACGCGCGGCTTATCGCCTCCCTCCAAGGTGTACAAGGAGACAAACCTCCCCTCTCTAACCTCGTCTACGACCACCTTGTTAATGGCGCCGCTCACCAGCTCTACCCTGATCTCGTGTTGGCCTTTGCCCAGCGGGAACTCGAACTCTTTACCTATGACTACGGATTTTGGCGGGGCGTATTGTATAGACATAGCAACAGACATGTTCGTGTCCACCTCTATCAGTAATACTGATGCTTCAGCTAGCCTATTAGCGCAATCAACCACGACTTTAATCTCTCTCCGACTTTCCAGCACTAACCACCCATTCTCGACACTTACAGAGCCACCCTCTACAGAAACGGGGTCGCCCCACTTCTGCCATGACGGGTGCTGTACTGGCTGATA
>CAZFWY010000054.1:0-7218 GCA_964522715.1 uncultured Thermofilaceae archaeon | reverse complement strand
CTACAGAAACGGGGTCGCCCCACTTCTGCCATGACGGGTGCTGTACTGGCTGATATATGAGGATCCCTATCACTACCAGGACAACTAACAGAAGTAGAAGGCTAATTATTACCTTCTCCATCTCTGACCCCCCGTAGATATGCCTCTAGAAGTTAATAAAAAAGCGCTGAGTGATACTACGGTTAACTGAGGGGGCTACTGTGGAGAAAACATTGAAGATACTATCCGAGGTTAACGTAGCGGCTTTGGCTGACAGGTACTCTAAGCTTGAGAAGAGGTTTAGAGTTAGGGCTGAGCCCCCCTACGCGGTGCGTCTCGACGGGGTGAATTTCAGCAAGGCATTGAGGGATTACAAAGCGCCGCGAGACCCCACAGTTCACGGAGTATTGGTCTCGGCAGCAGCTGCCCTAGTCGATAGGTTTAAGGCGTTCGGTGCCTGGGTCGGCAGCGACGAGATAAACCTCTTGTTCCTCGGGCCAGACAACCCTTATGGGGGGCGTGTCGAAAAGATCATCAGCATATCTTCCGGGTTGGCCTCCTCGGTGGTAACCGCAGCTCTCCACAAATACTTATTTTTTGACTCCAGAGTTGTGCCGCTGAAAGATAGGCGCGACGCCGCCTTGTACGTCCTCTACAGGGCTAGGGTATCCGCTAACAACTTCCTAAGCAAGCTGTTACAACTAAGAGGCGTAGAGGTTAAAGGAAGGTTTAACGAAAGGCTGAGAGCTTCCTCCAAGTACCTGTCCTCCTATGGAGAATGGGCGTTGCTGGGTACATCAATCATATGGTTCAACTACACTAGGAAGGGGAAGCCGAGAAGGAGGATATGCGCCGTTACGGGCCCCCTAGAACTGGTCTCCAGACTAGGCTGGTAACCCCATTTTAAGAACGCTTTTCTAACTCCTTCACTAAGCGTTCAAGCATTTTCATGACTTTTTCGGACACTTCCCTAGCTTTCTTAGCTTCCTCCCAAGCCTTACTGGACTTCTCCTCAGCCCGCCTAGCGGCTTCCCTAGCCTTCTTTTCGGTTCTCAGGATAGACTCTTGTATGGTTAATACCCCGTACGCGGCCTCAAAGAGTATTGCTTCGTTTAATGCCAATATGTACAGGGACTCTATTCCTTCTCGCTCGGCTTTCTCTTCTATTTTGGCTTTAATGGCCTCGGCGATTTCCTCCGAACTAAACTCTCTTAGAATCTCGTAAGGTATGTAGGCGAGTAGCATGAGGGGGTTCTTTCTTCCCCTCGATAGCTGCAAAGACTATTATTAACCCATCTTCTCCGTGGGGGGCTCTGCTGGAAGGGCGTGGCCGACTTGGACTCCTTAACGATGCCTGTGAACTTAAGGTTGGGTGTTCTACGAACGTCGTTAAGCTCTCTAGTAACGAGTACCTGGTGGGGTGGCACGAAGTGCTCTACAAGGAACTCCCGATATGGATTGGCGGGTCAGCGACTATGCCGTCGGGTTCTTCTCCGTAGAGCTAGACAAGGCCCTTGAGAAGTTAAAGTGGTTAAGAGGCTAACCCTATTTCCTACTTTTTCTCGACGTGACTATTAACACTATGACCAGCGCTAGGAATAGCAGAGATACCATTAAGCTGACGAGTATAAAGAACAAGTTGTCAAGCGCCGTGTTTTGCTCGGCGGTCCTGGTCTCCTTTGGGGGTTGTGCGGGGGGTAGGGGCTTAGTTTCGTGCTCCTCTCCCTGGCTTAATATGTCAGGGTAGAGGGCGTTTATCTTCATCAGAGTTATCTCGGAGGTATAGGGTATGAAACCGTACTGGGCGGCCATCTCGTTCACGTACTTCGAGTACTCGTAGTTCTCGTCGGGGTTGTCGATGTCCGCGTAGCCTAGGGCCAGCACGAGTATGCCCTTCTCCTCCCTCAGCTTCGCCAGCCTCCTGGCCTGAGCCCTAATCCATTCTAGGTCTTCGCCGCCCCACTTGAGGTACTTTTTCTGGTTGAAGTCGTAGTACGTGGCGAAGTCTTCGAACAAGACCCCATCTATATAGCCGCTGACCTCGTCGAGGACAGTGAAGCCCCTGTTCACTATTATCACCACGCCGGGGTACTCCTCCCTCAAGGCGGCCACCAGCCCGACCACGCACGGCTTCATCCAGGGGTAGGCGTCAACCATGTCCAGGTTGTCCAGGAAGAAACCGCTGAAACCCTTACCAATCAGGTAGCCGCCAGCCCCCCTAACCACGACGTTCCTCCAAGCCTCCGAGCAGGGATTAACTATTACCTCGCCCCAGGTGCTCTCGTTACCCACTACCTCCACGCCAGTCAGGTTGTACCAGGGCTCCCACCCCCCTAAAGTGGTTAGGCTGATATACCCGAGGACGACGACGCCCCTATCCCTCAGCTCTCTAACCTCGTACTCCTCCAGAAGGGGGGAGACTATCGCCAAGTCGAACTTCGAGAGTTCGTCCACCCTGTCCGGGCCGTAGTACACGACGAAGCTCTTAACCGGAGGGGGAGAAGCCAGGGCGAGGGAAGCCGTGAGAACAACGATAACCACGAAGAAGTATACGCGCACACCAACCACCACGAAGAGAAGACCTCAAGGAGTAAAAACACTTACCATACAGGTCACCTCACGAGAAAAACCAGTTTCTGTGCGGACTACCACGGGAAGCCGAGTTCCACTTCCTCGGTAACCCTCTTAAGAGGCAACTCCGGAATCAGAGCATTTACACTACAGACCTCCTCAGACTTTTTAGCGGCTTCCTCGTAGGTCTCAAAGACTCCTACCACGCGGCCATCACATACAAGCAGGAACCTCCCCTCACTCCTCGACGTAGATTCGACGAACATCTCTGCCGCCTTTAGGTTCTCCTCGTAGGCACGCTCCAGCCTACTCCAGGCATGAACCTCCTCCAGTCTCTTCCTACAAGGTTCAGCCATAATTATAACCAAACTGTAGTCCGCCCCGGTTAAAATAAACCTAGCCTAAGAGACCACTAAAGAATAAAAGGATCCCAACACAGTGAAGAAGGATCTCGACTTCCCTCCTTTATCGAGAGCAACATATTCTAGCTCATTAGAGACTAAACTCCTTATTAAAATATTGAAAGTATAGAACTTATATGAGCTGTAAACTATAGAGCAGTAGTAGGTGCTACTTTCATGGCTGTTGAACTAAGGGAGATTATTAAGCGAGAGCGAGTACCTTACCCCGACAAGGAAAAATTCTTCATTGTTCTAGGTCTTCTGCTCAGCGGTAAGATCTCTATGGGGAAGGCAGCCGAGCTACTGGGCTTAAGAGTCGATGATCTTTGGCTCCTCATGCGCAACCTTGGAATTGAATATAGTATTCTCGATGAAGAAGAGGTTGGGGAAGAACTAGATGCATACAAGAGAGTCTTCAAGAGCAGTACTTAACACATCGCCAATCGTAGTATTGGGAAAGTTAGGACTACTAGAGAGAGGCTTAAGTCTATTTGACGAGGTGGAGGTTCCCAGCGGAGTATTAGAAGAAGTAAAGAAAAAGGAGGATAAAGCGTATCAAGAGCTTATGAGGGTTATTGATGCGGGCAAAATAAGCGTCGAAGATATTAAGAAGAGGCTTCCAAAGCTGGGTCTCGGCGAATCTTCAGCTATATTCTTAGCTTTAATGAGGGATAAGACAGTTGTCCTAGATGATAAGAGAGCAAGGAAACTGGCTAGAGAATTGGGCTTAGAAGTTATAGGAACACTCTCAATTCTCAAAAATTATACGAGAAAGGTATTCTAGCAGAAACACCTAATGCAATATATAAGCGCCTAATCGAGATAGGATTCTATATCGATAAGAGGCTATTTGACAGGATCTTCAAGAAGTAATTTGAAGTCTAGCATCATAACTTTTCTAATACACAGAGCTTACGAGACAATGCATAATGATGCTTTTAGCATCACTAATGAAGAGTTACTGCTACACGGGAAAGAGTAATGAGGCGGGAAGACTCTAAACACTTGTCCCGGCGGTGGTATTATGGGTATAGGGGAGGTGCAGTACCATATTAGGTGCAAGCCGGGCGACGTGGCCCCCTACGTCCTCCTCCCCGGAGACCCCGGGAGGGTGCCGAAGATAGCCGAGTTCTGGGATGAGGCTAGGTTCGTGGCTCAGAACAGGGAGTACCTGACCTACACGGGAAAGTACAAGGGGGTACCCGTCTCCGCTACCTCCACAGGTATCGGGTGCCCCTCAGCCGCTATAGCCGTCGAGGAGCTGATAAGAGTCGGGGCAAGGGTTTTCATAAGGGTCGGGACTAGCGGGGCCGTCAACCCGGAGGTTAAGCCCTGGGAGCTTGGAATAGCGACCGGGGCGGTTAGGGATGAGGGAACGACTAGGCAGTACGTACCCGTCGAGTACCCAGCCGTAGCCGACTATAGGGTTGTCTCAGCCCTAGTTGAGGCGGCCGAGAAGCTGGGCTACAAGTACCACGTAGGAGTCTTCCACACCAAGGACTCCTTCTACTGCGAGGTCGAACCCGAGAACCAGCCAGCGAGGGAGATATGGATGGACAGGTGGAAAGCCTGGGTCAGAGCCGGGGTAGTACTATCCGAGATGGAGACAGCCGCAATACTAGTCGTGTCGAGCCTCAAGAGGGCCATGGCCGGAGCAGTATGCGCCGTCATAAAGGTACCTAGAGACGAGGAAACCCTCAAGAAAAACATGGAGACCGAGAGAAAAGCCATAAAGACAGCTCTAGAAGCAGTAAAGATACTGGCGGACAAGGGAATACCATAGTAATCTGAGTGCGGTATACCTTATATATGTAGTCCCTTAAATGGGTAATAGATTTAAGGTAGACCTGATAACATAATTACTAGCCATGAAGTATGTCACTATATCTGCTAAGATACCTAAGGAGTTAAAAGAGATGATGGATCAACTTGGTATAAAGCCTGGACCCATTATAAGGGAAGCTTTGAAGAGAGAAGTTAAAATAGCTATGCTTAAAAAGCTCGAAGAAAGGGCTAAAAAGCTCAGCAAGGAATTACCGCCCATCCCTGACGAGGAAATAGCCAGTATTATACGAGAAGATAGGGAGAGGTAGTGAAATGTATCTTTTTGACGCTAGTTCCATAGTAAATTTAGTCAAAAGGGGCGTGCTTACCCCGCTAGCTGAAGGAGTTACACTAAACTTAACTCTTTACGAATGCCTAAACGCGATATGGAAAGAGCACACATTGCTCAGAAGGTTAGATAAGGAGAAAGCATTAGAATTCGCAGATATAATAGCGGATATATTCGCGGTAATAGAATCCATTTCTATAGAAAAATTCGAGAGAGAAGTCCTTGAGCTAGCGATAAATGAAAAACTAACCATATACGATGCATCCTACCTATATATTGCCATCAGAAAGAAACTAATACTTGTAACAGATGACATATCTCTTCAAAAGAAAGCCTCAAAATACGTAAAAACCCTGTCCACTGAAGACCTTATTAGCACTCCTCCCAGAATCTGAGAGGGAGCTTAGGCTGCTCGGAGTTATGGCTTTGGTCTCTGGATGCTAAATAGTTCTCCGCTTGTGTGTTTAGGGTAGTTGTTAAATTCCTGTTTCGTCTCTTTTATGTGGTGGTTTGGTTGGAGGATGTTCGCGGACTGCGGGTTGTGTACGTGTCTCACTGTGTTTTGAATCAGAACTCTGTTGTCCGCGGGCTTGCTGTTAGGAGGGGTATGCTTAGCGAGGTGGTGGGGGTTTTGGATGGGTTGGGGCTGGGAGTTGTTCAGCTTCCGTGTCCTGAGACTGGTCATCTGGGTTTGAAGAGGTGGTGGCAGGTTAAGGATCAGTATGACTGTGTTGGTTTTAGGAAGTATTGTAGGAGGCTGGCGGAGGAGGCTGTGAGTTTAGCGTTAGAATTCGAGGGGAACGGTGTTAGGGTCGTGGCTGTGGTCGGTATTAGGGGTAGTCCTTCGTGTGGTGTGCGCGAGACCTCTACGGGCTGGGTTGGTGGCGACCCGTCAAAGGCTGGGCGTAGCGTTAGGGTTTGGGGTATGGGGGTGTTCATGGAGGAGCTGGAGAAGGCGTTTAGGGAGGCCGGGCTCTCAGTCCCGATGACTGACGTGGACGTTTCTAGGCTTAAGGAGAGCGCCGCCGAGCTGAGGGAGTTCCTAGGGAGGCTGATCTAGATGGCCCGCGTACTCTGTTTGGGGGACGTTAACGTGGACATCCTGCTCTACATCGACTCCCTGCCGCCTCTCGGCGGTGAGGTTTTGGCGTCTAAATCCACGGTCGCCCCAGGCGGCGCCGCCGCTAACACCTGTGTCGCTCTGTCTAGGTTAGGAGTTGACTCGGGTATTATAGGGTGTGTGGGGGACGACGCGCTGGGCTGGGCTCTAGCGGAGGACTTTAGGAGGGAGGGCGTAGACACTAGTCTTCTGGCTAAGCGTGGAGAGGACTCGACGGGCTTCGTGGTTATACTGGTCACTCCTGGCGGTGAGAGGACTATGCTAAGCTATCGGGGGGCTAACAGACTCCTATCTCCGGATGACATAGACGAGGAGGCCGTCGGTAGGGCCGAGGTGTTGTTCGTCTCGGGCTACGCGTTGCTGGAGGAAACCCAGAGGAGCGCGGCTATCAAGGCGATAGAGGTGGCGAGAGAGGGGGGTGTTAAGGTGGTCGTGGATATGTGCTACTCCCTGGCTAAGCTCGGTCTTGAGGAGGTTAAGCGTAGAGTAGGCTTCGTGGACGTGCTCCTGACTAACGAGGACGAGGCTCGGTTCCTCTCGGGTACCGGGGACTATGAGAAGCTCGTGGGGGTTCTGGCTGAAACCGTCTACGTTAAGATGGGCGGTAAGGGTTCAGTTGCCTATAGGGATGGGGAGAGAGCGGAGAGACCAGCGTTCAAAATCAACGCTATCGATACCACGGGGGCTGGCGACGCCTTCAACGCCGGGGTTATCTTCGCGGGTCTATTAGGGCTATCCCTAGAGGACTCATTGACCCTGGGGAACACCGTGGCTGGCTACAAGTGTACCGGTAGGGGTGCCAGGTACCTTCCAACGCTAGACGAATTAGTGAGGTTCCTGGAGAGTGGGGGCGAGGTCAGGCTAGTCGAGCTTCTTAAGAACGCTAATCCATAGTCTTTTTCCGTACATTTATAGAACTCCTCTTAGGCTGGGTTCTCGCGCCTCTCTGAGGGTACAAAAAGGCTTATCTCCCTAGTGGAGACCTAAGACTTGTTAAAGGGTGGTGGTTTTGGAGTTCGAGGTTGAGTGGGCTA
>CAZFWY010000053.1:8680-10675 GCA_964522715.1 uncultured Thermofilaceae archaeon | reverse complement strand
CTACTCTTAAGCTTAACCGACGAAGAAATAGTAGAAATGACAAAACAGCTACAAGAGCGAATCCCAATCACCTTTTTATAATCCCAACCTCAGGCTCATGAAAGAGCGTCGCGCTGACCCTACCACTCTACGTTTACTCCCGCCTTTCTAAGCCTGAACAACGTGGTTCTGTAGGGGTCTATGACTTCCTCCTCTAGGTTCTTAGCCAGCCTCCGGTCTATCTCCGCCAGCCTCTCGATTATTAGCCTCCTCTCCTCCCTCCTCATAATCCTAGGGTCTGTCATTGCGGCCGCGTGGCAGCTGACACCCGCGTCCAATAGGTATTCTAGGGCTTTGAAGGGTAGCTCATAGTACTTACCGATGGCGCCTGTCCTCCGGGTGAAGCTCTCGGGGGTACCGGCCTTTATCGATACCCTCACGTGGACTTTCGAGAACCTGGAGAGAGCCCGGGCGTAGCTCTTATCAGCCCCAAGTAGTATCCCGTTCGTTTCAAGGATGAAAAGCTCGAAGTCCGAGCCCTCCACTAGCTCTAAAAGGGATAGAAGGTGCTCCCTACCTATGGTCGGCTCGCACCCCGAAATCCTACACTTACGTATCGGCAGTGCCCTCCAGTGAGGAGGCCCGTACCTTATACCCCTCCTAGCGGCTTCAACAAGCTTCTCGAAGGCTCTAAGGGGGGAGTAGAACTCGCCGTAGCTCTCCGGGTAGTCCCTGGAGAGGGGAGACCAGCAGTAGAAACACCTCAAGCAGCAGCCGACCGCGTACCCAGTCGCTATACCCCTGTAAACTGGCACGGAGTAGAAATCCGTGTACTTTCTCTCCTGCCCCTCCTTCCCCATTCTAGTGACTATCTCCTCGGTAGCCTTGGCCAGCCACAGGGGGTCGAAGGGCTTAGAATCGGGCGTTATGAAACGAGGGTACATCCCTTTTTAACTATGTAGAGCATTAATAAGTAGTTTAGCTAGGCGATGTCGAACTCGCGAATTCCTGAGGCCTAGTCGGCTAACCGGTACTCTTCGTCCAGCACTCTTAAATATGTAAAGATAGAGTTAGACTATGTAAGGCTAGTGTGAGGTTTAAGGATGGGTAAGCGTAGTCTGCTTCTCTGGTTCTGCCTCCTTCTACTTACTTTATACCTTTCTTCCGCGGCTTCCTGCGAGCCCTACACGGTATCCTATCCTCAGGCTGGCCTTCAGACCTCGATAAGCGTCCCTACGGAGGTTAAGGCTGGTAGCGACGCCACTTTTACCGTAACGTTATCCTCTGAGCGGAGCCTAGACGTAGTGGTCAGGGTCAGCTACATCTACGGCAGGGGGAACGTCTCCGGCTGGGCGGAGGTGTATAGAGGTGCTCTAGGCCCCCAGAGGAGCGTCGAGGTTAACTGTACATTCAAAGTCCCAGTGAGCGCCGAGACAGGCCCCCTAATAATGTGGGTATACCTGGAGTTCGCTGGCGAGGAAGACCGCGAGATAGTAGCCGGAGAGGAGTACTACGCCGACTGGTCATTCATAGTTGTAGGCCCATACGTTGTTTCCGGGGAGGATCTGGAGAGGGAGGAGAGAGTGAAGGAGCTTAACGAGGAACTGGAAGCCTTGAAGAGGGAGAGGAAGAGTCTCGTACGAGCCGTAGACGAGCTATCGCTAGCCATAGATAACCTAACCCGCCAACTAGAGGCTGCAAGGCAGAGAGAGGCCGAGGCGAGGCTGATCTCCGAGAACCTAGAGGGAGAACTAAACAACACCCTCAGAGAACTCTCAAGGGTAAAGGAGGAACTCGAAGCCGCGAAAGCCGAGAACGAGGAACTCAGCCGCAGGGTAACCCTCCTCATGACCGCGGTGTTTGTCGTCTCCGTCCTAACAGCCCTTCTACTAGCCATGTACCTCAAGGTGAAGAGGAAATGCGCAAGTTAATCCTTCCTCTCCTGCTAGTCGTAATACTCCTGCCTCCCCTCCATGAGCCTCTCTCGGCGTCTGCTGAGCCCGAGGAGGGAAGGGT
>CAZFWY010000053.1:0-8580 GCA_964522715.1 uncultured Thermofilaceae archaeon | reverse complement strand
TACGTGGAGGAGAACCTGCTGAACGAGGATGAGACGGCCGACATCTTCGTAATCGCCGGCAAGTTAGACGGGGAATACGTAGTCTCTGCCTGGTTCCTCAAAGACCGCAGCAGAGTCGTGCTCGTCTCAGACATACCCTACATAGCCGCGGCTTTCCTCCCCCCAGTTCACTACAAGTTGGCGCGAGACGCCGCGCTCGCCACAGAGGTGTCGAGGAGAATCTTAGAAATACCCCTATGGAACTTCAAAGCCGTAAAGGTGGAACTCCTAAGTGAGACGGTCAGTATAGGCAGGGAAGTCGCGGTGAGAGCCACAATCTACGTGGACGCCTGCACGCTACCCCCTAACGCTGGTATAAGACTATACGTAGGCGATAACCCCTACAAGGGCCTGCTCACAGTCACCTCTATAAACCAGGTAGCAGAGCAGGAGGGGTTAATAGGCCCCTTACCCGGCCAGAAGATAACCTTCACTTTAAAGGCAGAAGTGAGGAGCCGGGTAGGAGTTGGGAGTGGCAGGCCGCTAGTCCTAGAGGTCAACCACGGGGGCCTAGTCCCGGAACTAAGGAGGGATGATAACACCGCTGTAACGATCGTCGACGTCAAAGACGAGCTGCCCAATAAGCCTCCCGTGGTTAGGCCTCTGAGGAGGAACATCGTGGTTAAAGTAGGGGAGGAGGTAAACCTCTCAGACTTCCTGGTGATTTATGACCCGGACAGAAAGCCCAGGGGACTCCAGGTTTGGTGGGACAAGGTCAGAGCTCCCTGGTGGATATGCGAGTTCAGTAATGGGCTGGTAAAGTTCAGGAGGGAGGGGGTCTGCGTATTCAAGGTCTACGCGTCGGACGGCCATCTCACGGATAGCGCTAAGATAAGCGTGGAGGGTAGGTCAAGCGGCGTGTGGGGCGAATTGTTCTGCTACGGTAAACACTGCCCAGCTGACGGGTTAAGAATAGCCATAAACCAGAAGGTAGAGTTTAAAGTCGTA
The DNA here is from genome assembly GCA_964522715.1 of uncultured Thermofilaceae archaeon. GTDB lineage: Archaea > Thermoproteota > Thermoprotei > Thermofilales > JAPDKD01 > CAZFWY01. The sequence goes on along the minus strand of CAZFWY010000053.1, from coordinate 7,593 downwards.
GCTGAAGACTTGGACGGCCGCAGCGTAACAGTGGACTGGGACTTCGGGGATGGCACCGTAATCAGGGATAGCGGCGAATTCGTGAAGGTACACGGCTACGGTAGGCCGGGGCAGTACACCGTCAAGGTCAGGGTTAAAAACGACGCCTTCGACCCGTTCAACCCGAACCCGAAAACCTACATTACCTTCAGAGTCCCGGTTACAGTGTCCTCGCTGTACGGCGGCGACGTTAAGCCGAGCGTAACCCTTTGCCCCCCTTCCCCACGCGGCGGGAAGGTCTACACCTGTCCTTGGAATGGGAGCGAGCCCGGCTACAAGTACCACGTGGACGTAGCGGTTAGGAACTCCGGTAAGGAGTCCTCAGAGACCCTGGAAGACCCGGCGACCTTCAAGCTGAAGTTGTACGAGGTTAGGGGCGGCGAGGCGAGACTAGTGGGGGAAAGAGACCTAGGTTTCCTGGCGCCCTACGACTTCAAAGTTATAACCTTTACGTGGGAGCCCGGGGAGGAGGCGATCTACGAGCTAGTAGCTGTACTCGTAGGTACGGGGGAGAGCGGCGAGGAACTCTTCCACTCCTCGGACTCCGTAATCATCGCCACCACGAGCATACCGGTCGTAATAGGGGTGAAATCGTCGCCCAAGTTCCCCATGGTGGGCGGGAAGGCCAAGCTAAGCGTCGAGGTGGAGAGCGATAGGAGAATAGTGAGGTACGAGTGGTACTCGTTTGAGCTGCTGGGCGGGAGGAGAGTGGACACCGCAGACCCCTACATAGAAGTCCCCGGCGAGGGGGTAACCCTGCCTTACGGGGGAACGTATGACTTCAAGGTTAGGGCATGCGACGAACTAGGCTTCTGCTCCAAGTGGTGGAGTGGAACTGTGACCTTTACCTCCGAGAAGCCGCGCTTCGAAGTAGAGGTTAAAGACGCCTACATCTTAGACAGCAACCTCGTAGAGGTTAAGAGGCTGGACGTAGAGGAATTGCCGCCGCGCGGCTACATCCTACCCGAAACCCTGTATCCGGGCGAGTACGTCTCTATCAACATCGTCATCCGCAACCTTGGCGGCGCCGCGAACAACGTGTTGTTCGAGTCTTGGGTTGAAGGTACCAAGGGTAGGAGAGCGAGGAGATGGGTGGAGCGAGAGGTCATGGGTAACATATTGGGCTCGGAAGAGGGGGTGTTCCTAGCAGACTTCGGGAGTATGGACACGAACGACAGCAGGGAGTTACGGCTAACGCTGAAGACCGGTGGGAGCGAGGGTATCAGGCTCTTGAGGTTCAGGATCTCGTCCAGCCCAGAAGACCCAGCAGGGGCTGAGTACTCCCTAGAGGTCAGGAACGCCTGGCCAGACCTAGAGGTGAGAGAGATAGGAGCCTACGACCCAGCCACGGGAGCCGAGGTGGAAATCGTAGATGTCGGGGAAGAGTTCGAGGTTAAAGCCCGCATAATCAATCTTGGCCCCTCCGAGTTGCCAGCCAGCTACCTCTACAGGACGAGTGGGGACAGCTACGCTAGGATACTCGTGAGGCTCTACGCCCTCAAGGTAGGTGGGCCCCTAGTATGGAGACTCCTATCGGAGAAAGTAGTGAAGGTGTGGGGAGGGCTCCCCGTGAATACGAGTACCACCACGTCGTTCAGAGCTAGGCTGGAGGAGAAGGGGGAGTGGCTCTTAAAGGTAGAGGTGGCCTCCTCCCTCTACTACGTAGACTCAGAGTGGAGCAACAACTACGCAGCCGTCAAGCTGAGAGTGGGGGGAGACCCAGACTTGGAAATCACGGGCTTTAAGCTAACTCCGCCGTGCTACGACAACGAGACCGAGAGGGTCTGGGTTGACGTCTTCGTAACCAATACTGGCTTGAAACCCACTCACGAGCCATGCAACGCATCCCTCTACGCGGGCGATAGACTAATCGGCAAACAAGTCGTACCTCCCCTCGCGCCCGGGGAAACTGTAACAGCCACTTGGGAGCTACCCCTAAATACGACCGATATTAAGAGGATAAGAATACTAGTCGTAGTAGACCCCGAAGACGTGGTCGAAGAACTCTTCGAGTGGAACAACAGGAACGGCACCTGGCTCACGCCCTGCACACCCCTGACGGGCGAGAAGGAGCCCGAGAAAACTGTGATACCGCCAGCCAACGAACCAGTTAGAAACAGGACTAGGGCTCCTGAGAGGAAAATCCCCGACCTAACAGTCGAGATACTAGGCCTGGAGTGCATAGACCCAACCTGGGAATCCTACAGGTGCCACTACGTCCTACTCGCAAGAATAAGTAATATAGGCTCAGGAGATGCCGGGCGGTTCATGGTGACCGTAACAGACCTATACGGCGGAGCCTCAGACCTCCTATCAAGTGTCTGGATAAACGGGTTGAAAGCCGGAGAGAGAATAGTCCTAGCCTTCAACCTGACCCTAGCCGAGCCGTGCCCACCAGTAACTCTTCACACGTTACTAGTCGAGGCAGACTCCACAAACATCATCGAAGAACTCCGAGAAGACAACAACGCAGCCACAATCCCGATACCGAGCTAAAAACAGCTCTTCTCTACCCTATTTTCCCTAACCACAAAGATTTTACCCCTTTTATAGAGTTGAAATGTGGATCGTCTGTAACGACGACTCCCCTAGAGTACTTTATAGCCGTAGCGGCGATTATAGCGTCAGCTATTGGTACTTTAGGGTTTTTTAATACTATTTCTCCAGCTATTTTCGCTATTTCCTCAGTTATAGGGATGAAACCGATATTGGCGGCTTTAATTGAAGATATGCGAATACTCATAGCTTCTTTACCGATAACCCTCCCCATAGTCCTATACAGCTCTATAATCGTGATGACAGATGAAGCTGCTCTAATCTCTCCGCGTATGACTCTGCGGATAAAATCTTTAGCCCATTTCAGCACAGCCTCACTTTCAGGGTTATAATATGAAAAGTAGAATCTAGTGTCCAATATGGCTGTCAGCGCCATTCGGCGCGTACCTCATCAAGCATTCTTTTAAGTTCCTCTACGCTGTACTTCCCCCTATCTATGCCAGCCTGTTCCTCGAACCTGGGTATCGGCTTGATAATTAAGGCACCGCCGATATCCTCTATGATAACCCTCGCTCCCCGCACAATACCATACTTCTTTCTGTACTCTACCGGTATAGTTATTTGCCCCTTCCTAGTGACTACTACCTCTCTCCCCATAGAGACTCTTAGTTAACAACTATAATGGTAGTACTTAAGCATTTTTGTACTATTCAGAATAGAAAGGTGTACTTATCCTCTTACCTTAAGAACCTCCTCATTCTTATTATATACTCTGTGAATCCGAACCTCTTGTAGAGGTCTAGGGCTCTCTTGTTCCTGACCCAGACGCTGAGTTCTACGCATTCGACGCCACTATCCCTTATCCTCCTGAGAGCCTCCCGTAGGAGCGAGCTGCCTATCCCCCTCCCCCTGTACTCGGGGAACACGTAGAGGTCGTATATCACGGCGCAGCTGTGCCTCTTGACGAGCCTAGACCTGGGCTTGATTATGTATAGGATGTAGCCCACTATTTTCTCATCTGCCTCCGCGACGAGGACTTGACAGGGGTCCTCCTCCAGAACTCCCTCAACGAACCCTATCCAGCTTCTAATGTTCTCCTCACAAGGCAGCACAGATCTATCGCTCGCCTCGGAGTCTGTCAGGAGAGAAATCCAGAGCCGGACAAGCCTCGGGAGGTCTTCCTTACTGGCACATCGTATCTCAGCCATCCCTCAACCCCTGCGTACTGGGGCTTTAGCCACGAGGGGTTTGAGAGATGGTCGTAGGAGGGGTTCTATCCTCTTGCGGAGCTCCTCGGCATACCAGAGGGCCTTGGCGTAGGCTTCCCCGAACTCCGTAAGTTTTATGCGGCGCTTCTTACCGTCCATCCACACTCTGACCAGCCCCTTCTCCTCTAGTTCTCTAACAAGCCTGCTATACTTAGCTTTAGTGGTCGGATCTGGAGGCCTAACGTTCTCCCCCATCCACTCCATAAGAGTCATTATACTATCAGCACTGCCCTGCCTCTCGCTCAGAACCTTAATAACCCTCTCCTCAAGGGTTAGCTCACCGTCCTCTGGGTATATCGGGACTTCCCTCCTCCTGGATTTGCGCTCGTACTTCTTGAACAGGGAGAGCCTAGCCTCGGGAAGGGCGGCATACTTAACCCCTAGGAGGGTCTTACTGTCTTTCTCGGCGACCCAAGTCTCAAACTCCGGTGTGCGGGGGTCGGGTATGTAGTCCCCTCTCTCCGCCGCCTGGACGTAGTAGAGCCTCACATCTTTATACATCATCGCAGCGGCTGTAGTGGCTGAGACCGCTATTGGCGGCATATCAGTTATATCTATGACAACTTCTTGGTCTTGCTTTGATTCGTTCCTTAGTATGGCGCTTATCTTGGAGAAGACGTCTCCGAAGTCTAGCGGGTTAACGGGTACTTCTATAGGCCTGAAGAAAGCTAGAGTCTCCTTAACCTTGTCCTTATTGTACCGGGAAACCTCCCCGTACCTATCCCTCTTGCTGTCGTAGAGCAGGTAGACGCGTACTATAGGGTACCGTAACCTAAGCTCCTCGAACCCTTGGAGCACGAGGCTCGCGTGAAACCCCACGTAGTGTACTGTGACTACCATTGCATCCACACAGTACGCATTTAATATTCTGGTAATATTTTCGCAGTACCAACATTTATATGTTACCCAACAGTTTATGCATTATTTTATTGGTTGCAATTTTTCGATACCATTCACACACGTAGGAGAGGGGCGATGGTAGCAAAAATTTGCAACTGTTACCGTGAATCGTGAAGTGAAACCTTCGGCGTATGGTTGCATTTAACTGAAATTATGGACATCCTTTTAAGTGTTTGGATATTATAGTTAAAAATAGGAGTGAGAGCCTTGGTCGAAAAGCTACTAGTGCCCTTCGAGGCCTCCGATGTCTTCCTCCTAGTCGAAAAGTTAAGGGCTATGTACTCCGAGGGGGACGCTCGGCTAACCCTAGCCGGAATAAAAGCTAAGCCTTACCCCATCCTGAGGATAGGGGGCCGCCTGGTGAGGGGTCTACCGGTTTCAGATTCGAGGCTTAAATACCTAGAACCTATCCAGCACAGGAGGAGGGTTGCGGCAGTAGACGCCAGCATAAAGACCTTGTTCGACCTTGGCAGTGCGAGGATAGTCGAGAGTAAAGTCGTAGCGGGAGTTTGGAGGGGTTTCGAGAGGGAGAGCGTGATAGGCCCCTACAAGAGGCTCGCGTTAGTCAGAGACAAGGAAGAGGCAGGTGAGTGGCTCCTTAGAGTGGAGCTAGAGTTCGCCTACCGCGTAGCCCAGAGGTTGAGGGCTGGCGATTACCTTCTCCTCGACAGGGGCTTGGCGATCCCACCGTACCTCAAGGATAGCACTGTTAGGACTTTCAACAAGCTGGAGAGGCTGCTTGTCTCTAAGGGTGTCGTCCTGGTTGGTATCTCGAAGAAGTGTAGGATTAAACTGAACACTGGTGAGAGCCTCATAGGCTACGTAGTCTCCCTCGCGGAGAGGAGGCTTCCCGGGGTCTCCTGGTACTACTACCCTGTCTTCAGCGAGTCAGCAATGCCGGAGTGGATGTATGGTGAGATCGTGATTGCCAAGTTCTCGGAGTTCTCTGAGGCCGCTTTCCGCGTAGACTTATCGGAGCAGTGTCTCAGGACTAGGGATATGGAGAGGGTTATGGGGGAGCTGGCTTTCATCCAAGACTTAGCGACCCCCGGCTACCCTTATCCTCTCAAGGCCGTCCACGACATGTCTAGGATAGGTGACCACGAAGCCGACCTAGACAGGCTCAGGCTCCTAGAGATAATAAGGAGGGAAAAGCTGGACAAGTTCTTCGCGGCAGACCTCCAGTCCACTGCTTTCAAGGAGAAGTACCTCTGGGGTGACCTGTTTTGAAGCTGGGAGTAGTGGTCTGGGTTGAGGGCACGACTGTCAAGTTCAGGGTTAACGAGAGGGCCACAGTGGAGAGAGGGCAGCTGGTTAAGGTGGAGGACGACGGCAAGAATTTCATACTCAGAGTCTACGACTTTAAACCGGAGAGCCTCCTAACACCGGCCGAGATAGCTCTAGTGAGTAGGAGGAGGGAGAGGGGCGACGAGGCCCCCTTCTACGACAAGGGTCTCAGGCTGTACGACACAGCCCTAGCGACCATACTCTGCCAGGTGGGTGAGGACGGGAGAGTGCATGGACCCACAGCTGTCCCCTCCCTCTTCAGCGTAGTCGAGAGCCTAGAGGAGAGAGACCTCAAAGACCTGCACCTAGACACGGGTGACCTACCTATAGGATGGGTCAGAGTGGGGCATAGGAGGAGCGACGTAGTAGTAGCCCTAGATGGCAGGAAAGCCTTACCACACCACATATTAGTCTGCGGGGTGACGGGGGCGGGGAAGAGCAACCTGGGGAAAGTCCTGGCAGCAGCCATTATGTCCACGAAGAAGCCTATATACAGCCTAATAATATTCGACTGTGAAAGCGAGTACCTCGCGGGCGCGGGGCCGGGGCAACTGGGGCTAGCCCACCTACCCCAAGCCGAAGAAAGGCTTTTCTACCTATCTGTGGACGTCCCCGAGCCCAGCAGGCTTAGCTTCATCTTCAAGATAGACGGGATAGAGGTTCAGAGGAAGATAACGGCCTACCCTCTGAAGGTTCCCTTAAGCGAGCTTACCCCCAGCGACTTCGCCATGACTGGGGAGTTCACGGGGCCCCAGGAGGAACTTCTCTGGATGGCCTTCAGAATATTCAAAGACTCATGGGTCTCCACATTGGTTAACGCCCCAATCCCAGAGATATACAGGAGGCTAAGGAGGCTCGTGAGCGTGAACACTATCAGCGTGGCCAAGAGGAAGATTAAACACCTCCTAGGTAAGAGGGAGATATTTGTTGACGATACGAGTTATAACGCCGTTGAAGCAGTCCTCGGGGCGGTCGCCGAGGGTAGGGTCATACTCGTAGACATCCCGCACGCCACGGAGGGTGAGGAAAAGCTCCTCTCAACCCTGATAGCCAGGAGGATATTCGTCACCTACGAGAAGCTCAGGAAAGACCTGCCCGAGGAGTGGGGCAAGCTACCCTACGTCTTAATAATGGTTGAGGAGGCGCACAGATACCTGGCCAGGCAGAACCTGACCACAGGCGGGGAACTCAGGGAGAACATATTCTCGGTCATAAGTAAGAGAGGCAGGAAGTACAAGGTCGGCGCCCTCTACATAACCCAGATGCCAGGCGAACTCATAGAAACAGTCATCAGGCAGACACTAACCAAGATAATACTCCCACTGCCCACCAGGCCAGACTACCTCAAAATCATACAGTACAGCCCCTACCTTGACGAGGCCGAGCAAGAGATAAAAACCCTGGACAAAGGTGAAGCCCTAATAGTATCCCCACCCAGCGGCATGAGATTCGCAGTACCAGTAAAGATATTCTGCTTCGAAGAACTAGCCGAGGAAATGATTAGAATGGAGAAAGAGCTAGCAAACGTAAGAACCTCTTACTAGGCTTTCTAACGGGGAGAACCCCCTTAAGGGTTAAGGACCTAGGGAGAGCTAATTTAAAA
>CAZFWY010000052.1:1594-10879 GCA_964522715.1 uncultured Thermofilaceae archaeon | reverse complement strand
TGCCGTGGCTGTATGTTTTCCCTGTTTTCACGCTGTTGATGGACATCTTCGCTGGGGCGAATAGGTTGGGGTCTATCTTGTAGAAGTCGTAGCCCGCTTCTTTGAATATCTCGTAGAACGGCTTGCCGTACATGCTGGCGGCCGAGGATACCGCGGACTTCACTATTTCAGGTAGCTTGTCCTCTTCTTCGTAGTCAACTACGTAGAAAGTCTCGCCCGCGTATATCAGGGCGTCGTTAGTCCAGCCCATCATTATAGTGGGGTCTGGGTGTAGCGGCGCTATTGGGCAAATACCGCCCGCGTGCTTAATACTATGTAACGGGAAGCCCAGGGTGTGTAGCCTGTGTATACCCGTCTCGGCGATCCTAGCGCTTATCTGTACAGACCCAGCTACGCTGTTGGTAGGTACGAGTAGGACGTACAGGTCACTGGGTTTTACACCGCACTTCTCCGCGACCATGTCTAATACTTCCTTGCCAGGGACTTTAGAGGTCTCCAGTACTAGGACTGCTTCGTCGGCTGCGTCCTCGTACCCTATTTCCTTGTAGAGCTTCTTGGGTTTCTTCGCCAGAGCGCGCGCGGGGCCTGAACCCATAGCGAAATAGTCGCCGTGGGAAACCTTCCACCCAGCGTACTGCGAGGCCATACAGGCTAGGACTGGGTGTTCTATGAACTGGCTGATGACTGGTAGTGTGACTCCCCCGTAGTCCCTGTAGTGTAGGGTTAGCCGGGCTAGGTTAGCGAGGCATATCCTGGCTACGTATACCCCCGCCTCGTACCCTCCAGGCACCTTTATTCCGCAGTCGATTAGGGTCGCCCCGTTCTCGGCCTTGGCGACTTCTACGCTTAATTCCTCCTTTCTCTCGACCATCTCGTCTACTACCCTAAGTGCGAGCTTGTTCAGGCTGACCATAGCTTACACCTCCAGCAATTCTTTGAACTCGCTTAAGTGGGGGTTGTTACCCACGTGAACGTATAGCCTGCCGCCGCATTTAATGTCTTCTAAGGCGTCGCCTAAGAAGAGATAGAACGGGCCTTCGTACTTGACCTTTTTAACCTTTACGGAGGGTACTATGGAGTCTATGTAGAATGAGGGTAGGATTTCCCCTATGCGCCCGCAAACCACTATTTTACCCCCGGTCATCCTAGCCCCAGCCTTCCCTGGGCAGTTGCCTTTGATCAGTATGTTTCCCCCCATCATGGCGTAGCCGGGTAGTGGGCCGCAGTTACCCTCGACTATGATTGTGCCCTTCACCATTCCAGCCCCTACTTCGGCTCCAGCGTTGCCGTGTATCACTATCAGGCCTCCGGACATACCCTTCCCCTTCCGTAACCCCCTGAGGGACGCCCCTACGTGGTCACCAGCGTCTCCGAAGACCTCGATAGTACCCTTAACCATGTGCGCGCCCAGCCAGCCCCCAACGTTCCCTTTCACCGTTATTTTACCGCCGCGCATTTTGTACCCGGCAAAGCTACCTAGGTCTCCGTTGACCAGTATCTCGCCGAAGCTCATCCCCTCGCCAACCCTACACACCTTGGAGAAGCCCCCATCGAGCACTACGGTGACTTCGCCCTCGCCCTCCTCCTCGCTCACTTCGAATAATTCTCCCAGAGACCGCTTCCTGTTGCCCTCGTAAACCTCGAGCTTCTTTATCTCGTCTAGGCTGAGGTTGGCGAAGACGTCCGGCGATATGTTCTCGGCTTCCACCGGGACCTCGAACGTTACCTTGGGGGTTATCACTATACGCCTACCCATCTCCACCACCTACCCGCACGAGACATACCTTAATTTCCTGATTTTGTGCTCAGGTATCCAGTAGTTTGAGAAACTCACGGTGTAGTACTTCTCGAACCTCTCTTTGAGGTCCTTCAAGAAGTCTTCCTCGTAACCATCGCTGAACTTAACGGCTATCGTACTGCCGAAGACCTCCTTTACAACTCTGCCCTCCTCAACTATTATCTCTCCGCCCTTAATCGTGTACAACGCCCTCTTGAAGGCGGCTTTCACCTTTTCGTAGTCCCTTGAGAAGTCTGTCTCCTCGGGGTTTAAGTCATAGATCGCTATGTCCGCGTCGGCTCCTACCCCGAGATGCCCCTTGAACTTCTCGATGCCTAGGAGCTTAGCCGGGGCCGCCCTAGTTATTATGGCTATGTCGTATGGGTCTAGCTCTCTGTCTATACTAGGTAAGACGGATCTCTTAAGCCCCTTACTGCTAACCCTCTTAAACATTTCCTCCCGGTACCTCTTACTCATTAGGAGCGCTATGACCTTCGGGTACCTGGTGAAGGGCGCACCGTTCGGGTGGTCTGTCGTCAGTACGACTCTCCACAGGTCTTTGGCTAACAGTACGAGTTCAAGGCCTATACACCACTGAACGGTGTTGACGAAGTTCCTCCTCCTATACTTGAAGGGCACTATCCCGGCTGCGGCTTCATTCTCGACCTCTGCACCTCCCCATTTCCACCTAGCCAAGTGGTAGAGGGCGAACTCGAAAGGCGCATCAGCAGTCATGGTTATGGCCGTGCCGAAGTCTATCTGCCCAGCGTCCAGGCTCACGTGGTTGCTCCTATTCAGTAGCTTGGCTACCTCCTCCCCCGCAGACCTGAGTTCGAACCAAGAATCGCCCCCGTAACTATTGAATTGTGCGTGTGTTATGTGTATGTTAATATTGCCGTTGGATAGGTGGGATACCGCCTCCATGGTTTTTAGGGTGGTTTCGTAGTTGCCCGGTATGCCCAGCCTGTTACAGTGAACGTGTATCGAGTGTGGGAGCTTTAGCCTCTGGTTGATTTTGCAGAGACCGACTACTATGTCTCGCGGCGTTATATTGTAGGGTAGTATTTCGTCGTCTATGTCTAGCCCGTACCCTTTACCCAAGCTCCAGAGCACGGCTACTCCTGGATCTACTATCTTGACGGCGTAGCACTTAGTCGCGTCGAGTAGCCATTTGACGAGTAGGGTGGCTCTGTCGAGGTCTCCCTCGCTCAGGTACTCGAGGAGGATACGGTTAGAGTCTAGAAGTAAGAAGCAGAGCTTATCCACATTGGGGATGTCGTCGAGTTCCTCGTGGGTATGTAGGGTCTTGAGGGGCGGTGAGGCTGGCTCGGCTATAGTAGTCCAACCCATCCTAGCATACCTATAACCGACGAGGAAGGTCGAAGGAGTACGCTTGCCAGTCCCAGACCTATGCACACCCCTCTCAATCTTAACGAAACTATTGTAGTGGTCGTCGGGCATCATTACGCGGGCAGAGTTAACCTTAGGCCCGGCTACGTGAGTGTGCATGTCAACTCCGCCGGGCATTACAACCTTGCCCTTAGCATCTATGACCTTAGCCTTAGAGGGGTCTACCTCGCTGAGGTCTACGATTTTACCGTCTTTAACCCCTATGTCCATTACCTCCCCTTTAACCCCGTTAAGGGGGTCGTAGACAAACCCATTTTTAATTATGATCTCCATACAACCACCTCCTAGCTGATCCTCTTAACCTCTTTAAGCAACATCTCAAGAATCTCTACGTCGCTCAGCACACCTGCTGGTGGATCCACGAGTTTCTTCAAAGATGCATCGCTTCCCCTAACTTTGTAGGGACAGTCCAAGCTAAGCTCAGGGGGTTCAACTAACTTCTTCAGATGTAACGGTACTTTATCCATGCGGTAGGCAGTACCTCCACACTCGACGCCAGCTATAGCCGCAGGTATCACTATCCTCGATATTAGGGCGGTCAGGCTCCACTTAGGGTCTATTGTAATCACCGGTATTCGAGCTAGGTTCTTAACGGATTTAGCCGGGAAGTGAGCAGCCGGATCTGAAGCCACAACTAGGGCTGCGTCTACGTCACCCCTCTCTAAGAGATCTGTCGCCGAGTACTCGCCGGGGTTATACCTTGGGTACCCTCTCCTAAAGTCGACGGAGAATGCGTAGCCAGTCGTCCACGCGGATACCGTGTTAGCGCCTACCACGTTATAGTGCCCCCTCATAGGTATAGCAACGAATTTCGTCCATTCGTTCAGCTCCTGAGTCAGCCTTATAATCGCCTCTATATTACGCCCTTTACCCTCGGTCATCGTTAAACCTAGGCCGTAGAATATTACTCCAAAGCGGGCCGTAATCATCATTTCAAATAATTTTTTGATGGTCTCCCTGTCTACTCCCGCGACTTCTTTAGCCTCTATATCTAGACGCTTAGCCAGCGCTCTAAGGGCTGTGACTAGCTCAAAATCCCTGTGGGGCTTGACCTTGATGAATAAGTCGGCGATTTTCGCAGTATCTGTCTCTCTAACATCTATAACGACGACCTTCCTATCCTTCCTCCCCTTCACATAAATCCCTTTGGCCATCGCACTATACCTTGCCAAGTGTCTCGGGTGGGCGTTCAGAGGATTACATCCCCAGTAAATTATTAGGTCGGCGTAATTCCTAACCTGGCCGAGCGTGGCAGCGACGAAGCCAGCTTCCTGGACGCCCTGTATAGTAGGCCCGTGACATAGAACGCTAGTGTTGTCGAAGGCACCGCCCAGGTACTCGGCTAGCTCAACCCCTAACTTTATGGCTTCGCTAGAAGTGTTACTCCAACCGTAAAGTAGGGGATATTTCGCCTTCACGAGTATCTCCGCAGCTTTCTTAATCGCCTCGTCTAAGCTGACCTCGACGAAAGCGCCGTCCTCCCTGATGTACGGCTTCAATACTCTGAACTCTAGGCGGTGCATTATTTTAGACGCGCCTAGGGGGCACGCGTTCTTAACCTTAACTACATTACAGCCGGAAATTTCCACTACGAGGTCGTCGCAGAGACACCCACAGAAGCAACAAGTTACATCTTTTACGACTCTCTTCTCGCCCTTTCCATTTGGGGAAATACTAGCAAGAGGGGGCTCGGGTATTTTAACGCCTAGGACTCTGCTCATCAGTTCTCTTACGTCTAGGACCTTTTCTGACGTAGGCGTTATCTCGGCTTTTAAGCCTTTAAGTGTAGGCATCCCAGAGCCTTGAGTATCCGGGTTAACTACTATGCTCGCCCAGGGCCCCATCGGCATGAAGGCTATCCCGGGGTGTCTCCTCCTCGATTTGACTGCTTTTACGACCACGGAGCCAAACTTTGTTTTAACCTCGGCGTTACTACCCTCTGATAAGCCTAGCCTCTCCCAGTCCTCCTTGTCCAGCTCTACCACTGCGACGCTGTCCATGTACTCCTTGCTTAGTTTTCCTCTGTCAAGCCCTACTCCCTGTTTTATAGTCCTACCCGTAACGAGAACGAGGCTTAAGGACTGCACAGCTCAGCCCCTCTGGGGCTTCTCTATCAACTTCTTCTTCCTCAGTATCTCTCCCTTCTTAGAGTGCGGTCTCCTAGTCACAGTATCGCCATACTTCTCTATTTCCCTAGCTTCGTCTGCTAACTTGGCCGCGTACCTCATAACCTCGTGGGCCGCCGCAGCTAGCAACGTATACCTCTCCCACTCCTTAATCTTAAAACAAGCAGTCGTCGTCAGTTTAGCGACGGAGGCGGCCATTTCGAAAGCTGCTATCGCCTTAGCCTTAGCGTAGGGATTAGTGAAGCCTGCGGCTTCAGCTGCTTTCTCCGAGTTTAAGATTATACGTGGGAGTTCTGGTTTCTCGCCCTTCTTAATGGCGTCTATAACCCCGTCTATCGACTCGTATATTACGTTGTATACGCCCGTGAGCGCTAATACTCTTATTACGTCCGAGTTGAAGGCCGCCATTTCGATGGGGTCTAAGAACTCTCTTCGAGCCCCTATCATCGCATCCGCAGGGATAATAATGTAGCCAGCCCCCTTCTCCTCTAGCTCCTCTACGGCCTTTTTAGCTGGGCCATCTGAAATTACTATAACAGGTATACCCGCCTCAAACAAAACTTCCCTCGCGCGTTTAGGCCCTGGAAGTGTAGCGTTCGGGCTGACTACTATTGTGAAGTCGGGTTTAAACTCAGCGATTATTTTAGCAGCTTCTTCAGCTTCGCTCTCCGTCATCTTAGCGCCGCAGCCAGAAACTCTAACCTTAATATCTCCCCTGTCGGCTCTCTCGTCTAATAGGAACTCTAGGAGTGGAGAAGCGCCCACGCAGCCCAGCTTTACTATCCCTATTTTTACAATTTTCTCGCTCAACTACGTCCACCTCAGAGCCTTCTCCCGGCTCGGTAAACGTTATACTTCACGCCTATATATATCAAAGCGTTAATCGTTATATAGTGGCTAATCTTTTCTCTAGGGTGGGCGAGCTTCTATGAAATTGAACGGTGTTGAGATCGAGGAGACGTTTGCCGAGGCTTTCCCCATGTATGCTACTAGGTTACTAATTACGGCTAAGAACAAGAAGTGGGCTTTGACCGCCGCTTACGTGTCAACGGGTTTCGCGACTTCGATTATCATGTCTCCCGCTGAGGCCGGGGTGGAAGGTTTACTCTCCAAGAAGGCTACTCCTGATGGGAGGCCTGGAGCCCTGATACAGATTTATCATAGGTCTGTTCCCGAGCTTAAGTTCCAGGTGTTGTCGAGGATTGGACAGTGCGTTCTCACGTGCCCTACGACTGCTGTTTTCGACGGGTTGAGGTGGGTTAAGAGGAAGATGAATATTGGTGGCGCGTTAAGTAAGTTCGGGGACGGGTTCGAGTACCTAGAGGAAAGGGATGGGATGAAGCTGTGGCACATACCGGTGATGGAGGGAGAATTCATAGTGGAGGATACCGTCGGTGTCGTTAAAGCGGTTGCGGGGGGTAACCTGATAATACTAGCTAGAGATTTAGACTCGGGTTTAGAGGCCGCCGAGTCGGCTATAAGGAGCGTTAAGAAGTACTGCAGGAACGTGATTATGCCGTTCCCCGGGGGGATAGTGAGGTCTGGCTCTAAGGTGGGCTCTCTCAAGTACCCCAAGCTAGCCGCCACCACGAACCACCTCTTCTGCCCTACACTAAAGGATAAAGTCGAGGGTACTCTCGTCCCCAAGGAAGCAAACTGCGTCTACGAGATAGTGATTAACGGGTTAAGGTTTGAGGACGTGTTGAAAGCCATGGGGGTAGCATTAATAGCGGCTTCGAAGGTGAAAGGAGTAGTCAAGATAACGGCCGCTAACTACGGCGGGAAACTCGGACCCTACAAGCTATACACGACCGAGGCCATAGAGACCGCAAAAGAAGTAATTAAGTGACTTTCTGATCATTCTAGTTCTATTTTATTTCAAAACATTTAATGTTTTAATCACTCTCCGCGTGGCTGAGGAAGCCCTCCTCAGGTATTCTATAGCTACTTCGTAAGTAGGGAAACCTCTAAGCCCGCACTCGGGGCCAGCGTAAACTACTCTGTCGCCGTAGAACTCCAGGATCTTCTTGAGTCTCTTAGCCATGACGTCCTCGCTTTCAAGATAGTCCGCGGGGTCTTCGGCGCCCCTCTTTATTCTCCTCCAAACGTCGGCTATTTCCTCCCCTGCGGGCTTCCTGCCCAGCTTCTTCTCAAGCCTCTCCATCACTAACGTGTCAAATTCCGTCTTGCAGAGGCTAGCCTTGACGAATTTATCCGCCTCTTCCAGCGACTTCTTCAGCGTGGTAGATGAGTACAGGGGATCATCTACGTGCGACTCTACTACTCTAAGGGAGCTGACCTCTAGGAACAGCGTGTCAGCCGTGGAGTGTAAGTGTATTACTGTGTCAACTCCCCTAGAAGCCGCCGCGTAGAATATCTTCTCCCAAGCTTTTAAGAGAGCCTCCCTACCCTCAGACCCCTTATCCTTCAAGGGGTCGTCTACGAGGCCAAATACTGGCTCGTCTAGGCTGATTACGGCGACCTTTACACGCCCTTCTTTAAAGATGCTGCGTGACGTTATCTCTGCTAACACGTCTCCTAAGCTAGCGAAGAGCTTAGGGTCTCTGTACCCGAAGAGCTGGGACAACGTGTATGGACCTGTTATACACACTTTAAGGCGTATCTCTCCGAACTCCTGGCTTATGCGGGTGGCATTCCTTCTGATAACTTCAACCTCCGGTATTACACCGCTTCCCCGTAGAGCTAGTTTCTCGCCCACCATGTAGTACCTGTTCTCTATCTTCTCGATACCCTCAATCATCTCCAGGAACATTTCGTTCATGTCCCGGTACTGGGGGAAATTAGGTACGTCGACCCCAGCCTCCAGTTTACCCCTTAAACCCTTAATTACCGCTTCCTCGAAGAGCTTAGAACTAGGGGTTTCCCTGGGGTACGTCCTGGCGCCTTCGAGTAACTTGTTGTAGTCGCCCTCGAAGGGCAGGCTACCTACATCGTAAACCCTTATCATGTATGAACGATTCCTAATGGTACTAAAATACTTTATTATAATATGAATAACAGTCATATATGGGCAATATCACATTATTAGAGTGAAGACTTATATCCCCCGAGCATTCACGCAAGTATGACAGTATCATGACTGGGTAGGTCATCATGTCCGAGGAAATCACTGTAGTGTTTCAGCCCTACGGTAAGAGGGTGAAGGCTCCTAGAGGAGCTACCATACTAGACATAGCCAGGGAGGCCGGCATTAACATTAGGAGTATATGTGGCGGTAAGGGTCAGTGCGGCAAGTGTAGAGTTATAGTTCAGAAGGGCGAGGTTGTTCTCAAGGGAGGGGAGGAGGAGTTCCTGACTCGTGAGGAGTTAGAGCGTGGGTATGTTCTAGCCTGCTCGGCTAGGTGTATGTCTGACTGTGAAATCCTGATACCCCCTGAGACTAGGATAGAAGGTCAGAAGATGCAGATGGACGTGGCCCTCCCGGAGGTAGAGCCCAGGCCAGCCATATGGAAGGTCTACATTCCGGGCTACGCGTCCACTGAGAAACAGGTTAACGCGTTGGTAAGGCTGGAGAGTGGGGTATCGCTTCCAGGGGGTTCTCTTAGCCGCGTAGTCGGGGTTCTGGGAGATGGGGATAACGGGTTAACGCTCGTCGTTAAGAGGCTAGACCATCAGGGCGATGTTGTGAGTATTGAGAGGGGGAACACTGTTACGAGGCTCTACGGGCTTGCCGTCGATATAGGGACTACTAAAGTCGTGGCCTACCTCGTGGATTTGAGGAGTGGAGAGATAGTTGGCAGGGAGGCCGAGTATAACGCCCAGCTAGCCTACGGGGAAGACGTTATATCAAGGATATCCTACGCGGTCGAGAATAAGGACGGATTGAAGCGCTTGCAGTCCGCTGTGGTCGGTACGATAAACGAGTTGATTGACAGGTTAACGTCTAAGTACAAGGTTAAAACCAGCGAGATATACGACGTCTGCGCGGCTGGGAACACCGTTATGACGTAC
>CAZFWY010000052.1:0-1494 GCA_964522715.1 uncultured Thermofilaceae archaeon | reverse complement strand
GACTGGTACCTGGCTACTACGGCTGCTGCTGGCCCGGCGTTCGAGGGGTGGGGTGTTAAATTCGGGCTTAGAGCCGTGGAGGGGGCTATAGACAGCGTTAGGATAGACCCCGAGACGTTGAAGGCTAAATACACGGTTATAGGCGGCAGGAAGCCTAAGGGGATCTGTGGGTCTGGACTGATAGACCTATTGGCGGAGCTGTTCAGACATGGTATAATCGACAGTTTGGGGAAGATAAACAGGAAGTTAGACTCGCCATACATACGGGAGGGGGAGCAGGGCTACGAGTACGTCGTAGTACCGGCTGAAGAGAGCGGTATTGGTATGGACATCGTGATAACCGAGAAGGATATCGCTAACTTGATAGACTCTAAATCCGCAGCGTGCGCCGCCATAGCCATACTACTGAAAAAGATGAAGCTCTCCGTAGAGGACGTCGAGAAGGTCTACATATGCGGAGCCTTCGGGAGGTACATAGACCCTAACAGCGCTATGGCTATAGGCCTACTACCTGAGTTCTCCAATGCTGAGATAGTGTACCTAGGGAACGGGTCTGTAGGCGGTGCCTACCTAACTCTGATGTCTATAGGACATAGGGAAATCGCTGAGAAAATAGCTGGAACCGTCGCTTACTTCGAGTTACTCAAAGACGCGGACTTCATGGATGAATACTTAGCTGGCTTCGTATTACCTGGTAAAAAAGAGCTATTCCCAACTTGGTGGGTCAGGTCTAGACAGAGATGACTTACGCTTTTAATACCTGATAAATAAAAAGTAAAACCGGTCAGGTCTAAGCGAAGGGGTAGAGAGATTACTCCCTCTCCTTCAACTCTCTCATGAGCTCCTCTATTACTTCTGGCTTCCACTTCTCCTCTATGAATTTCGGTATGTCCTTGGAGTCTAGCGGGCCTACCAGAACCTTCCATCCCGTGGCGTCCTCTATGTCTCCCGCCAGCCTAGCAGCTTTGCCCGGTATTATTAGTATTCTATGCTTCACCTTCTCGCTTATCCCCGAGGATTCTAAGGCTTCGGCTACTTTCTCCGGCAGGAACTTCCTCCCAGGTACCGCGCTCTCAACGGAGAGCCCTTCGGTATCCGTGACCAGTAGATAGCAGCTTATCTTCCCTGCCTCTATGTCCCCCATGACTATGTAGTAGGTTAAAGCGAAGTTCCCCGTGACCATTACGGGGGCGTTCTCGTCGGGGTCTCCTATTATACGTAGCCCCGGCTCCACGGATACTGGCTTCCTGGGATCTGTGTATATGTTGAACCTGAGCATTACTAGCGGTAGCAGTACCCATCCCTCTATAGAATGCAGGATCAATAGGTCCGCGTACCTGGTTATCAGCATGGCCGACGTTATAGCCTCCCACCACGCCTTAGTCTGGGCATCGCCGTCTACGAGTTTCCAAGCAGTTATAGGTGTACCTACTAAGGGATAGCTCGCCAACTCGTAGTCCTCGTTGCAGGCTTTCCACCTGAGCATCGTGAAGG
>CAZFWY010000051.1:2690-10997 GCA_964522715.1 uncultured Thermofilaceae archaeon | reverse complement strand
ATCCCAGGCGGAGCGTAAGTATATCCACTAGTAGGAATTGCCGGCTTCAGCGTCGTAGTTTTAGGGGTGAAACGCGGGCACGCGGGCGCGTCTGGGTCTACGGGGATTCCGAAGAGCATGCATCGTCCGTCCTTATAGTTTACACATTCTCTATGGGTAGCCACCAAATCACCAATTATGTGTTAATGCACAAAATATATATCTTTACCGCCTCGGCTTACCACTCGGTCTTTCTTAGGGCGTAGAGTAGCAAGACGACCATTAGTATTACTATTACTACGGCTGCGGCGAGTACGACGAGATGTACTTGAACTTCTTCCTCGGGTTTCGTTTCTTTCTCTACTGACTCTTCAGGTTGGGTTTTCTCCGAGGGTTCCCTTATCTCGACGGTTTCCTGGGCGTAGTTGTTGTCTTCGTCTTTCTCCTCTAGCTCGTTTGTAGAGTCTACGAGGACGTGGACTGTGTGTTTACCGCTGGATAGCTTGGCTACGTGTTTTACAACATATAGTTTTGGCTCGGATAGGTAGAGCTTCCTGACTACCTTCTCTCCGTCTATCGCTATCTCAATCGTAATTGACTTCTTCAGGGGGGCGGGGGAGTCGAGGAGAATCCAGGCCGTAATTGTAGCTGTGTCGTTGACCACCTCTACCGTTAGGTTTGAGACCTTTAGGTCTGGTAGTAGTGGCGCCAGCTTGTTTCCCTCCATGGAGACGTACTGGGGGACTATTAGCTCTAGGTACCCCGTAAACGTGTTGTTCTCCACTGAGGCTTTCTTTAGGGTCTGGTTCCGTATGTCTATCACTAAGGCGTAGGTGAAGTTCTCGACTCTGTTGCCGTATATCTCGATGTAAGCCTTCGAGTTGTACACCTTCCACCTCTCCTCGATCTCGTCCGGCCTGTAGGCGGCCGTTCCTACGCCTATCCCTATGCCCGGCCAGTACTTCTTCCTCCCGTGTTCAACCCACTCGGCGTAGTACGTGCCTACCAGTACGTTATTCCTCATGGTTAGGTTCCCGTAATTGCCTATTGCGTCGGGGAACGAGGTGAGTATCCCGTTTAGGCAGGAGATGAAGGTGTTGTTCTCTATGAATAGGTTCTCCGTGCTCTCCAGCTCTATGGCGGCTCCTGGCGGTATGAACATCAACTTGTCCAGTGGTACGCTCCCCAGTCCGGGGCCCGAGAGTTCCCAAGGGGGCTGTATGTCCCCTATGTGTTCAAAGGTGTTCCCCACTATTTTTGAGTCGTATACTATGTACTTGACGTCGAAGGATACGCCGTAGCCGTAGGGTGGAACGTAGGCGATGTAGTTGTTCCTGAGGGTTATGTTCCTGCCAGACCACGATATCATTATGCCTCCTCTGAGCAGGAGGAGGAAGTTATAGTAGGCTCTCGGGTACTTCGGGTGTATGTATGGCTTGGCCTCCTGGAAGTACTCGTCACTCGCTACGGACTCGTCGTAGAGCGTTAGGTTCTCTATCCTGCAGTTCTCCACGATGACGTTCTCCGACGCGGCTATGAATATACCTAGGCTCCACAGCTCCCTGTAGTCCTCCCCTGATATCTTGCTGTCCCTCAGCTTCACGACCAACCCCTGGATTACGCGCCTCATCTTGTTCCCCGATATCGTGAAGTTAACCCCCGCGGTCCAGGGCGGCACTAGGCTGGCGAATATCCCTATGCAGAGGTTCCTGAAGGTGTTGTTGACTACCACCTGGTTCCTCGTCCCCGGGTAGAACTTCAACCCGTATGTCTCCCTGTTCAAAGCCCCGTCCATGAACACGTTGCCCCTAATCACGTTGTCGTTAGACCCCACGAAGGCCATCCCCTCGTGCCTCATACCCACGACTACGTTGCCCTCCACCACGTTGCCGGAGGAGTAGAACCTGACACTCGCCACGTTGCGCAGGACGTTGCCCCTGAACTCCTTAACCGTGGTGTTGATCTCCAGGCCGTGCCCGTAGACGCTGTAGTCGACGGTGTACGCGGGGCCAATCCAGATGTAGTTCCCGTCGTCCCTGTGGTCTTTCCAGCCAGCGTTCTCAATCGTACTATTCACAGCGGCGAACGTAGAGCCGTGTTTCACGGAGATTGTGTAAGACCCCTCGGGCCCCGTAACTTTAGAACTATTGAGAACGAGTTCCCCGCCCGGCCCAACCACCAAGTAGTGCTTGGGCTCGGCCCCCACGAACTCAAGCGTAGAGTTCACCAGAACGAGCCTACCCCCGCTTATCACCGTGACGTTACCAGTAACCTCCAAGTGCCGAGATACGACGTACATCACCCCAGTGACGACCAGGTTCTGTTGAGGGGCCGGCTCAGCCCTGCTCGGAATGGTGAGCGGCGACATAATGACGAGGATGAGGAAGACCGGTAACCACCCGTAACTACGTTTACCCTTCATAAGTACTGCCTACATTTCGCTCTACTTCCATAGCTTTGGGTACGTAAATAAGCAATGTGCCTTATCTTTCAAGACCCACAGTTCATTGTAAATGGCGTCGTTCTAATGGCGCGTTACTCTTCTGTTAGTATTTTCTCGAAGAAGGCTGCGAAGAATAGGAAGAGTGCGAACGCTGAGGCCGCGCCTGAAAGCGCTAACCCGGTGAATCTACCCACACTAAAGGTTGAGAAGTCTATTGCCCCGTGCAGTACTGTGGGGAGTAGTATGCCCTCCGTCTTCTCCCTGATTACCCCCAGGACTACTCCGAGGAAGCACGCGGAAAGGACGACCATGAGCACTATCGGCGTGAAGTTGACGTAGCCCGTGAACGGGTTAACCGCTGCTAGGAGGTGGGGTATTCCGAAGAAAAAGACGCCGGTTACCAGCGTCCCCTGCGTCCATTCGAACTTCACCCAAAGTATGCTCTTATACTTCGCCGTGAAGACCTCGTTGAGGCGCGGCTGGACGTAACCCCTGAAAAACAGCTCTTCCGCCAGGCCTACGAAGACGAAGTACCAGACCGCGTCTACGAGTACTGTTCGCGGCTCCTGAGGCCTGAATACCCCGAGGACGCCCGAAAAGGCTACTGCCAGCAGGGAGGGGAGGAGGAAGAGGAGTAACGTGTACCCGCTCCACTTCAGGCTAAAACCTAAGTCCCTCGGGACTAGCCTAAACCCCTCGTCCCCTCTGTGTAGGAGCACGCCTACGACGCCGAGTAGTATCATCACAGCCTTAGAGTACCACCCGTAGCCCCCGCCCATCGCGGCCTGGAGATACCAGGCACAGACGAAGAACACAGACACGAATACTGAGACTTCTAGAACCGCCTTTAGAATGTCGTTTAGAGCTGCCTTCCCCATACATACTCCCCGAGTAGTCTCTCCGCTGGTACTCTGAGAAGGAACATTGGAGAACTCTACTATTAAATATTCTCGCAGGCCAGAAAGTTCTTCCTGCAAGAAAGCGGCCTTTAAATACGGCAAGCTACACTCAGCATCCTATGACCGAAACTTCAAGACGAACTCTTTTGTACTGCTGGAGGGCCTTAACCTCGAACTTGAGAAGGGAGCACTTGAGGAAGAGAGGACTGTGATAGAGCTGCTTATCGAGGCTTTTCATAAAGTACCTGGTAAAGCCCGGAGAGAAGGGGGGCTAGGGAGAAGCCGGTAGACTTAGTCACAACCCTCTATCCTGGTGCTGGGCCGGAGGACTACGAGGAGTATTGAGAGGAGTAGTAGATACTTCTCCAGGAAAAAACCCTCCTCCCTAGCTCTACGCCCAGCGAACCTACGGGTAAACTCGGAGAGAAAATACTCCCAACTAGCCATAGTTCGCCAACGCGGGGAGAAAGGGGAGGTCGTAACAACGTCCCAGGTGTTAGCTGGGGCTAAAACCTCCCCGAGCGCCTGCTAACCCTTTTACCTCCTAAGGGAATAAAAAGATTTTCTATTCTCTAATCCCTAGAACCAAGTCTCTGCTTATCACAATTCCCCTCTCTAATTTTTAGAAAGTAATGAGAGCAGCGTGTTTAACGATAAAAACGAGGCTGAAGATTATTTTCACGTAATGGTGAGCGGTGTTTTAGGTCTTGTGGGGAACACTCCCATAGTCGAGTTAGAGAGGAGGGGGGAGGTCAGAGTCTACGTCAAGCTCGAGTACATGAACCCCACGGGTAGCCACAAGGATAGGATCGCGGTGTACATGGTTAGAGACGCCGTGGAGAGGGGCTTGCTGAGGGAAGGAGGTACAGTGGTTGAGGCTAGCAGCGGGAATACGGCTATATCAGTCGCCTGGGTCTGCTCCCTCCTCGGCTACCGCGCGGTCATATTCGTCGAGGAGAACACGTCCCCAGCCAAGGTGAAGACTATAAGGTTGCTGGGCGCCGAGGTCGTCAAGGTTCCCGAGCGCCCCCTAGGACACCCTGAGAACATCCTGAACGTGGCCCGTAGGTACGCGGAGGAGAACGGCTACGTATACCTTAACCAGTTCGCCAACGAGGCCAACGTGAGGGCTCACTACGAGACCACGGGCCCAGAGATCTACAGCCAGCTTAAAGGCAAGGTAGACGTGTTCGTCATGGGTATAGGTACCGGCGGAACCATAGCTGGGGTCGGCAAGTACCTGAGGGAGAAGCTCGGAGACGACGTGAGGATAGTGGGGGTCGTGCCTAGGGGATCCCCGATAGTTAGGGGGGAGGGGAGCATGGGAGAGCCTATAGAGGGGCTATCCACCTTCTCGGTCTCAGACATATTCAAGAGGTACAGGCACCTGATAGACGAGGTAGTCGAAGTCAGCTACGAGGATGCCGTGAAAATCACACTGAGAGTAGCGCGGGAAAAAGGGGTGCTCGGCGGTCTCTCGACGGGCGCCTGTATATACGCGGCCCTACGCGAGGCGAAGAAGCTAGGCGGGGGTAACGTAGTCACTCTAGCCCCAGACTCCTTGTTCAGATACCTAGATAGGATTAAAGTCTGAGCGGCAAAGCCCAAGCTGGAGAATTCGTAATGTTTAAATTTTCTATTTCCAATAGAATATTCTGGTGGTAATATTTAGATGATAATAGAGAGGTGGGAGGCTGAGGAGCTAGCCAAAGCCAGGTATTGGACTCTCGTGTACGGTAGGAGGAAGACCGGTAAGACGTTCCTGCTCAGGAGGTACTTGGACTGGGACGTGTACGCTACGATGGGTAGGAGCGGCCTCTGCGTCCTAGAAGTTAGGGGTGGGGGTGCCAAGCTAGTACCCGTGAGGGAGGGAGTAGAGGAGGTTATGCGTAGGGTCGAGAAAGGTGATGTAGGGGTTATCGATGAGTTTCAGAGGATGCCTGAGGGATTGTGGGACTACATAGCCTTTATGAGGACTACGGCTGAGGGCAGGCTAATTCTCTGCGGGTCTAGCCTGTCCATAGTTAGGAAGGTTTTCGACAGGAGGAGCCCCCTCCTAGCCCTATTCGCGCCCTTTAAAGTAGACTTAGTATCGCCAGCCGACGCTATCAAGTCGTTCTCCGAGAAATTCAGGCCTAGAGAGGCGGTCATGTGGGCTCTCCTAGCCAGAGACCCCTGGTTGCTAGGTATAGTAGAGGTTACTGGCTCCCCTATCGACTCCATTCGCTCCAACTTCAGGGCGCTGGTGTCCTGCGTCAGTGGGTTGGTGGGCGAGATATTCGAGGAGGAAGAAAGGAGGCTGACTAGGCTGTACGACGCCACCCTAAGATTATTAGCCTTGGGGTACTGGTCTTCCAGGGACTTAGCGCACATACTATATGACGCTGGGCTGTTGGAGAGGGCGGAGCCCGGCGTGGTGACGGGGGTTCTAGACCAGATGACCCGTATGGGCCTAGTCGAGAAGGTGCCACTGTGGCGCACCCGCGGGGCTAGGGTGTATTACAGGCATAGGTCTAGCCTGGTCTCCCTACTCCTATACCTAGACGAGGAGTACGGGGAGACTCACGCATTGCCGAGTAGGGCTGGGATAGAGAGCCGCCTAGGATTAGAGCTACAGTTCTTCCTAGGCGAGCTACTGGCCGAGCACAAGGGGTTGAAGAGAGCCTACACCATACTCCCGGGGGGCAAGGGAGACATAGACATCGTCCTCGCCAGGAAGGGGAAGCCTGTGGTAGCCTACGAGGTAAAAGCTGGCTCGTTCAGCGAGAAAGAGGCTAAGAGGGCTGTTGAGAGGATAAAGGAGTACGGCGTACCGAGGGCTGGGCTGATAAGCCTCACGGAGAAACCCCCTGAGGTGGCCGAAGAGGTACTAGGCCCGGAGGATATCCTCAGGCTGGCCGAGGACTTGGCGAGAAGAGAGAGGGAATCTACGTGGGCAAGTTAGGCGTCTTCCTTTCGCTCCACCCCCAGCAGGTATGTAGTTTGCTAGCCGTCGTAGAGGGGGTTAAACCCTCGGCTATAGTTGAATCAGTAGAGCTGGGGTTTTGGCCTGAATTCCTCTCCGCAGTAAAATCGTGGGGCTTAGCTGTAGCGTACGAGACTCGAAGCGGGTACGTAGTGCTTACACCTAGTGGAGAGGCGTTTCTAATTCCAGGGAACGTGTTAGCTAGAGACTCGGGAGAACTCGACCTCTCGTCGGCCCTTAAGCGTTCTGTTGTCTCAGCCGAGCCAGTATCCGAGAGCGGGTTAGACGTGCACAACGTGTACGTATCTAGGGATTTAGAGACGCTCTTAGAACTCGTTAGTCTGCACAGTAGCCCTGACAAGCGCGGCGACATGGTTCGCAGGCTAGGATTACTACTGGGCTACCCCAAGTGCTGCGTCGATGAGTACGTGAGTAGGGGTGCCGTAGACACCTGGTACGATTATTTCTCCTCGTTAATTAGTTCGGGGATGTGCGAGGAGGTACCGCTGGAGCTATGGGCCGTGTATCACGCCCCCTGTTCCCCTAAGTGTAGGGAGACTCTTAGACTTGGGCGCGAGTACCTGGAGGCTGTAGAGAGGTTCTCGTCTACGCTCTACCGAAGAGTGATGGAAGGGTTATCCTCGAACCACCTCCTATACTCGGTTGGGAGGAGGTTCATAGAGTACAGAGAGATTGACGCGCCAATCCCCCACGCGTTCTACGAGCTAGCCTTCAAGCTACTAGGGGAGCCCAGGGTAACGGCTGGCTTAGTATTGAGGCCGTACGTCTACTTCGAGTGGATGGAGGAGCCTTACAGGCTAGTTTTCACGAAGCGTATCGAGGGTTTGAAGTACGTGGCTTATTCTCCTGGCCATGGATTACTCGTAGTTGACGAGGACTTAGAGGTGCTGGCCTACGTCACAGTCAAAGCCTTAGGAATTCCCGATAGGTACTCCTCTATCCTCTTCAGAGTTTACAGATCTCGAACCGAACCTCTTAACGGCTAAGACTAGGGCTACCGCTATTAGTAGCACTATTAAGAGTAGTATCAGTGTTCTGTTTGGGCGGCTGGGCGGCTTGGGTTTCTCGGGAGTTACCTGTTGCTCTGCCTCTCGATGTTCCGCCTCTTCTCTTTCCTCCTGGGTTGGGCTTGGGGGTTTGGGCGGTTCTCTGAGTGTAACTATAATTGGCGTGCTGGTGAGGAAGTCTATGGCTCTGCTCGCGTTTAACCCGTCTTTAGACACTTTAAGTGTCCTAGGGGAGAGGTAGTCCGCGTCGGTGAAGGTTAGCCGGAATACTGCGATGCCGCTACTGTTCGTAGTCGCGGTCACCCCTTCTACCTCTACCAGGGCTCCCTCGACGGGGTTACCCTGGGAGTCTACGACTTGGACTATGAACTCGCGGGTTACGTTAGACTCGTACCACGAAAGGCTCTCCCTTAGTTCCGGGCTTATTTCCACTGTGCCCGTGAATAGGAAGGAGTTATTGAATATTATCTCGCCAGCGGTCTTCCACCTGGAGTCTACGAACCTTATCGTTCCGTGGAAGTCTCTGGGGTCGAACTCGTTCATAGTGGTGTTTATCAGGGTTAGGTTCGACCTGTCGTAGATGAAAGTCCAGAAGGCCTCGGAGTCCTTGACTATAGCTGTCGAGTTCCTCAAGAATATGCCCCACTGCCCCCTAATTGTCACGTTCCTCAGCACGATATCCCTGTACCCGAAGTCCACGGGTACGTTTAGGCGCAGCCCCTCGGCTACCATCGACTCTCCGTGTAGCCCTATCACCACCTTCCTGAGCACGGAGTCGTAAATGTGCACCCTAGCTCTAGAGTCCGTGAAGAGAACCCACCCTCTCTCGTAGGGGCCTTCGCCCAGCGTATCCTCGACCAGCGTGGTGTTTATCAGGGTGAGGTTGAAGGAAACCCCGCTTACAGTAGCGTTCTCGTAGAGGTTCCAGTACCTGTAGAAACCCGTCTTCAGACCCCTAGCCTCGAAGACCGCGCCCTCCGGGAAGTCCAGGGA
>CAZFWY010000051.1:0-2680 GCA_964522715.1 uncultured Thermofilaceae archaeon | reverse complement strand
CCTATCTCCGAGTTTCCCACTAGTACGTCGGCGTGGCCATACGAGCCCACGAGACCTCCTATCTCGAAGACTACCCTGGAGTTTACTATTACCGCCCTAGCGCTCCCGTAAACTTCAAGCAGGTGTATGTCCGTGTTGGAGTCCGTTATGTTTATCGAGGCCGCGCCCCCAGCCTCTACCACAACTAAGACCCCAGGTCCCGGAGTTATAGATGACCGTAGGAGTTCTAGGGAGGCCCTCCCGTCGAGGCGTATCCCCCAGTGATATAGGGGCTTTTCGTGGCGCCTAATCTCCAACACAGCGTCTATCAGTACTATCCTGGCGCCATCCCTAGCGTATATGTTGCCGTACTGGATGTAGTGGCTGTCTCTCAGCAGGAGAATCTCGCGCCCCTTCAGCTCTATATCCCCCACGTGCACTCCGTCACTGAAGAGTTCGACGAACCTGGGTGCTTCCTCCATGACCTCTACCTTCAGGTCGTCCACGTAGACCTCGGAGTCGTCCAGCGCCTCGAAGCTAACCCCTCCACCAGTGAGTAGGTTTTCATCCCTAAACATGAGGACTTCCTCCCCGTCCAGGAAGACCCTTAACCCCCACTCTTCGACCTCCACCCTCACTACGTGCCATACCCCGTACCCCACGTCGGCGTCAACCCACACCTCCTCGGAGAAGTCCTCGCAGACCTGCTTACACAGGTAGACCCCTTCACTCCTCAACCCCACGAAGTAGCGGATATGGCATTCGTCCACGGTCTCCCTCACGTTGATGTGCAGCCCTCCCCTCAGGAGCATGACCCTAACCTCAACGGCCGTGACGTTGCCCAGGTACACCAGGCGGGCGAAGCTGTGCCTAGACCCCGCCAAGACGTAGTTACCGTCTACGAGCCTCCTCTCCCAGCCCTCCTCCAGAACCCAATCCCGTAGCTGGTCAGAGTCTTCGAAGTCGTAGAAATACATGACTAGTCGTTGCGGCTCTCCCTCCGCGGCTGAGATTAAGAGAATTACCAATGCAACGCAGGAAACCAGCAACAAGTTCCTAAGCGTCATGTAGAACCAACCTTCCTCCTCTCTTCTGATATAAATGCCTCAGTCCTAAGCTACATTTTTTCCTTACGGAGCGGCTTTTACTTCCAAGCTATCTCGGAGATAGCGAGAGTTTATATCTATTCGTCTTAGTAGTTGCACTCGGTGGTGCTAATAGTTGAACTGAGAGTAAAAGTCGGCCCTAAAGGCCAGATAGTCATACCTAAAATCTTCAGAAAAATATATGGGATTAAGGAGGGAGGCTACGTAGTCCTTGAGTCAGCCGATAGCGGGCTAGTACTAAGGGGGGTAGAGTCTCCAGAGAAAATCGTAGAGTGGATAAGGAAGAGGAGGGAGAGGATAGGGGGTAAGGAGGCTAAGCTGGGCGATCTCGCAAGGATAGACCTAGAGGAGGACTAAAAGGACTGGTTAAGGGCTTAGCTCCTGAGTAATAATATGGCCTAGACTTTTAAGCACTGCCAGGGGTCTGCTAGGCCTCGACCGGGGAAGTAGGCGCCGTACTCTTCGCCATGCCCGTCACCCCTGTCGTAGAATATCCATATCCCCACGGCTAGGGGGTTCTTTATTAGGCTCAGCTTGCCGCATATCCCGTTTAACCATTCCTCTGGGCTGTGGGCGCCGTAGAAGCCGGTTATAACCATCTGCCAGGGTAGCTTGCCCGAGTACTTGATTATGTACTCAGGGTCGTATAGTTCAGTGACTACTAGGAACTCGAGGTTCTCCCCGGAGAGGCCGTCGAGTACGGGGGCGTATCCCTCGTCTATCCAAGCCGCGTAGAACTTTTTCAGGTCGTCGGGTAGGCTGTTGTAGAAGTTTACTATGTCCTCGTGGTTTAGCCTGTTTTTCCAGCCGTACCACACGGCTATTTTCCACGTAGAGTCGAGGGAGGATAGATACTCCATAAGTCCTACTACGAGCTTGTTCATCGCTGTGCCGGGTTCTAGGTAGTCTTCCTCGGCGCCGTACTTCCACTTCGGGAATATAGCCCACATAAGCCTTAACGAGCACCTCCGCGCCACTCTGTCTACCACTGCTAGGTTGTGGTAGAAGAGCTGTGTGTCTTCCGCCGGTATAACTATTATCACCGTGTCGTAGAACTCTCTTATCGCGGAGAAATCCCTACCGATCTCCTCCTCGTAATTTGAGAGGTTGGCGTAGACGTAGAAGTATATCCTATCTCCGTACTTCTCGGCCCAAGTGCTCGTACAAGCCTCCGATGGGAGTATGTATACTATCCCTCTCGCCCTCATCTCTAACCGCTTAGAGACGTACTCGCAGGCTTCTAGGACTATTTCCAGGTATTTCGTCCCGTACTCCCTTGACGGCTCTATACTTGTGTATTCGTGCCACTCGTTGAACGAGGTTATTATGACGGCTTTGCGAGGCCACGAGTACTCTAACGCTATCCTCAACTGCTCCCTAAACCTCTCGATACTCCTCGGCAGGGGTATATTGCCAGTCCTCACAGCCCTATCGTCGAAGCCGGGTATAGCGGAGGGGATGAAGTCCACTCCCTCGGTTTCCAGGGCTCTGCGCCACTCCCTGTACTTATCCCTCAGTAGCTCTTCGAAGTTAGCCAGCGTACTGGGAACGTTTGTATGCATGTTGTACGATGTCAACCCGTCGAAGTACTTGAT
>CAZFWY010000050.1:0-11060 GCA_964522715.1 uncultured Thermofilaceae archaeon | reverse complement strand
AATATTTGGCTAGGTCTCGATAGCGGAGTTCCCCGTTGAGTAGCTTTGTGAACGCCCGTCTTAGCCTGTTAAACCTTCCTATTAAGCCAAGTATCTCTGGCATTTTAGAATAAAAAATCCTCCTAAAGATGTAAGCATACTTTAAATCAGGCAGAATATCTTCTTCTAGTAGCTGTTGATAAGCACCTATAACGGTACCTTCATCTAAATTGTCCAATACCGCCCTAGAGGCGTGAAAAGCGCTCTTAACGGCATAGTATATTCCCTCCCCGAGCCAGGGATCTACCAAGCCAGCAGCATCCCCTACTAATAATATACGCCCTCTCCCGAAGGAGCCACGTCTGAACCTGGGCGGAGTAGGCAGGAGATGTACGTAGACATCATGTTGGGAAGCTCCTAAATACCTTGTAAATCTACGGAAAGCCCTTAGCAGCGATTTTGAGTATTTAAGCGGGGTTCCGCAGCCTACGTTAAACAGACACCCCGAACTTTCCACGGGGAAAGCCCAGCCATACCCGTAATCAACTACACCGAAGTAGAGGCCGCAAGCGTTTCCTCCGAAGTCCTCTAAACTTAACAGCGATATTGCGGATATCGATAAATCCTCTCTTCTCCACCTCTTACCGAGAGACCGGGCTACTATACTGTAAACGCCGTCAGCACCTACCACCACCCTGGCTGGCAGGGTAACGTTCTTACCTGTAAAAACTTTAACACCACTACTCGTCTCTTTAATACCAGTAACTGAAGTTCCTTCAATCAGTCTAGCACCCTCTTCAACAGCTCTGTTAGCTAAGTGATAATCGAAGAAGTCACGTCTAGTTATGAATATGTTTGCATTTTCTACATCGAACAAGTAGTCTCCCTTATAGAATACTTTGAGGACGCTACAAGTACTTAGTATCACATCCTTACTATATAGGTCTAGATCTCTGAGTAGACTTACTGTCTTAAGCGTCAAACCGCCACCACATGCCTTGAAACGAGGCAACTTAAACTTCTCTACTAATGCAACCCTTAAGCCTTCCTTCGCTAATAAGTATGAGACAGTAGATCCTGACGGGCCAGCGCCTACTATAATCACGTCGAACACTCACATTCACCTCAGCGAAGTTTAGAGCTTCGCACTTAATTCTAAAATGAACAAACATTTAATATCAAACTAAAGGACTTCTATTAATGCTTCGCATGTTCAGTCTAAGGTGGAACTTATGGGGAGCCGGGTAAAGGGAGCTGTCCTATGCGGTGGTCGTGGTGAAGCATTAAAGCCCCTTTCTAACTATTTCCAGAAATCTATGATACCCGTGGGCAGCCTAGAGAAACCAGTGCTAGAATATATAGTGAGGCATTTAGCTTACCACGGTCTTAGAGAGATAACGCTTCTCGTAGGGTACAAGGCGAACCAGATCATGAACTACTTTGGGGATGGAGGTAGATTCGGCGTAAACATAACCTATATGCTGGATAGCGAGAAGATGAAAGGCACTGGAGGGGCCTTAATCAACGCTTATAACGCTGGTGCCTTTGAGGGTAGCGACGTTGTCTTAGTGTACTATGGAGACATACTCACTAACATAGACATAGCTGACATGTTGACACATCATAAGAATAGCAAGGCCGAAGTAACAATAGCACTAGCGGGCGGCTACAGAGTCCCTGTAGGCGTGGCAGAAATAACTCCCGATAAGCAGATTGTAAGGCTTGTTGAGAAGCCGAAGATGGAGAACCTAGCAGTCGTAGGAATCTTAGCGATAAATACGGATGTATTACATAGGTACAGAAACCTCAGAGGAGAGAAGGACATTATAGAGGATATAGTTTCGCCTTTAGTTAAAGAGGGAGGATACGTAAACGCCTACGTATTCGAGGGGGAATGGTTCGACATAGGCTCAGCGGAGAAATACGAGAAGGTAAAACCCGAGGATATAGACAGGCTGTACTCGCACTTAAACCTAGCCAGAGAAATAAGGAAGCTGAACATAATAGAGCCAGATTAGGAACTCCTTCCTAAGATATGTTCAGCTGTTTTTCTGACAGCCTCTCTGGAACTCCACCTTGGCTTCCACCCCGTTGATTTCAATTTTGAGATATCCAGTAACATCAGCTTTACGTCGCCCGGCCAGCCCCTGCCGTCCGGAGTCGCTGACTTATAGACGTACTCAACCCCCCTAAGACCCATTACGTCAACGACTATATCCGCTATTTCCTTCACTGTGACCCAGTCTTCGCTCCCCACATTGTATATGTCGTAGCTCCTCCCAGACGACTTGAAAAACTCTAATAGGTGTAACGTAGCATCTACAGCCTCGTCCACGTAGAGATAGCTCTTCCTCTGGGACCCGTCGCCCAGGATCTCTAGCTTTGAAGAGGTGCTCTTTAGCTTACGTATAAAGTCTATTATCACCCCATGGTTGCTTCTAGGGCCAACTATGTTCGCGTACCTAATTATCAACCCTCTGATGCCGTAGAGATTGCTGTAAGAGATTATCAGGTTCTCGCAGGCTAGCTTAGAAGCCCCATATACTGAGATTGGTTCTAGTGGGCTGTAATCCTCTGGTGTAGGTATGACTTTGGCGTCTCCGTAAACAGTACTGGAGCTGGCGAAGACTAACAAGGGTACGTCGTTAACGCGGCAGGCCTCTAGAACGTTGAAAGTAGCTACCACGTTCTCCTCGAAGTGCACGCGAGGATCAGTCACGCTAACCCTAACCTCTGGGTTCGCAGCAAAGTGAAAAACCACGTCTACGTCTTGAAAGTACTCTGTCCATTCACCCCACTTTTTAGATCTCCATTTACAAGTGTAAAATACGGCTTATCTAAGTGACGTGCTACGTTGTCAAGTTTACCCGAACTTAAGTTATCAATAACTATTACCTTAGAGCTACGCCTAGATATACTGTCCACTAAGTGACTACCTATAAAGCCACAACCTCCCGTAACGACGGACAATAGGTCTTTACGCGACATACTTCCCTGTCCTTCCTGATAAATCCTCAAACACCCTGTGAAAAGCTTAACTAAATAGTTAATGGAGTACTAAGTATCATACCTAAATGAGCCCATCTAAAATTCACTATTAAGAGCAAGCAAAATCATACTGAGAAATGAGGTGCGGCTCATTGCTAAATTCCCTCTCATAGCTTTTCCTCACCTTATCTAGAATAGCTGGGGAGCTGAGGTCTTGCGTCGCTAAGTTTAATATTCCCTCTTTACTTCCTCTTTCGTATGAGCGAGAAAGTCGCTGTCCATATCTCAAAGGAGCTGTACGAGAAGGCGGAGAAGTATGTGAAGGAGAGCGGCGATTTCAGCAGTGTAGATGAACTAGTAGAGTTCGTCTTAAACGAGCTACTCTCCGAGGAGGAAGAACAAGCCTTAACCCCCGAGGAAGAGGAGAAGATAAAGGAAAGGTTGAGAGCCCTAGGCTACTTATGACCGTGACAAACTTTCTTATTTCTTGGTTTTAATAACATCAAGTAACTTTAATTAGCTTTAACTTATATGAGAAAATCTCTAGAAGTTTCCCGGTTAAACTACGGTTATTGCGCTAGTTTATTTCTATGAAAGAAGAGATTAGTCGAGTAGACCAGCTTTAACGAGATATTTGATCACTTGGTTAGCGTTTTCCTTAGGGGACTCGCGCTCGGAGTCCAAGGTAATCTCGGGTTTCTCGGGGGGTTCATATGGGTCGCTTATCCCTGTGAAGTGCTTGATCTCCCCTTTTAAGGCCTTTTTGTACAGTCCTTTAGGGTCTCGCCGTATGCATTCTTCAAGGCTGCATTTCACGTATACCTCGACGAATGGTGCGTCGCGCTCTACGATCTCCCTAATTTCGCGTCTAACATCTCTATAAGGGGATACGAAGCTGCAGACGACTATTACTCCGTTCCTAGCCAGTAAGCGGGAAACGTGGGCGACGCGTATTAAATGCCTGCGCCTATCCTCTCTAGTGAAGCCAGCCTCGGGGCTCAGCCATCTCCTGACTTCGTCTCCGTCTAAGAGTTCAACTTTGTACCCGCGCTGTCTAAGCTCTGCTACGACTAGCCTAGCTACAGTAGTCTTCCCCGAGCCCGGTAGGCCGGTGAACCAGATTACAAACCCCTTCTCCAAGCCCTAGCCACCCCACAGAATATCGGCGAAGATACCGCGTACTTCGTCTATACTGACAACCTTTCTATCCAGGGAGATACTGCCTTCTGGGTCATATATTGCCAGTACCCCGTACCAGTCATGTACCGCGTCGTCAGGCCCCCTGTCGTTCTCCCTAAGGTACTTCGTCGGCCAGCCCAGCGTCCCAGCGCTACGCCAGCTCAGGTCGTCGAAGTAAACTATGAGGTCTGGCGGGTCGCCGTTAACCTCGGGGTATAGTTCCTCTGGCTTGTAAACCTTCGTGTCCCACTTCTCCCCGTTCGGCCCTCTAATGTTTCTGAACTCTTCCGCCAGCTCGTCCCTGTAGTGCTCGTAGTCCTCTCTCTTGACTACCCCCTTGGGCTCCCTCCCCTCTACATTTATGAATACCCGCGCGTAGTAGCCGCCCCACCCCCAAGCAATAGTCTTAGACCAGTCCACTGGGGCGTCTTTAAGCTCTGTCCCGGGCGCTAGCTTCTCATCTTCTAACTTTAAGTAGCCCTTCTCCGCTAGCCACTGGTTCACTACGAAGGCCCCCTTCATCTTCTTGGCCCCGTGGTCGGATACTACGGCTATAACCGTGTCTTTAGGTACGGCTTCCAGGAGGCTAGCTACTCCCTCGTCTATTAGCCTATAGTAGTCCTTTATCACCTTCTCGTACTTGTTGCCTGGCACGTACTTGTGGTGTTCTGGATCCATATATCCCCAGAAAGCGTGTTGGATCCTATCTACCCCTATCTCAACGAACATGTAGAAGTCCCACTTAGCCCTCTGGGCCATGTAGGAGTATACCTTGAAGTGCTGCTTAGTCATCTCCCAGAGTTCTCTCTTAACTCTGTCCCTATCCTCCACTCTGAACTTGACGTCGAAGATGTAATGCCCAAACTTAGATTCTAGCTCACGCTTGAGAAACGGGGGAAACGTGTAGTTGACATCGCTACTTGGAGTTATGAAGTCCGTTATGAGGAAACCCCTGATAGGCTTTGGGGGATAGCTCGGGGGGAACCCTATCACTACGCTCTTAAGGCCCTTCTTGCCCGCCTCGTCCCAAATAGTAGGATACTTGACGAACTTAGAGTTTACTATGTAAAAGTCGTTGTACGCGCCTGGCTTCCTATGCCGGAACCCGTAGATACCTAGCTCTCCGGGCTGTTTACCAGTAACCATTACTAGCCACGCAGGTATGGTTATTGGTGGGTGGGAAGACTTCAGAAACGCTCTCTCTGAGCTTTTCAGCAGAGAGCCTAGAGTTGGTAGGTCATCTATAAACTCCTCGTAGAGGAGCTTGGGCGGGGCGCAGTCTAACCCTATAACTAGCAGTCTTCTACCCACTTCACTCACCTACGAACGGGTTTTCAAAGGATAGTATGGTTTCGGCCACCTCGGGCCTCATTAAGTATTCGGGGGGCCGCTCGCCCCTCCTAATCATCTCCCTTATGCGCGTGCCGCTTATCTTCACCCTGTACTCCTCGGCGTGTGGGCATATCTTCTCGTTAACCATTCCGTCGCACCTCTTGCAGTAGAAGGCCTCCCTTATGAAGAGGGGGGTTATCCCAAGGTCTGGGAACTCCTTGAAGATATTCCAAGCCTCGTAGGGGCCATAGTAGTTCCCTACGCCAGCGTGATCCCTACCAATAATGAAATGCGTGCAGCCGAAGTTCTTCCTCATAATTGCGTGGAAAACAGCTTCTCGCGGCCCAGCGTACCTCA
The DNA here is from genome assembly GCA_964522715.1 of uncultured Thermofilaceae archaeon. Lineage (GTDB taxonomy): Archaea > Thermoproteota > Thermoprotei > Thermofilales > JAPDKD01 > CAZFWY01. The sequence goes on along the minus strand of CAZFWY010000050.1, from coordinate 5,225 downwards.
TAGAGGTTCTAAGGACCGCTAATACCACTACATCTCTGGGGTAATAGTGCTTGATCAGGGCTTCATAGGCTGTTAGAATTACCTCGTCCCTGTAGTCACCCTTCTTCTTCCATCCTACTAAGGGGTTTATGAAGAGGCCGTCTACGAAGGTTAGTGCGGCTTTCTGCACGTACTCGTGGCCCATGTGCGGCACGTTCCTAGTCTGGAAGCCGACGATAGTCCTCCAACCTCTCTCCTTAAACAGTATCCTGGTCTCGATAGGCCACAGCGTATACCTGTCGAAAGGCGTCGGGACGCTGTTCACGAGAGTTATCTTGCCCCCGACCAGTAGCTCCTTTTTACTCATAGTCTTAGCTACGCCTGGGTGGCCAGCGTCCCTGGTCTTGTAGACCTTCTCCGCGTACTCCGCCTTGTCCCACCCATAGATATCCTCTATCATTAACAGGGCTATAGGCCTCCCGTTGTAGTACAAAGCTACATCATCCCCAGGCTTAACATCCCCCACCTCCTCAGGGTCTACGTCTAGCACTATAGGTATAGTCCAAGGCGTATCGTCGGGCAACCTCATGTCGTGCAGCGAAGACAGGTACTCCTCCTGTGTCATAAACCCCTCTAACGGGCTGAAAACACCCCTAGCAATGTTCTCGACGTCCACCGCGTACTCCAGGGGTAAGGTTATCTTGACGAGTTCCCTCGCTTCCTCCTCCAGCCTAGCCCTCCTCCTATCCGAAACCAGCCTACTAACGAGCCTACCTCCGTGAGGCCTAGAAACCATACACACCACCTCACAGATAGCCCAGCTTCCGGAGCTTCTCGATTATAGCCTCCCTATCCTCCTCTGTGAAGGGCTCCTCGCTCATCCTCTCCTCGTACGCGGTCACCACCTCCCTCAACACGTAGGTCACGAAGCTGGACACGCTGGTGAACCCCGTACCCTCGATAATCTTCTTAATCCTGCGGTACAGCGTCACCGGAATAGACACAGTAGTATACCTCCCCATACAGCCACGAAAACGTAATTACATTTAATTAAATTTTACTTTAACACCTTTACTCCCGTCAAAAAGCTCTATTTTAACGTATATGCTCATAATAGCCTACCTCTGAATTCGCAGCTTGTTCTTATGCCACTGGTAGGTCCTTCGCAGCCCTTCGTTCAGCGCGGTTTTCGGCCTCCACCCCACCTTTCTTATCTTGGTTATATCCGCGTAGCTATGCGGTATGTCTCCCGGTCTTGGCGGTGCGTGGATAGGCTCCACGTCGACGCCAGCTATCTCTGCCATTAATTTTGCAAGCGTGTTTATGGTTGTCGGCATACCCGTCCCTACGTTAAACGTCTCATTAACAACGTTCTCCGTGATGATCGTTAGTATGGCGTCTGTCAGGTCTTGGATGTAGATGAAGTCCCTGGTCTGCTCGCCTGACCCGTATATCACGGGGGGTTCGCCCTTTACCAGCCGCTCGGCGAACTTGGCTATTACGCCCGCGTACTCCCCGCTTTGACCGGGGCCATATACGTTGAACGGCCTAACTATGACGTAGTTGTAACCTGGGAGGTAGCGCGAGAACGTTCTTACGAAGACCTCGGCCGAGACTTTGCTAGCCCCGTAAGGAGACAGGGGGTTTAAGGGGTGGTCTTCCGGTACTGGTAGTTTCAGGGGTTTCCCGTAGACTGCGGCTGAGCTCACGTATAGGAAGTTCCTAGTACCTTTCCCGTATAGGTGTTTGAAGAGCTTTACAGTCCCCGTAACGTTCACGTCGCAGTACTCCGCAGGTTTAACTATAGACTCCTCGACGCTTATGTAGGCGGCACAGTGGACTACCCAGTCTGGGGGCGGGATATCCAGAGGATGCCTAATATCCGCCTTTACGAGCTCCAAGCCGTGTTCCCCCAGGAGCTTCAAAGCATATTTTTTCGCTCTAGAGAGATTATCTAGGCACGTCACGTCGAAGCCTTGCTCCGCCAGAGTCACAGCTATATACGACCCTATAAACCCAGCCGCACCCGTAACAAGCACCCTCATCCAGACTCATCCCTACCCAGCTCTCCTCTTAACCACACAACCCCTAGGAGGGGGTCTAAGTACAAAATATTTTCCTGTCTAACGTTTTGCTCCAGCTTCTGGGAGGAACTTCACGCTCTATAAATACTTAGGAGTATAAATGTGTCGGGGGCGGGGCCCAGCCGGCGCAAAGGGCTACGCGCCTTCGGGCTCACGGCCCGAAATTGAAACCGCCCAGCCCCCGGGGAGCTAAGGGCGGTTTAGGAGTACGGGCGTCATGCCCTAACAGGAAAATGCCCAAGTCTCCTCTGGGAGCAGCGCCCTTAGGCGGGTACTCGCTAACGTGCCAAAGAACGTCGTCCCAGCGCATAATAGAGGTTTCTATCCAGGGACTACAAAACACCTAAGCGAGTTAAATACACATCAGTTACCGTTAGGCTTTAATACTCTACACATTTTCAGAAAGATATAATAATCTGACTTATAATTATTTTCAGATTAAAACATATATCTGATATTGTGGTGATAATGGGTGACTACGGAAATTAGAGTCGGTAAGAGAAGGACGATAGTAATCCCCAAGGCTATAGCTGAGGCATTAAACATCGAGGAGGGGTCAAGACTAAGAGTAGAGGTTAAGGGTGACTGCATAATCCTTAAGGTAGTCCCAGACGCCATCTGGCTCTCAGTACACGGAGAGAAATTCGCCAAAGTCACACTAAAAGAGCTGGAGGAAGAGAGTGTTGAGGAGCAGGAGAGGTACGCTAAATAGGCTCGCAGTACTAATCGACACCTCATTCCTACTGCCAGCCCTAGGCGTAGGGATAGAAGAAGAGGCAGAGAGAGTCATACCCCTATTTAGGAAGATCAACGTGTATTACCTCGAAGCCGGGCTCCTAGAGGCTATGTGGAAGATCCTTAGAATCGCGAACTCGAAGGCGCTAAGACGAGTCGAAGTGGGGATCGACGCGATAAGAAAGACGTACAACTTAGCTGGCCCACCACCAGAAGCCTACGTAGAAGCGGCTAGAATATACAGGGCAGGGCACAGAGACTATATCGACGCCCTGCACTACAGCACAGCTAAGGCTTTAAACCTAAAGCTACTAACCATAGATAGACAGTTCATAGAGTTCCTCCTCAACAACAGGTACGAGGTAGAGAAGATAATAATCACACCCGAGAGACTAAAGCAAATCCTCCACCACCCCTAACTATCGCTACTCCCCCTCGATCCTGCAACAGCTATACTCCACGCTTAACCTTAACATAGATAATATTCGAGAGATGCTATGTGAGATACGGGAACGTCATCCATTATCGACCCCACTAGCTCATTGCCCTCCCCCGTAGCGAACACCGCCTTAACCAAGGTACCCGTACTAGCACGATATCTCCCTCTAAAGACCTCCTCAAATCCAGCCTCCTCTAACAGTCTATGTGTAGAAGAAGTACTGAGTTGAAGACGGCGGATTCCATAGCGCTAGCCGTTGTGTGGGGTAAACTTTTATTGAGAAGTGGGATGTTTAGGTAGGGCGAGTGGGTCTTGGTGAGCTTAGCTGTAGAGACTCGTAAGGTGGACTCGAAAGGGCGAATATATTTGTCGTCTAGACTTAAGGGTAGAGTTGTCTACCTGGTCAGTAAGGGCGACTTACTAGTAGTAGCGACCTCGAGGGAAAGGCTCCAAGAAGCTGTGAGGAAGCTCTACGGGAAGAGCATCCTAGAGGAGTACCTCGACTTATTGGCAGAACTTGGAGAGCCGACGCCTAAGGAGGTAGAGAAACTCGCAAGGGTGGGGATATGGAGGAAGCTGGAGGGACACTCGTAGACACGAACATACTCGTCTCGAGAAAGCTAAGGGCGCTATTAACACTCGAAGAGCAACTCTACGCAACACCAGTAGTGCTACTAGAATACATTAACTGGGCCTTAGAGTCGAGAAACAGGAGGCTTGCAGAGGGCGACTACGAGCGCGCCAAGGGTTACGAGAGGCTAATAGAGCTACTCCCAAGCCTACTCCGAGAACTAGGCATCAAAGTAATCGAACAAGGCTTAGAGGTGGAGGACTTTAAAGAGGCTGTAAACCTCATCCTGCATAGAGACGTTGACCCCGGAGACGCCCTAAACGCCATAACCGCCAAGAAGAAAAGACTAAAAGTCGCAACACGAGACAGAGACTGGCAAAGACTAAAAGACCACGCCAAAGAAGTAATACTACTATAACGCTTACCACGCCAAATCTCCCTCAACAACAACCCATTATAAGTTCTCCATCTATAGTGCTCCAAGTCTTCATCCATCTCTGCCAGTATACCTTTAACCTCCTCCGCGTGGAAAGTTGAAAGTTCTGGTGAAAGTCTTTATGCTCGAAAATTTTTAAGTAATCGAGTTTTTAATTTTCTACTCGGTTGCTCCGTATGATAATTGTGGGTCGTGTGGGCTCGAAGGGTGAGCTGTTTCCTCCTAAGAAGATTAGGGAGGCGTTGGGGCTTAAGCCCCACATGAAGGTGGTCTATAGGGTTGAGAGGGGTAGGCTGGTGGTGGAGCCCGTCCCAAGCCTCGAAGACGTCCTGAGGGAGCCGACAGCCGTCGAGATCACGGTGGAGGAGTTCTACGAGTTCAGGAGGAAGCTTTCCCGGGAGGCCGAGCTATGAAGTTATTGCTAGACACCACATACTTCTTACCGGCTATAGGAGTCTCTGTTAAGGGCGTTCCCCGGGACGCAGTCGTCAAGCTGATCGAGAGGGGGCACGAGGTCTCGATGAGCGAGATTACTTTTTTCGAGCTTTCAGCTAAAGGCGCCAAGTACGTCGCCGCCGGAGTTCTCACCCCTGGGAGGGTGACTAGAGGCATAAGGGCTCTCCTATACGATGACAGGGTGGGCAAGGTCCCCGTCTACGATACTCCTATACTGCTGACCGCCTTCGAGCTGAGGAGGGTGCTGAGCGACTTCATAGACTGCCTCATTCTTTCAACAGCTATTAACCGAGCGGACGCCCTAATGACGGAAGACAGAGACATCCGAGAAATACCCAGTGAAAAAGCGTTTCGAGACATTATCCGCGACTTAAACCCGGAATTCGAGATTAAAAGGCTTGAAGATATAATCTGACCATCCCTTAACCCGGTGGCTGAGGCCCTTATGCCCCATACCCTCGACCTGCCTGCCTAGGTAGAGAACTCCACCCATACGACTTAAAATGCCTAGCGCCACCAAGAGCC
>CAZFWY010000049.1:9749-11191 GCA_964522715.1 uncultured Thermofilaceae archaeon | reverse complement strand
AAGAGATCAAGCCCAGCATCTCCTCGATCTCCACGAGGAAGTCTGAGAGATTTAGTAGGGCCTCGACTATGTAGTCCGCCTCCTTCGAAACCTCTTCGTACTGGGACTTAATGGTCTGGGAAACGTTCTCAAGATCTTCGAGCCTAGAGGTGAAAATCTTCAACTCGCTAGCCAGGTTCAACGCGAAATCTCTAACCTCGCCCAACTCCTCCGCTATCTCCGCGTACTTGCCCTTCAGGGAGTCATACTTCCTAGAGATATCCTCATACCTGCCCAGCAGCTCCTTATACTCCTCCCTCAGCTCCAAGTATTGCTGTTTCAACTCCTCGTACCCGGCCTTAAGGGAGCTTACCTCTACGAAGAGCCACGCCGTAGCTATCCCTAGAACAACCACTAGAATCATCAATACAGCTAGAGCTACTCTATACTCCATACCCACACCATTAACCTAACTCTCCACGGAGAAATATGTCTATGCTCATACCCTATTTTGGCAAACCGAGGATTACCTCTAGTAAACAGAGGATAGTTCATAAGCCTCAACTATTTTACCCCGCCTCGCATCACTACCATATGTCAGCCAGAGACCTGGAGAGGGCTTACAGGATAGCCCTCTGGAAAGACGACCCATGGACTCCGGAAGGTCGGGAGAGATACCGCGGGGCTCTCAGAGCTTTCAAGAAGCTCCTAGAACACCCTTGGCTTAAGGAATTAGTGGGGAGAAGGGAGGTCAGCGTCGTGGATATAGGCGCTGGTAGGGGTATAGGAGGTGTAGCTTTGGCCAAAGTCCTAATAGAGGGGGGTTTGAGTGTTAGGCTCGTAATGGTGGACGTAAGGAGGGACGCTGTTAGGGACAGCCTCAAGTTCGCCGGGGAGGAGGGAGTCGCCGCGGAGGCCTATGAGATGGACGCCTTAAAGGTTCACACCCTGGGTAAGTTCGACTTAGCTCTAATGTACGGCGCGATACTACCTCACTTCGACGCTTGGCAGTTCCCCCGCCTGCTAGCCTCTACGACTGCCGCGCTAAAAGACGATGGCGTGGTAGTTATAGAGGAGATGGATAGGATACATTACATCTTCAGGGCGGGGTATAAGGACTTCATAGTGGAGAACCCCAAGCCCGAGGAAGTCAGCTTCTCAGTCCACTCGGGCTACGACCCAGTCAGAGGGACGTACAAGAGGACTTACATTAGGGCTAGAACCTGGGAGTCGGTCACAGTCCCCTTGGTGTTCAGGAGCATCTCGTGCATAGCGTCCACTCTCTGGCTGTTCGTGGAAGACGTAGACCTGGTACGCCAGGCCATGGAGAATCTGTACTTCGTGCTGGGCAGACGCCCCAGGAGAGCCTTAAAACCAGAGGATCTGGAAAATAACCCCGCGCTGTTAAGGAAGACTATGGCCTGAGGGAATTGTCAGTTTTATAAGTGAATTTTAACACGTAG
>CAZFWY010000049.1:0-9649 GCA_964522715.1 uncultured Thermofilaceae archaeon | reverse complement strand
CTGATCAGGTACTTGTTCAGGGTTACGAATAGCACTATAGTGGGTAGCGAGGCTATTAAGCTCCCAGCTATTATAGGAGTGTATTCGACCCACATAGTTCTCTGGAACGCGAAGCTCAGCCCCACGGGTAACGTGAAGTTCTCGGGGCTCCTGAGGAATACCAAGGGGCCTAGGAAGGCGTTCCAAGCCCCCAAGAACTGGTAAACCGCGACCGCCCCCACGGCTGGCTTGGCTAGTGGTAGGGCTATGTAGAAGAAGGTCTTTATGGGGCCGCATCCGTCCAGTCTCGCTGCTTCGAAGATGTCCTCTGGGAGGCTGAGGAAGTACTGCCTCATGAGGAATATGCTCGACACGTTTACTATTCCTAATATCGCCAGCCCGATTATGTTGTCGACGAGCCCTAACTTGTATATTATAATGTAGTTCGGTACTAGGGTTACGAAGCCTGGTATCATCATTAGGGCTTGTAGGGCTGAGAAGAGGGCGTCTCTAGCGGGGAACCTCAGCCTGGCGAATGCGTAGCCAGCCATAGAGGTGAATATCACGTTGCCGGCTACTATTATCCCCGCGTAGACGGCTGAGTTCAGTATCCAGCGGGGGAAGAACTTAAGCCTGAACAGTTTCTCGAAGTTCTCGAGAGTGAAGGGGTCGGGTATCCACTCTGGAGGGTACTTCGACGCTTGCTCCCAAGTCATGAAGGCCGCGACGGCTGATCTTAAGAAGGGCATTAGGTAGATGAAGGCGAAGCAGACCAGCACCATGAACGTGAAGGCGAGCCAAATGACCTGCTTAATCCTCACCTAATTACACCCCCGTACTTCTTCTGGTAGATGTAGGTTGTGGTGAATATTATCGCGAATAAGAACATGCTTTTAGCCGCGGCTACGCCTGGTCTAAGCTTTGTGAACGCCTCGTTGTATATGTCCATAGCTATGGTGTACCCAGAACCTCCGGGGCCTCCTCCCGACCCCGCCATTACCCACGCCAGGTCGAACATTTGTAGGGCCCCTATCAGCCCCATGACCACGGCGTACGTGACCATGGGCCTCAGTAGGGGTATTGTTATGTAGAGGAACCTCCTTATGGGCCCAGCTCCGTCTAACATGGCGGCTTCGTACACTTCCTTGGGTATTGCTTGTAGAGCGGCTAAGAAAGACACGAAGAAGTGGCCGCTGGTACCCCAGATAGCCACTAAGGCCATAGCCATTAGGACGTAGTTCTTGTCGTTTAGCCAGTCTGGTTGGAATCCCGGGGTTACGAAGCTGAGGGCGTAGTTTATGAATCCCTTCTTCATGAAAAGCCAGACGAATATTAGGGAGACTATGACTGGGCAAGTCGTCGCTGGTAGGAAGTAGCTGACTTTGAAGAACTGTATACCCTTGATTTTCTGGTTGGCTAGTACTGCGAGTACTATCGCTAGGAAGGTCTGGACGGGTACGACTATAGCCGTATACAGTAGGATGTTCTTGAGCCCCGTGAAGAAAGGCGTTATCAAGTAGGAAGCACCCATAGCTCCCTCAAGCAGGTCTTTAACCATCAACTCATAGTTCTTTAAACCTACGAACTTCATAGGGCCTATGTAGTCCCACTCGAAGAAGCTAAGGTAGACGGCGAAGAACGCGGAGAAGTAGCCGAAGGTCATATTGAAAGCCACAGCTATGGATATGAGGGCGACCGCCTCTAAGGTCTCCCTACGAGACGCTTTCCTAAAAAAATTAGAAAAAATATTCGACAATTAAGACACCTTTTTAAGCTATCCTCCAAGTACTGATCTAACGGCCTCCTTAATAGTTGGTATGACTTGGTCTAGCTCCAGCTCTCCCCTCATAGCCGCGGCCATCACGTCGCTTATCTTACCCTCCAGCTCTCCGCTCTTCGGGCCCCAGAGGAACACTATGACTTTGTCATATTTGAAGCCCAGGGTCTTTTTGTGCTGAGGCCACATTTCGGGGCTTTCCTCAAGGCCTTTAATAGAGGGTAGCGTGTGGCCCATCTTAACTACTAACTCGTGCTGACCTTCCTTACCCAGTATGAACTCTACGAACTTCCACACTGCTTTGGGATTCTCCGTCTTAGAGTTTATACCGAGAGCCACGGTGTAGGCCATAGTAGCCCTCGCCTTGGGCCCCTTCGGTACGGGGGCTATATCCCAGTCTTCCCCGAACTTGAAGTCAGGGAACTGGTCAGCCAGGAATGGTATCATCCAGTTGCCACTGATAACCATGGCTACCTCTTGCTTCCCGAACGCGTCCCCGAGCCACCCGGCGCCCACATCTGCTGGCTGGACTACGTACGGTGCCTTACCCTCAGCCTCCCTCGCGAGCTTACCCTCCCTGTAAAGATTTATGTACCAGATAAGAGTCTCTTTAACCTCCGGCCTGTCAAACCAAGCCTCGTCTCCGGGCTTCTCGAACCAGGGCTTAGGAGCCCCGTAACCTATAGCTACGGGTACGTACCTGTTGAAACCTCCGAGGTATATGGCTAGGCCCGGCTTGCCCGTCTTATCGGCTATTATCTTCGCGTATTCTAATAGCTCCTCCCAGGTGTCCGGGGGCCCGCTTAGCCCTGCCTGGGCGAAGAGTTTCTTATTCCAGAATAGGGCTAGCATGCTCCAGTCCTTGGGTAGGCCGTATATCTTCCCGTCTTTGCCCCTGAAAGGCTCGATTAAGAAGTCGTAGAACTGGTTTATGAACTCGGGGGAAGCCAGCTCGTCCACGGGGTATAGGGCTCCCTTCTCTACGAAGGTTGGAGCCCAGCTGGTGTCCACGTAGAACACGTCCGGCGCCACACCAGCCCCAAAGCTGGCGAGTATGTTCTCGTGGAACATCTGAGTTATAACTTCGTACTTAACCTCAATGTTCGGGTTCTGCTCTTCGAATCTCTTTATCATTTTTTCGTAATTCTTCATCTCTGTCTCTCCGGCGCTCCAGCCAGCGAACCTGATGTATACCTTCTCAACAGGCTTAGCTGGGGGGTTAAGAACGAGGTAGGCGACGGCGATGCCGAGGATGAGTATTACCACGAGGAGGATAGCCGTTGTTTTAGGCACTTTCGTAGGCATTTTTCCACCCGCGTCGATATATACTAATAATTTATAGTATTTAAAGATTTTCCCTTAGAAAAAAATATATTCTCTAGGGGTAAATTGAGTAGGGGATAGCTTGGAGAGTGAGAGAAGAAGATTGCAATCAATCCTCAGAAGAATAGGATTAACCCAGAAGGAGGCAGAAGTATATATCGCAATAGCTGTTAGGGGGTCTGCCACCGTAAAAGAACTACTAGAAACCCTTGAGAGCGTCCACCAGCCTCAATTGTACAATATACTTTCGAGCCTTATAAGGAAAGGCTTCATTAGGGCTTCCGTCGGCAGGCCTAAGGTGTACGCGGCTAACGACTTGGCTTCTCTCTTCGACACGCGTGTACACGTGATTAAGAATCTAAAGGCTGAAGCTGTGGAACTCTTAGACAAATTGAAGGCGGTAGAGAAGGAGGTTGAGGGCGAAGCCCTGGTCTACCTGATAAGGGGGTACGAGGGGTTGGAGGCCGCTATACTGGAGGTTCTAGGCAGCGCCCAGGTGGAGGTCTGCGCGGAACTCCCCACCCGAGTCTTGACGGAGATAATAGATGCTGTTGAGAACACGTTGAGCAGGAGGGTTAACATGTACTTGATAGTTTTCCCCGATGTTCCGGAGGAGGTTAGGGAGAACCTGTCCAGGTATGCTACGTTGAAGCTGAGGAAGAACAGGCTGGGGAACTTCCTAATGGTTACGTCCGACACCAGGGTCACGGTTTACGCTAGGAGGAGATTCTACAGCCCGTATAAGTTGCCCGTTCCAGAGACCGAGGTCTACGGCTTCTACATCACGGAGAAGGACTTGATATGGAGGCTTCTAAACATATTTGAGGGAGGCTGGAAAACAGCCGATGAAGTGCTCTCCTGGCCTCTATCCCCCGAGTCCTACCCCAAGACCTTCCTGGAGTTCGGGATGGCTCTAAACGAGTTGGAAGCCCTGCTCTCCAAGGGTTTGAAGCCTAGGGTGCACGTGGACGGCTGGTACGTCAAGACTAGGGAGCCCGTATCCGTAAAGGGGGAGGTTGTCCGCGTCGAGAGGACTGTGGAGGTGAATAACTTCACGTTAGACGTGGGCGGGGAGGAGCTAGCGATAGGGGGCTTCGACTCGGAGGTTGAGGACATAGAGGCCTACAGGGTGAGGATTGAGAGGGTTGAGTGATGAGGAAACCCTTAACCGCTTTTTCGGGGTTCTTCGTAGTATCGGATATACGCGGCGACTTCTCAGAGCCCAGCCACGGGTACTACGCATGGGATACCCGCTACGTCTCTAACTTGAAGTTGAGAGTGGAGGAGTATGACCTCTCCCCCCTGAGTTACGAGCGTATATCCCCTTGGGGCTTAGTTTTCTGGCTCAAGGCTGGCCGCGCCCTGATATCTAGGGAGAGGAGAGTGGGCGAGGATGGGGCCTTAAGGGAAACTGTGAGGTACGTTTGGGGCGGGGATCCCCTATCCTTCACTTTGGAGTTCGGCGTGAGGTTTGAGAGCATATTTGAGGTTCGCGGGGGTAAGCCCATCCGGAGGGAGATAAGGCTGGAGAGGGTAAACGGCGGGCTTAGATACGTGTATAGGGGGATAGACGGCCTGACTCGTACCCTGGAGGTTAAAGCCTCCGGGGCTAGCCTCAGTAATGGCGTGGTGAAGACACGCCTAGAACCTAACGGTTCTTTCTCCGTGATCCTCTCTCCCGGCTTCACGGGGAAAGTGGGGTACGCTAACCCAAGACCGCGGCAAGTAGCCCTTGAGAGAAGAGTACGAACGGATTCCTTTAGGATTAACCGCGTGCTAGACGTGTCAACGCTAGACTTAGACTTGTTAACTTATCATACCTCTCACGGCCCTGTTCTCCTAGCGGGAATACCTAGCTTCGCCTGTATCTTTGGGAGGGATAGTATACTGAGCGCTCTTTACCTCCTCCCCTACTACCCCGAGTACGCCCTAGCTACGCTTAAAACCCTCGGAGAGCTGCAGGGCAGGTATTTTAACCCGGAGAGGGAAGAGGAGCCTGGTAAGATACCCCACGAGGTAAGGGTGGACGAACTCTCGCTGGCGGGTAGGACGGTGTTCTCGCTCTATTATGGGAGCGCGGACGCCACCCCCCTCTACGTGGTCTTGGCTGGCGAGTACTTGAAGTGGACTAACGACTTAGAGGGGATTAGGGAGGTAGCTGACAACTTAAGGAGAGCTGTGGAGTGGATGCTTGGCAAAGTGGAGAACGAGGGCTACGTGACCTATTCGGGCGGGCGTAGGGGGCTGGCGAACCAGGGATGGAAGGACTCCGCCGAAGGAATACCGTACGAGGATGGGAGACCGGTAGAAAAGCCAGCGGCCGTCGTAGAGATACAGGGCTACGCCTACAGGGCCCTGGAGGTAGCCGCCGACATAGCCGATGTCATAGGGATAGATGAGAGCAGGGTTAGAGACGCCGCGAGGACTCTCTACGTGAGGATTAACAGGGAGTTCTGGCTGGAGGACAGGGGGTACTACGCCCTAGCCATAGGAGGTACGGGTAAGAAGTCCAGAGTCCTAGCGTCAAACCAAGGCCACCTCCTACTCATGGGGGCCTCAGACAGGAGTAGAGAACTGGTACGCGCCTTGTTCAGCGAGGAGCTATACTCTGGCTGGGGTATTAGGACTTTATCCTGCCGCGAAGTCTCCTACGACCCATTCAGCTACCACAACGGTAGTATATGGCCCCACGACAACGCCTTTATAGCGCTCGGACTGGCCAAGCAGGGATTCCACGAAGAAGTATCTAGACTGGTCGAAGACTTATTCGAGGCTGGTTACCTCCTTGACGGGTTCCCAGAGTTATTTGCGGGCTTACCAAGGAAAGCTGGGCCCCCTAGTCCGGTACCGAGGGCGAACATTCCGCAGGCTTGGAGCGCTGCTTCGACTTACGCCTTGATCACGGCGTTCATGGGCTTAGACGTACGTGGGGGAGAGCTTTTCTTCTCGCCGTGCCTCCCGAGGGACATCAATTACTTGAAGCTTAAGGTTAAAGTGCTGGGAGAAGAAGTCTTCGTAGAGGCTAAGCGGAGGGACGACGCTGTGGAGGTCAGAGTCCATAGAACGTGAGCTGGGGGAGAACTTGTAATTGAGTGATCAACGGGGTTGGGGATTCTGGTGCTTAAACGAATACTCCGCCTTTTAATATGGTTCTCCTTTTCCCGTCCTCGTACTCTACCTCTACGGTCGGCTCTATTATTAGGAAGTCTATGTGCGTCTTAGACCTGTTCTTGCCCCCTGGGAAGTCCGAGTTGTTCCCGAAGGCTATGTGCACGGTTCCGTAAACCTTCTCGCTCTCCAAGAACTCGGGTACTATCCTCGCCTTCTTGTTGAGACCTATGGCGAACTCCCCGGCTAAGGAGGACTGGTCATCTGTCTCCAGTACCCTCCTGACTTCCTCCTCGACCTTTTTATTTGGGCTGTGGATTCTCTTAACTCTTCCCTCGGAGACCTCCAGCCATATCTTCTCTTTCACTAGGCCTATACCCCCAGCCGCCCTGGCCACTATAACTCCTTCTAGGCTGGTCTCCACAGGTGCTACGATTACTTCGCCTACGGGTAAGTTGACCCAGTTCTTAACCATCCAGACATCCGTGAAGAAGTTCCTACCCCTAACGGACATCGTTACCTTCGTGCCGTCGGGGTTTTCTACTCTCACTTCGACAGTGCCTTCAAGAGCGGCTAGGAGACCGCTCGCCCTCCTCGCCATTTCCTGGTAGTCCTCATCACTTAACGCCAGGGCTCCCTTAGTCAACATGTCTATAGTGATACCAGGGCAGTGGGCTAGCCTCGACCCAGCGTTCTCTGTCTCCAGCTTTATCAGTGAAATTCTGAAGGGTACTTCGGCTGCTATCCCCCTCAGTAGGTTAACCGCTACATCCGGCCTAGACCCTATGATTATCTCCCTTAGGAAGCCTGGCACCTCTCTGCGAAACTCATCCCCGGGCGTTAAGACTACAAGTCTAACCCAAGCCCCCAGGCTTAGCCCAGCTTCAGCGAAGGCCTTAGCTATCTCTAGTCTTTCCTCGTCTGCTACTATTAGGAGCCTCTCCCCACTCACGAGTTTTAACACGTTCTTCAGCGCTGTTCTGGCGCTCTCAGAGGGCTTCATATCCCTCCCCTACGTGAAGAAAGCTAGGTAGAAACCTATTATATCCGTTAGCACATGGGCTGTAGATATTACAAGGAGCCTCCTCCTAGACGCGTAAACGTAGCCGTAGATCAACCCTATTATCGCAGTTGCTATCGTATGTAGAGATATGCCGTGCCACAATCCGAAGGCCACCGCCTGCACTAAGACTGCTTTACGAGTACCCATGTGTTCCTCCAATCTGGATATGCCGTAGCCCCTCCAGAGTATCTCCTCGAATATCCCCGCCGTGAAGGGAGCGACTAGTACGAAGTATAGCCTAGACCATAGGGGTATCGTGGCCACCATCTCCTTCCACGTCTTGAAGTAAGCTTCGATTCCTCCTGAGGACAAGGCAGCTAGGAACTGGAAGGCCCAGATTACCGCTGTAGATATTACCACGAGGCCTAAGACTAGCCCAGCGCTTCTCAGGGCATCCGAGAAATCCTCTCTGGAGTACTGCTCCTTTAACCACTTTGATCCTCCCATTGCTCTAGCGGCGTAGAGACCAAACGTTACCTGAATTATAGACCAGTAGAAGTTGTAGGTCATAATTGTCCTGAAGATTTCTCTGCCTATTTCCTCTGAGGGCGCTTTCGTAGTAGATATCACGTAGGTGGCGATGGCCGTAGATATTAAGAAATTTAGCGCAAAGGGCAGGAATAATACTAGTAGAACTCTACCTTTACCTTCCATACCTCGCACCAAAGGCATAAACTCCTGTGAAAACTCTTTAATCTTTACCGGCTACCCAACCCAGCGGCACGCTCGGGCGCTATGGGGAGTACATAGAGAAATTAAGGGCACCCGCATGTCGATGTACTCTTGCTCTATGAGTACTTCAAAGACCCGTTTAGTTCCTCATTAACTTGCTAAATAGGTTTAAATTTCTACTTGTATGTTAAAATAGATGTATTGAGGCTAATTTATTTTTGTATCATGAAAACTCTCATGCAGTATCGAGGGTAGATATTCTCTGTGGGTTTCATGTAAATAAATTTAAGGCGATATTCGCTTTTAAAGGGTAGATGCGTGATGACCGAAGACCCCTATACCTGGCTTGAGGCCATAGACGACCCCAGAATAGTTAGGTGGGCTATTGAGAGGGATAGGCGCGCTAGGGGTAAGTTGTCAAGACTTTCCAGGCTTCTCGCCGATAGGATACACAGGTACTACTCTATACCCACCTTAATCTCTGTTAAGATCGGTAGAGGTGGGTACTTCCTGTTTAGGCGGGTTGGTCCCTCTTACAGGATAGACTTCATGTCTAAAGACGGGGAGATCTTTAGGGTGGTCGATTCCAGCGAGCTGGGTGATAATGTCGTGATTACTTCCTATTATGCATCTAGGGTTGAGCCGCTCCTCGCCTACACCTTCTCCCAGGGCTCCGATGAAGGTATAGCTAGGGTAATAGACGTCAGGACGGGCGAAGTCCTCGATGAGCTTCGCGGGGTTATACGCAGCATAGTCCTCTTTGCCCCTGACAAGTACTACTACGTGAGGCAATATAGGAGGGAGAAGACACCTGACGGAGTTAGCCCGCCAGCGGCTAGGGTTTTCCTGAGAGAGAACGGGAGGGATGAGATGGTTTTTGGAGAGGGCTTGCCGAGTTCTATACTCCTGTCCATAAGGAGTTCTACTGATTACTCTAAGGCCTTGTTAAGCTTGTACTACGGCTGGGTAGGGGTTAAGGCCTACGGTGGTAAGATAAATGACCCAGACGACTGGTCTTTCCTGTACGGCAGCGAGGACTACCCTGCCTACCCGGTAGATTACGTCGGGGGCAGGTATTTAGTGCTCTCGTACGAGGGTGAGGGGCGCGGGATGGTTATAGCCTTGCGGAGAGACGGGGATCGCCGTGTCCTCGTAAGAGAGAAAGAGTACCTTATCGAGGGCGTAACCGCCGCTAGAGAGTACATGGTCGTTCACCGATTGGTAGACGGGCACTCGGAACTCTACCTACACGACTTAGACGGGAGGAAATTGGGCAGCATCCCCCTCAAGGGGCTTGGGACTGTGTCCAGCATGTCTACGGACGGCGTAGAGGTACTCTTCAAGTACACGTCCTACTCTATACCGTATAGGCTTTACAGGCTTAGGGACGGTAGGCTAGAGTTAGTGTTGTCCGAGGGAATTGAAGGAGACTTTGAAATACAGGAGGCGTGGACCACGTCTAAAGATGGAACAAGAATACATATGTTTATCTTCAAGAGGAAGGGCGCGCCAGAAGACAAAGTCCTGCTTTACGGGTATGGGGGCTTCGGGTTATCGATAACCCCTAAATTCTACCCCTTCATAATCCCTCTTACTGAAGACGGCGGAGTATTCGTAGCAACCAACCTGAGAGGAGGGGGAGAGTACGGGGAGCAGTGGCACAGGGCGGGCATGAGGGATAAGAAGCAGAACGTCTTCGACGACTTCATAGCCTGCGCCGAGTACTT
>CAZFWY010000048.1:0-11412 GCA_964522715.1 uncultured Thermofilaceae archaeon | reverse complement strand
CCTACACTATGGTCATGCGGAATATTTTGGTAACTAACGACGACGGTCCCTTCAGTCCGGGACTGAAACTCCTGTACGAGAGCGTTAGAGAGCTGGGAGAAGTTAAGGTTATGGTCCCCGAGACGCCTAAATCAGCCAGCGGGCTTGGAATAACGCTCCATAAACCCCTCAGAGTGCATAAGTTGACTCTAGACGACGTCAAAATGTACCTAATAAATGGCACGCCTAGCGACATCGTACACGTAGCATCAGCTATTTTCGGAGAGAGATTCGACCTAGTAGTCTCGGGAGTAAACTTAGGGGATAACACGAGCGTACAAGTCGTACTGTCCTCTGGAACTGTTGGTGCGGCAGTACAAGCTGCCTTGGAAGGAATACCAGCCATAGCTTTTAGTTATGCTGAGGACGACCCAGAAAGTATTCAAAGGGAGGACGTCGCCTCCATGATTAAAAGCTTCGTAGAGAAACTCTCGCGCATCATACTCGAGGAAGGCATGCCTGAGGGTGTAGACGTAATTAACGTTAATTTCCCTGCCACGCCGACCGACGAAGTAGTTGTAGCACCATTAGCCAGGAAGAGGTATGAGAACAGACTTACACGGAGAGTTGACCCGAGGAGAAACCCCTACTTCTGGCTTTACGGCCAGCCTATGCACCCAGAGCCGGGTAGCGACGTGGACATGTTGTTAAACAAGGGGAAGATAACTATAACCCCTATATCTCTATGTAACATAGCCGCACCCCTAAACACTTTAAACGACCTAGTGAAGAAGCTATAGGTCGCCGTGTACCTCCCTCAAGTAAGCTTTCAAATCATTGATTCTCCGCTCAACCAACCTCCTTACGGATTCTGGGCTTTTAGTCCCTTCTTCCTCGTCCATTAAAGGGCTTAACACCTCCTCCGCTGCACCGAGCAGAGCTAGGAGTGTCGATAACCACACTCTTGCCGCTACTTCCTTCACATATCCACCGCCTGACAAGACTACTAAAGGAACCCTCAACTTCTTCAGAGATTCCGCCAGAGTCCTGTACGAGAGAGTAGTTAGGGCAAGGCCCACGAGAGGGTCTCCCAGGTGGGAATCCGCTCCACACTGCAACACGACTACGGAAGGCTTGTACAAGGTTAAGAGAGGCTCTATCAGCTCTTCCAGGACGTACTCGAAAACGTCGTCACCAGAGTCCGGGGGCAACGGTACGTTGACGCTGTACCCGTACCCTTCACCCTCGCCGAGCTCGTTGATATAGCCAGTTCCCGGGTAGAAGCCGGGGTAATACATGTGCGTCGAAATTTTGAGGATAGGCTTATCGTACAGTATTTGCTGTGTCCCATCTCCGTGATGACCGTCTACGTCCAATACAGCTACTCTATGACCAGCCTTCTCCAGCAAAACTGCTGCCAGCGCTACGTCATTGAAAACGCAGAACCCAGCCGCCCTATCCCTCTTCGCGTGGTGAAATCCCCCTTGAGGGTTAAAGGCTACCTTATAGTTACCCTTAACGATCTCATTAACACAGAGAATAGTTCCCCCCACGGCCAGGAGCGCGTCTTCGAAGACCCCAGGGAAAGAAGGTGTATCACCATAGTCCAAGAGACCGTACCCCTCAGCGCTCTTCCTACGCACATAATCGACGTATTCCTCGCTATGTACCAGGTAGAGATCCTGGGGCGTCGCGGGTTCTGGGGGCTTGAGGTCGAGGTACTTATCGAGAGAAAGCTCCCTGTAAAGCTTGATTAATACAGCTACACGGCCGCTCCAAACCTCTCTGAGGGAGAAAGGAGTAAACGCAATCCTCAAGTACTCCTCCCTAAACGCCACTACACCCTTCAACTCTAAACACCACACAGAAGAAGGGCACCATGCAAATGTATGTTAGGGCTTCCTAACGTACACACAGAAGGTTGGAAAGCGGGGGTCAGCCCGGATTCGTATCCGCATTTATTACGGCTATGGGCGGACTACGTCATCCCCCACATAATAGGCAGACTAGGAGATATTAAGCTCCTTTCCTCTTTTAAACTGGATGAAGAGAAACCCCTGACCGACCGATGAAGAGAAGGAGGTGAGCTGACGCTTTTGTCAGCAGAAAAAAATCGGGTTTTATAAAAGGTAAACAGAAAGCTAACTAACCTGAGCCCTTAGACGCCAGCCTCGGGAGGGAATGATAATAAATTCTACAAGGCCGCATACACCTCGGTGGAGTTATGAGAATTAAGAGGGTAGACGTGTACAGGGTTGAGCTGAAGTACGTAGAGCCCTTCAGGATAGCTCTCGGAACCTCCGTTGTATCCCACAACGTTGTAGTCAGAGTAACCAGCGTAGATGGCACGGAGGGGTGGGGAGAGGGGAGCCCTTCGAGAAAGATACTCGGGGATACGATAGATATGGCTGTGAGAGACGCCGGCAGGCTGGCCTCGAAAATCCTGGAGTTAGGGGACGTAGAACTGGAACACCTACACGAAATAGCCGGGAGAGAGGAGTACAGTTTATCCGCTGTGGCGACCCTCGACATGGCGCTGTGCGACCTTAAAGGTAAGCTTGCGGGAACACCCATCTACCGATTATTCGGCGGTTACAGGGAGAGCTTGGAAACGGATATAACTATAGGCATAATGGAGCCTGAAGAGATGGTTAAACGCGCGGTAAAGTACGTCGATATGGGTTTCAAGGCTCTAAAGCTGAAACTAGGGGAGGACCCCGATACAGATATCGAGCGAGTTAGGGCTGTTAGAGACGCCGTTGGTGAAGGCATCACCATACGGGTGGACGCCAACCAGGGCTGGACTGTCGAGCAAGCTATACGAGTAATCGACAGGATATCTGGCTACGATGTGGAGCTTGTAGAACAACCGGTCAGATACGACGATGTAGAGGGGCTCGCAAAAGTTAGGAAGGAAAGCCCCGTCCCGATAGCAGCGGACGAGAGCGCTAAGAAACCCTCAGACGTAGTGAGGCTCGCTAGGGCAGAAGCCGTAGACATAGTGAACATAAAACTTATGAAAGCTGGCGGTATATGGGGCGCTCTAAAGGTAGCCGCCGTATCCGAGGCATGCGGAATAAAGAACATGGTCGGATGTATGGGAGAATCGAGGCTGGGCATAACCGCAGGCGTACACTTCGCCCTCGCGACTAGAAACGTAGTCTACTACGACCTGGACTCAGACCTCTTACTAGCCGAGGACATAGTCCTCAGCGGTGGGGCCTCCATAGAGAAAGGGGTCAGGAAAGTGGCGGATAAACCGGGGCTAGGGATAACCTCAATAGACCAGGCGAAGCTGAGGAAAGTAGCTAGCTATGAAAGGTAAGAAACCTTACCCGAGGAACAACGACATAGCTGACGCCATACTCGAAGTACTGTCGAAGAAGCCCTACATACATCCAGATGACCTGCCAGACGAAGTCAGAGCCGCACTGGAGGATAAAGGGTTCTACGCGGGGCTCGTAAGCAATAAGAGAATCTGGAGAATGTACGAAAAACTCGTTAAGTCGGGGAAAATGTACGACGTGTTAATGGTGATGCAATCTGAAGGCGATATTCAGATGTAAGGTATGCGGTGCTTATGTCGAGACCCCTAACCACTGCAACTCTAAGGCGGAACTCATACTCACCCCTGAGAGAAGGCTGAGGCTTAGCAGGTTGATGAGCGGAATACTGAGACATTTCCCCGAAGCTGCTGGGTTAAGGTTGGATAGAGAGGGCTATGTCTCGGTAGAGGAACTCGTGAACGCCATTAAGAACTGGAAGAAGAGCGATTATAGTTGGGTTACCCGCGAACACGTAATAGCAGTTGCTAAGCTAGACCCGAAGGGCAGGTTCGTCCTGACAAGAGGAAAGATTAGAGCTACTTACGGTCACACATTGAGAATAGATGCCAGGTACCCTCTGGTTAAAGACATAGGAGACCTCTACCACGGCACGCAGGCTGAAAAGTTGCCGCGAATAATGAAAGAAGGGTTAAAGCCCATGAAAAGGCTGTACGTTCACCTGACCTCATCTATAGAGGATGCATGGGACGTGGCTAAGAGGAGGACGGGAACTCCCGTGGTATTAGTCGTAGACGGGGCTGGACTTGTTAGGGACGGCTACAGAGTGTTTAAAGCCTCACCGAAGATCTACCTCGTAAAACGCGTACCCCCTAAGTACATAAAAGACGTAGTAAGGCACGGGAGGGGAGCTTTGCGCCGTGCGCAAAGTAGTTTTGCGTGAACAACAAAGAAAGCGTTATTCGCAATCGCTGACAGTATTTATGGGAGGTAGGGAGTGACGCGCACTAGGAAAATTGCGAGCATAAAATACGGGGATTTTAAGCTCGAGATTTACGATTATGACGCGTTCCTAGAGGCTTTGAAAGTGTTAGTAGTAGTGCTTGAGAGCGGACGTAACTCATCTACTCCCCCACGGATACACAATCGACCGCGTAGGACGGGAGTGCTGAGGAAAATCACTGTTTCAGAGGATAGGGGGAGGGTGGCCCTAGAGGTGGGGGGAGACTTGCCGAGCTACGTCGTCGGAAATCCGTGGGTCAAAGTGATTAGTGAGATGAGCGGGGAGTAAGTGGGCGGTCGCTTTGATTAAGGTGGGTACTTGCGGCTGGTCTGTCAGGGGAGGGAAGAAAGCTTACTATGAGCGCTTCAACGTTATCGAGCTACAAGACACTTTCTATAATCTGCCAAGGGTGGAGACCGCTAAGAGGTGGAGGGAGCAGGCTCCTCCCGACTTCGAGTTCACGGTTAAGGCTTGGCAGGCGATAACTCACCCGCCTACCTCTCCTACGTGGCGTAGGTGTAGGGTTAAGGTGGCTTCAGAGGCTATGGATAAGTACGGGTTCTTCCGCCCTACGGATGAGGTTTTTGACGCTTGGGAGGCGACTTTAAAGATATGTCTAGCCCTTAGAGCTAGGGTATGCGTTTTCCAGACGCCTCCTTCTTTCGGGTACTCTAAAGAGAACATGAGCAACGTCGAGGCTTTCTTCTCGTCTATTAACAGGGGAAGGCTGGTACTTGGGTGGGAGCCCCGAGGGACTTGGCACGAACACCCAGAAGCCGTGAAGAAGCTGTGCTCAGATTTAGACCTGGTCCACGTAGTCGATATCTTACGGAGACGGCCGGTAGTCGAGTACGAGGTTAACTACTTCAGGCTTCACGGGCTGGGCGGTAAAGAGGTGAACTACAGGTACAAGTACACGGACGAAGACTTGCGGAGGCTCTTGGAATTAGTTGAAGAGTACGCTGAGCTGGGAGACGTCTACGTAATGTTCAATAACGTTTACATGGCTGATGACGCGCTGCGTTTTAAGAAGTTGATGGGGGAGGAGTTTGAGTAAGCTTGACGAGTTAGCCGGGAAATACGATAGAAGCAGAATGCTGAAACTCATAATGTCGATGCCGGAGGACTGGGAAAGAGCGGTTTCAGAGTACGAGGGTGTGGAGTATCCTGACAGAGGCGCATACGTAGAGCCCAACAATATAGTGGTCTTAGGGATGGGGGGCTCAGCAATCGGGGGGGACTTCGTCTCTAACTATCTATACGATAAGTTGAACGTGCCCTTCGTAGTTTCGAGGAGTTTCTCGCCCCCGCCCTTCGTTTCGAAGGAGACTCTAGTGATAGCTGTGAGCTACTCGGGGAACACAGAGGAAACCCTAAGATCTCTGCTCCACTCTATTGAAAGGGGGGCGTCCGTAGTCCTGGTTACGTCTGACGGTTTAATGGAGAAACTGGCCGAAAGGAAAAGCTTGCCCGTCTACCGCCTCCCCAAAGGGAGGCCGCCCCGCGCCGCCATACCTTACATGGTCGCAGTCATACTGTGGGTTCTAGACAGAGCGGGCGTGTACGAGTTCCCCCGAGAGGAAGCTGGAAAAGTTGCTTTGACTCTAAGAAATGTAAGAGAGGAACTCCGGAGAGAGGAGGAACGCGTTCTCAGCATAGTGGAGGGGATTGAGAGGAGGATCCCCCTGATATACTCGTACAAGCCGTACAGCGCGGCGGGCTTTAGGTTCAAGACTCAGCTCAACGAGAACGCTAAGATCCACGCTTTCTACGCCGAGCTGCCAGAGGCCAATCACAACGAGATAGTCGGGTGGGAGGGGTACGTCGGAGACAGGTATGTGGTGTTCTTCATACGAGGGAGGGAAGAACCGGACTATCTCAGGCACAGAGTGGAGTATTGGGGTATGCTATTGAAGTCTAGAGGAGTACCAAGCCACGAGATACGGGGAGAGGGGAAATCCAGGTTGCCGGAGATGATGAGCTTAGTATTTAAAGTGGACTTACTATCCTGTGCCTTAGCCCTACTAAAAGGAGTAGACCCCACACCGATAGCAACTATATCTGGGCTGAAGAAGTACGTCGAGGACAGAGTACACTTCAAGGAGTTCTTTGAGGAGAAAATAGGCGAGATAACCTAGCTTTTAACTTCTTTGCAGTACTTCAACGGGGTTAATAATATACGTAGGGCTGCCTCCTCGTGCTTGCTCATCTGACCCGTACGGCCCTCCAGCATTCTCAACGAGACAAGTGACGCCCTCTCTTCGCTTACAAGGTACATACTAACTCCCGGCATACGCCTGCCTCCCTTGATGAACTCGGAGAACTCCGGGTTAGACTCGGAGCGCCCCACTTTGACCCGGAACTCTTTAATCATTAAGTACTTCCTGAGCTCGTTAATAAGGCCTAAGACTTTGAGTAGGGAATCGTAAGTGTTCGTAGCGAGGAGGACGCCGTTAACTACGAGTACCATGCCCACATATACAGTTCCCGGGTCTACGCCCATGACTATCCTGCCAGGGCCCCATACCTCTATCACGGCGCTAGCCATAGTGACCTCGAAGACAAATTCGCAGCCTTGAGACCTCACTTTCAAAACGTTAGAGGGACACTCTTCTTCCCTGAAGACTACAACTAGGTTTAAACCGTAGCGCCTAGCTACCCTTATGATTTTTAGAGCATCTATGGGGCTTCCAGCCACGATTACGACCTTGAACTCCTCGAGAAACTCTCTAAGGGTTCGCAAGTACTCCCCTCAGTTCTTCCTCACTTACGGTCCACACGCTCAGAGGAGTTAGGGAGGGGTCTTGCTGGGAAACTACCACCACTCCCTCTTTAACCTCAATTCTGACGGCCACGCCGACCAGCCTGGAAACCACCTTCCACAGGGGCGGCTTAGCCACAGTCGGATGCTCTGTGACCACCAGGACTACGGGAGACGAGAAAGCGCGCGAAAACTCCCTTAGAAGGATTAGACAGGAAACAAGGGATTTAATCACAACCTTAGAGTATAGGTAGCCCCGCGCCCCGGCGAAGTTCGCGATAAATGAATCATACACTACGTAGATAGGCGTCCCCTTCTCAGTGGCTTCATGGGCCAGGAAAAACGGCAGGAATAAGTCGTCGAGTATATCCATAGATTTGTACAGAGTAATGGTCTCGGGCACTCTTAGAAGTACGTGCTTCCCCGTGGCCACGTAGACCTTCGTCCCCCCGACGCGGCTTAAGAGGGAGAGAGAAATAGAAGTTTTGTATGACCCCTGCGGGCCGTACAGGAGTGAGAGACCGGGTTTCGACAACACTAAAGAAATCAGGGTTTTCAGGAGGGCCTCAGGTTTGAGGGGCTTGGCCAGCAAGCTAGAATCCCTTCAAGCCTACCATCACCGAGAGGAAGAATATTGACAGTACGATTAAGAGGGTGCCAGCTAAGACTTGGAAGTTGACGTACCGGGGGTTATACGTGTGGCGTTTAGCCGTGAATACTAGGTAAAACCCGAGAGCCCCTAAGGAGTAGCCAAACGCCGCTAAGAAGAGTTCGGAGGACGTCTGAGACCTGCTCGACGGGTGGACCATACCGGCCGACGTCATGGGGACTGGTTTTTCGGCTAACACGTAGAAAAGTCCTCCAGCTATTATTATTGACGCTACGAACGCTAGTTTCTTCCACAACATGAGATCGCCTAGATATTCGATAATCCTATCCAGTAGACCTCTCCGCCGTGGCATTAACCACACCTCAGCCTATCTACTCAGCCCCCTTTTTAAGCCTGTCTTCAAACAGAACCCCCCAGGAAGGCTAGTATCCCCAAAGCCATGCCCAGTAACGACAACTTCCTGGATTTCTCAGCCATCTCACGGGACGGGTTTAACGCTATAATCAGGGATGAGTACATCAGAACGAAGTCTGTCGGGGTTACGAAGACCGCGTAGAGAAACCGGTTCCTAACGTAGAGATACGCGGGGAAGCTGAGCAGTACCGCAGCGACCATGAAGATCAAGGCTAGCTTAGCTGCCCTCTCCTCGCCCCACAGCACGGCGTAAGTCCTCACACCTACTCTAGAATCGCCCTCCACGTCTTTAATCCCCTTAACTATCTCCCTGCTATAGGTCGCGAGAGCCGCAATCCCGAAGAAAACCCAGCTACAGAGCGGCACTTCCCATATCGAGGAGGCAGCGGAGGCGGAGCCGTATACGAAGGGCAGAGCCGTAGATACGGCTACTACCGCGTTCCCGAGAGGACCTATACGCTTAACGTACTTGTTGTACAGCATGGACACCGATATCCCCAGTACAGCCAGGGTAAAGACCCAGAAATTAACGGAGTAAGCTAACAGCAGAGCTAAGGCAAGCGAACAAGCACCAAAGATACACGCCTCCTTAACCGTTACTTCACCCTTAACGAGCGGTCTATCGGGCGCGTTAACCCTGTCCTCCTCTATGTTAAACACATCGTTAAAGACGAAAACGCCTACTTCAGCTAGGAGTGCTGAGAGATAAGCCAATAGGGCGTTCTCGCTGAACAGGAACTCCACCCCACCCGCAGCCAGAACTCCCGTTAAAACCGCCACGACTACCATGACCCCGTGGTCAATCCTAGCCAGTCTTAAGAAAGACCTGAGACGCCCCATGCAAACACCGAAGAATGAAGACACTCGTAGTTAAAAAGCTGGCGGGCCCGCCGGGACTCGAACCCGGGACCTGCGGCTCTCCTCACCTGGGCTTAGAAGGCCTACGGCGAACCCGCGCGTCGCCGCCCTCTCCAGGCTAGGCCACGGGCCCTCGCTTCTTTACTCCCTAAACTAGACACTTAAATTTTCACCTTCACGACAGTACCTATCTTTTCGCCCTCTATGGCTTTCAATATGTTTCGAGGCTGCAGTCCGTTGAGTATTACAGTCCTTATCTTCGACCGCTCCAGTATGTCAAGCGTGTAAGGGTCTAGCAACTTATAGCCGCCTGCGGGCCCCACGGACTTAAACATTTCCCTCAGCTGGGAGGTGCTCACTTCTTCGAGGAGGCGGGCTGAAGGGTCTACTTTGGGGTCTGAGGTGTACACACCGTCTACGTCAGTCGCTATTACGAGTAGCTCGGCGTGTATAGCCTCCGCCATTAAGGCGGCTACCGTAGTTGTCGATTGACCCGGTTGTAAGCCCCCCATGAAGGTTATGCCCAGCTCCAATGCTTGCCTGACACCCTCCACCAACGTGTCGGGTACGGGCGGTGGTACGGAGTTCCAGAAGGCGGAGGATAAGAGGAGAGCGTTCACCCTCGAAACTGCTATACCTAAATGGTCACAGACGCCCTCGCTTAGACCCAGGTTGCGGGCCACGCCTATGTAGTCCCTAGCAGTACTGCCTCCACCAACCACTACTATTAGAGGTCTCCTTCTCGAAAAACACTCCTTAAGAACCCTTACAAGCTCCCTAACGTATTGCGCGTTTAACCTATCTCTCGCTAAGAGATGCCCGCCTATTTTAACTACAATAGCCATTTGAAGCCCTGCGGAAAAACTACAAACAATTATTTATTACCTAGTGTAAGAGGAAAAGGAGAATTAGACTTCCACCTTAATTATCGCCTCGAAAACCGCTTTGCTAGCCCTTTCCACAGCCTCCTTCAACTCCGCGGCTGTAGCTAGCTCCCACTCCTTCTTAACTAGCGTGGCGTCACTCACCACGAGCAGAGCACCCGTCTTAAACCCCCTAACTCTGCCTAAAGTGAACAGAGTTGCGCACTCCATCTCAACAGCCACCATGCCACGCGAAGTCCACTTCTTAGCGAACTCCTCGAGGTCCACGTAGAAGTAATCGCTGCTAATCACCGGGCCCACCAGGAACTTCAACCCCTGTCTAGACGCCTCCTCCACCAGTTTCGAGAGAACCTCGTAGTCCGGTACGGCGCACGTACAGTCCCCCGGAGCATACCACCAGATAGTACCGCCAACCTGGTAAGAGGCGCCGGTAGGTATAACCACGTCCCCCACGTTTAGCTCTGGAACCATAGCGCCACACGTACCCATCCTAACCATCAACTCAGCGCCCAGCATCCTTAACTCGTCGAAGACTATAGCCGCGGAGGGACCGCCAATACCGTGCGTAGCCACAGTAACAGGAACACCCTTGTACTCACCAGTATACGTGTAGTACCCCCTATTCTCGTTCACAAGCCTAGCGTTCTCCAGGTACCCGGCCAGCTGCTTAACCCTAGCGGGATCGCCGGAAACAATAACCCTCTCAGCCACATCCCCACGTTCAGCCTTGATATGAAGAGGCAAACCCTCCCACCACCGCTAAGAATGAGAAAGAGGCAAAAGGATTTTTCGCATAAAGAGGAAAAGCCTTTTTCAAATCGAAATAAAACCAATGTAATCAGCTAAATAGTAAGAATTGGCGCCGGGGGTGGGATTCGAACCCACGACCACCCGGTTAACAGCCGGGCGCTCTAACCTGTCTGAGCTACCCCGGCATATGAATGGTGTTCAGAAACCTTACATAAAATTTTCTCCAGCTCCTATTCGTAATCAGCGATAGACAAACGAGAAATCTAAGGGCAAACCTAATAAACTACTCTGGGACTTCTATTACAGCCACCCCGAGAGAGTGCGTAGCTACGTATACAATGACTCGGGGAGGCGGCTGGCCCCGGTAGCCTAGGCTGGTTATGGCGCCGCCTTGGTAAGGCGGAGAGTCTCGGGCGACGGCCCGGAATACGTAGGTCGCGGGTTCGAGTCCCGCCCGGGGCTCCATCCCTAATTTACGCCTCTAGGGTTAGACGGTCCCTATGTTATAACGGGCTACTCTTGTCGCGTTATTGTATTCGTACTCTATTTCGATTACTGCGAAGAGGTCTTCTGGTTTCCATGGGACTTCTATTTTGACTTTGTATCCTTCTAAGAAGTTTAGCGACACATTCAGGTATATGGTTAGAAGGGTGGTACCGTACTGGGTGGATAGCCTCAATACCTTCAGTATTATTCTCTCTCTGCAGTTATTGACTAGCGTTATTTCGCCCTGTAAGTAGAGCTGGGAGGACTTCTGAGCCCTCCTGAGTCTTGGGGGAGCTACGGCTACGCACTGCCCGGGCTCTGGGATCCCGGGGCGGGAGAATATCAGGGCTATGAAGCTTATTTTCTCGACTAGGACGGGGTAC
>CAZFWY010000047.1:0-11964 GCA_964522715.1 uncultured Thermofilaceae archaeon | reverse complement strand
GGGATATCACACTTTTTCAGAAACGCAAAACTTAAAAGGGTTTCGGAGTTGATAGGCGAAATGTCTGGGAAAAATACGTCTTATAAAAGGGATATAAGAGAACTCCTAGAGAAGTACGAAGGAGAAATACTGACCTGTCCCAGCTGCGGCAGTGACAAGTTAATACGCGACCCCACACGTGGAGAAATAATCTGTGCTGTCTGCGGCTACGTGGTTAGGGAAAGGGAGATTGACCGTGGCCCCGAGTGGAGAGCGTTTACCCCCGAGGAGAGGGAGAGGAGAAGTAGGGTAGGCGCCCCTATAAGCCCCATAATGGGCGACACGTTAACGACGGATATCGATTGGAGGAGTAAAGACGCCTCTGGGAGACAGATAGAAGGTGCCCGCAGGCTAGACATAATACGCCTGAGGAAGTGGCATACGCGTACGAGAGTACAGTCCTCGATAGAGCGTAACCTCAGCCAGGCCCGTATAGAGCTTGAGAGGCTCGCCGCTCAGCTCGACTTACCGCATCACGTGAAGGAGAGAGCCCTGGAAATATACAGGAAGGCCCTAGAGACCGGGCTAGTTAGGGGTAGGTCTATAGAATCCGTCATGGCCGCCGCCGTGTACGCGGCCTGTAGAAACCTGAGAGTACCTAGGACGCTCGACGAGATATCCAAGTATACGAGAGCTGGACGTAAAGATGTAGCTAGGTGTTACAGGCTACTTGTAAGAGAGGCCAAGGTGTCTGTACCCTTACCAGACGCGGGGGACTTCGTACCTAGGATAGCTGGAGCCTTAAAACTAAAGGGAGAAACCGTGAAGTTAGCCAGAGAAATACTGAAAAAAGCCAAAGAGATGGGGTTAACCGCTGGTAAGGATCCCGCAGGTCTCGCCGCCGCTGCCATATACATTGCTGCAATTAAAATGGGAGATTTAAGGACGCAGAAAGACGTGGCAAGGGCTGCCCAGGTGACCGAGGTCACGGTTAGGAACCGTTACAAGGAACTGGTAAAGAAGCTAGGCATAGAATTACCAATAAAAAAGTGAAGAAAAAGATAATTTCCATCAAAAATTCAATTCCATATTCTAAAAAATAGGTCCTTAGGGAGTACTAAGTAATGGGAGCTATAGGCGGTAACTGCCTCTTATGAGATGTAGATTTCACCCTATCCAGCACGGCTTTCACCTTGTTTTCGGGAATACCTGTCTCACGAGGTATTTCGCTCAGGGGTATCTTCCTATCGAAATAGGCATAGAGTATTAGGTCTATTTCCTCGTAGCTTAACCCCAATTCCCCCTCAGCGGACTGGCCCGGCCAGAGCCTCGGACTGCTCGGTTTAAACGCAATCGACTTGTCTACGCCTAGGTGTAGTGCCAGCCTCCTAACCTGAGACTTGTACAGGTTCCCTATGGGTAATACGTCTACGCCTCCGTCCCCGTACTTGGTGAAATAGCCTATGAGAATTTCACTCCTATCGCCGGTGCCCACAACAATCGCCCTTCTCGTGTTGGCGTAGTAATACAGCATACACATCCTGACCCTAGCTTTCAAGTTGCCCAGCGCCACTACGTGCTTCTCGTCGTAGTAAGGCAGGGATTTTTTGAGTGCGTCCACAACGTTACCTATAGGCGCCTCCCATACTTCTACCCCGAGTTCCTTTGTTATCCTCCTCGCATCCCTCAAGTCTTCAGGAGGCGTGGCTTCGGGGTCTGGCATTATAAGAGCAGTAACGTTTTCTGGCCCTAGGGTTCTCACCAGCAGGTAGAGTGTTGTCGCAGAATCTACACCGCCACTTACGCCCAGTACCGCGCGTTTAATGCCTGCCTTACCGAAGAAATCTCTTAGGAAGCCAGCTATCTTCTTCTCCACCCCGGCGTAGTCTAAGGATACTATGTCGTCTATCGAAATCATAAACCCTCCACCATCTACTAAAGAGAGAGGGAACTTTTATTACCTAGTGCTTTGAGAGAGGAAAAATATCCTGCGAAATTACTCTATAAAGCCGTACCCTATCAGGCGCCACCTACCCCTTATCTGCCTACTTATGGCTATTCTAGCGCCTTCCTCCGCGCACACCGGTATCCTAAGCTTCAAGTGGGCGTGCTCCTTACTCACATTTACCACATCTCCTACAGTGACCGCTGTACCAACGTTTATCATCAGCCTTTCACCTTTGCGTAGGGGCTCTACCTTCTTGAGTTCCTCAAGACCTACTACTCTCTCAAGAAGATGAACTTCTACGTCGAACTCGTCCCACACGGGCGGCAGAGTGCCCGGCTTCCCAACGACATTTCCTATCAGGTTGTCGGCTTTCGTGAGGCTGGGGTCTAGGGTCGTCCCGACCCCTATTAGCCCTCCGGGGTAGGCCTCTTTTAGAAGGTTGTTGCCCGACTTTAAGCTTACTATCTCCGTGTATAGGGTTTCGTACTCGTATCCGTGTCGCGTCGGCACTCTTATTCCAGGCCTTATCTCGATCTCGTCACCTATAGAGAACTTGCCCTGCGTGATCGTACCTCCAAGAACACCGCCCTTTATCTTGTCGACGGGCGTACCGGGCTTGTTTACGTCGAACGAGCGGGCCACTAGCATTCTAGCTGGTTTAGAGGGATCCCTCTGAGGTGTCGGCATGAGTTCTTCTAGGGCCCATACGACTACGTCCACGTTTACTCTGTGTAATGCGGATACAGGAATTATGGGAGCGCTCTCAGCCCACGTGCCTTCTATGAACTCTAATATCTGGTCTCTATTTTTTAACGCCTCTTCACGGGTTACTATGTCAACCTTGTTCTGTACTATCACAATATCTTTAACGCCTATGATTGTAAGAGCTGTAAAGTGCTCCCTGGTCTGGGGTCGTGGGCACGGTTGCGAGGCGTCTATAACGAAGACTACGCCATCCATGAGGGCGGCGCCAGCCAACATTACAGCCATTAACATCTCATGCCCAGGTACGTCGACGAAGGACACCCTCCTGATGAACTCTAAATCGCTCCCGCAGTACTTACACTTCTTATCCGGGGCTGTATTCTCAGTATAATAGGCTTGCGGGGGAGGACAGTTAGGACACTTATACACAGCCGTGTCCGCATAGCCCAGCTTGAGAGTAATACCCCTCTTTATCTCCTCGGAGTACCTGGCCGCCCAGACTCCCGTTAGCGCCTCAACTAGCGTGGTTTTGCCGTGGTCGACGTGGCCAGCAGTGCCTATATTTATTAAGGGTTGGAGCTTGACCTGCTCGTTACTATACAGTAAGGATCACCCCTCTTCGTACACTATTACCGTGTTAATCTGAACTACCTCCTCAGTAATTACGTTACCTCTAATCAGCTTCCTCCTCCTCTCCCCCTTCTCCCTCGGATGGAAGCCAGGGGGGCCCGAAAGTAACAACCTCCTCTTAGCCCCTCCTGGGAGATCAGGCCTCATGGGCTCCCCCGATATGCCAGAGCCACCCGTAATACGCAACTTAATTCCAGGCTTACCCACCATAGACCCGTCGAAAATATCGCCTATCTTCAATCCGAGCAATTTCTCCGCGTCTTTACCTTTGACCTCCACTTGCTCTGCCCTGCCCGTCTTAGGGTCTGAAATCACCACCTTAAACTCCGGCATAAAACCACCTCCACGAGACAAAGCAAGGGTGCTTATTAATTCTTGCATTGTATAACATAAGTTAGCGGTGGTGCATCATGAGAATGCTGTCCTTCTCCCTCCCGACGAAGGTAGTAGTAGGTAAACAGGCTCTCAGAGAACTTGGAGGAGTTCTTGGTGTGTGGGGCTTCTCCTCGGCGGCCCTGTTCACGGACGAAATTGTCGAAAAAATAGTCGGCCGGGAAGTAGCCCAAGAATTAGAAGACACCGGTTTTAACGTAACTGTACACCTGGTAGGCCCAGCTACGCAGGAGGAGTTTGAGAAGGGAAGGAACTTGCTGAAAGAGGTGAAGGCAGATGTGGTCATCGGGCTAGGCGGGGGCAGAGTGATTGACGCCGCTAAATACGCCGCGCACTTCGAGAATAAACCCTTCATAAGCGCGCCTACCGCCGTATCTCACGACGGGATAGCAAGCCCATCGATATCTTTCAAAGACGAGGAAGGAAAGCCTTGCTCTATATTCTCTAAACCACCGCTAGCCGTAATAGCGGATATAGATGTAATTTCTAAGGCGCCATTTAGGTTACTGGCCAGCGGCTTTGCAGATTTAATGAGTAAAGTAACAAGTGTGAGAGACGCCCTATTAGCTTATAAATTAGGGAAAGAGGAAGTCAGTCTCTATGCCTTAGAGCTGGCCAAAACATCTTTAAAAATAGCCTTGAAATACGCCGAGAATATAGCAAGGCGAGACTCTTTAGGAATTAAAATGCTGGCCCTGGCGGCCATAACCAGCGGAATGTCGATGGCTGTCAATGGGAGTTCACGACCCGCTAGTGGGAGTGAACACCTGTTCAGCCATGCCTTAGATATAGTCTATCCCGAGAAACGTAGCCTACACGGAGAACAGGTAGGCGTCGGGACTATTATGATGGCATACCTCCACGGGTTAAACTGGAGGAAAGTTAGAGAGAAACTACAGCTCGTAGGGGCACCCGTCAACGCCGAACAACTCGGAGTCCCCCCCGAAATTATAGTAAAAGCCTTAGTCATAGCGCCCGAGGTAAGAGCCAGGTATACAATCCTCGGCGACAAAAGATTACCGGAAGAAGCCGCGAGAAGACTCGCTAAGAACACAATGGTTATCTAACGGGTTGCTCCACCTCGAACCTAACGACCCTGTCTCCAAGCTTATCTTTAAACTCCCTCAGTTTCTTCTTATGGATTATGACTTTCAGCTCTAAGGTATCAGACGGCATACCCCTCCATACTATGCTTCCGCCGAGCTCAGACACTACTTTATGTATGAACGCATAGGGTACCTCGTCTATTTTAACTACAATTTTAATCACTCTGAGGCTCTTAGCTCTTCGACCCCTCACAACTATGCTCATACTATTTCTAATTAATCAAAAGTTTAAGATAAATTTTTATTCAATATCCGCAGAGCTCATAGAATTTCTTAACATCTCCCTCAAGCTCGTAATGGGTCTTCAACACCTATCTCTTAAGTGCCGTGGTTTATACTTCATAATGCTAAGTATAAGCACTCATGTCCCCTCATAATTAAAGTAAAAATCCGCGAGCTTCTTTAAAACTAAAGGTATTTAACGGAGTTCTCATGCTTTTCACCAAGCCGTGTGATAAGCCTGTGTTAAAAGGAGGGGATATGCTTGGTACGTTATAAACAGGTAGCGGACATAGTGAAGATAATGAGGAATATAGAGCAGGTTAGGAACATAGGTACCTTGGCGCACGTAGACCACGGGAAAACTACGACGAGCGATAGCCTGCTCATGGGTGCAGGGTTGCTTAGCCCTAAAACCGCGGGTAAGGCATTGGCCCTAGACTACGTAGAGATAGAGCAGCTGAGACAGATGACCGTTAAAGCCGCTAATATCTCGCTCTACCACGAGTGGCAGGGTAAGCCGTACGTGATCAACCTGGTTGACACGCCGGGACACGTGGACTTCACGGGTCACGTTACCAGGAGCCTGAGGATGATGGACGGAGGCATAGTCGTCGTCGACGCCGTGGAGGGAGTTATGACTCAGACCGAGACCGTGCTGAGACAGGCGCTCGGTGAAAGGGTTAGACCCCTGCTCTACATAAACAAGGTCGACAGGCTGATAAGGGAACTCAAGCTCAGCCCCGCAGAGATTCAGCAGAGATTCGTGGAGATAGTTAAGGAGTTTAACGGGCTCATAGACTTGTACGCGGAGCCCGAGTTCCGCGATAAGTGGAAGGTTGACTTCAAGAGGGGGCAGGTGGCTTTTGGGAGCGCCTTACACAAGTGGGGCGTGACCATACCCATAGCGATAAAGAAGGGGTTAAAGTTCGATTACATAATTGACGCTTACGAGAAGGGTTACTACGAAGACTTGGCCAAGGACTTCCCCCTCTACGTCGCCCTACTAGACATGGTGGTTGAGCACGTCCCTAACCCCCGCGAGGCTCAGAAGTACAGGATTCCGAGGCTGTGGAAAGGCGACCTGAATAGTGAGATAGGGAAAGCCATGATAGAGTGCGACCCGGACGGCCCTGCAGTTGTGGCGGTCAGTAAGGTTATAGTGGATCCTCACGCCGGCTTCGTGGTTACCGGTAGGGTGTTCAGTGGAACTATTAAGCCCGGCACGGAGGTCTGGCTCGTAAATGCTAAGGCCAAGCAGAGGGTACTTCAGGTAGGCCTCTACATGGGTCCTTATAGAGAAGCTACGGATATGATAACTGCTGGGAACATAGTTGCGCTGCTAGGGTTGGACAAAGCCAGGGCCGGGGAAACCGTAGTAGATTATCAGTACAAGGATTCTATGGCCCCCTTCGAGAGGATGGCTTACGTCAGCGAGCCCGTGATAACCATGGCTATTGAGCCGAAAAGGAGCAGCGACCTTCCGAAACTCGTAGACGCACTCAGGAAATTAGCTATAGAAGACCCTACCCTAAAGGTTTACATAAACGAGGAAACCGGGGAGTACCTGCTCAGCGGAATGGGCACCCTACACCTAGAAATAACTCTCTGGGAGCTCCACCAAAGAACCGGGCTGGAGGTAGTGACCTCGCCACCCGTAGTGAGGTACAGGGAGACCGTAAGGGCGGGGGGACAGGTATTCGAAGGTAAAAGCCCCAACAAGCACAACAAGCTATACATAAACGTTGAGCCGCTAAACGAGGAAACCATCAAGTTGATGATGAAGGGCAAGGTCTACAGCGGGCAGGACTGGAGGGAGAGGGCCAAAATACTCAGGGAGAACGCGGGGTGGGACACAGATGAGGCTAGAGGTATATGGGACATAGATGAGAACTTCAACATAATCGTAAACGTAACCTCAGGAGTACAGCACTTAAGGGAGATTAAAGACACGATAATACAGGGCTTTAGGTGGAGCATGGAGGCCGGCCCCCTAGCCCAAGAACCCGTTAGAGGAGTCAAAGTAGTACTTCACGACGCCATAGTCCACGAGGATCCAGCACACAGAGGCCCAGCGCAAATTATGCCAGCAACGAAGAACGCCATTATGGCTAGCTTCCTAACAGCTAAACCAACACTATTAGAGCCCATATTAAGGGTAGACATTAAGGTGCCGCAGGAATGGGTGAGCGGAGCCCTCAATGTAATAACTAGGCATAGGGGTAGAATCGTAAGCATGGAGCAGCAGGGTCTATTGATGAGGGTTATCGGCGAGCTACCGGTTAGCGAGTCGTTTGAGTTAGCGGACGAAATGAGAACGGCTACTCAGGGACGCGCGTTCTGGAGCTACCAGTTCTCTCACTGGGCTCCCGTACCCCAGAGCTTGCTTGAAAACCTAGTTATGGAGATAAGGAAGAGAAAGGGGCTGCCATTAAGGATACCAAAACCGGAGGATTACGTGCCGAGATTCTAGCTACGCTCACTACTATGAGGCTTTTCTTTATCCTAAAAGTAGTATTAAGGACGGAAAAACATGGCTACGTAGCTAAAGCAAGCGTGGTAACTAATTTTTAGTTCACAGCGTTATTTTAGCAGTCTTTCCACGGCATGTGATTTAACATCTTTGGCATTATAGTAAGTTGCCACTGTGGCGAATATGTCTAATAGCCTTGCGTAGGGTATAGTCCCACTCTTCATTCCCGGCCCTTTAGCGAGGATAAAAGTCGTCATTTCGTCTTTTGAGAGCCCTCCATGGGCCGCTAAGAGTACGGGGTACGGTATGTCCCAAGGCTCCCAGAAATCCCACCCTTCAGCTGCGCTTAGCACTACGTCACCACAATTTTCCGACTTGAACATGTTGAATAACTGCACGGGGACGTCTGGGTATTCTTCTTGGTTTGTAGCTTCTAGCCACTCCTCCTCACTCATCCAGCAGGGCTCCTTATCATAACCTAGTGGGTCTGACCCCTTAACAACTCTATACCTATACTTATTTGTAGCAGGATCGTACTCAATAATGCCTTCGCCGTCTTTAGAAACTACTGCAATTGAGCGTTCGTCACGCATAGCGAAAACGTGACTTACCCCTTCTTCGTCCGCCAAGAGTTTGAGTATGTCCACGTTGCTGCCCCTCAGAGGGTACCCCCTGAGCCTCTTGTAACCCGGCCTCTCCCTCCAGCCGTGCTCTGGATGTGCAAAGTAGACTAGGCCGGACCTCCTACCGTTAGAGAGAGCGGCCGAGTTCGCCTCTGAGCAGTCTACTATTAAGTCTGTTCCGGCGGGTTTAAACCCATATTCTTCAAGTAGTCCTGGCAGATCTAAGTGTTTTGAAACGTTAGCTGAGCCGTGATCCGAGAACACAAATATCGCGTAGTTTTCACGCCCGTAGGCTTTATCCAGGGCTTCTGCCAGCTTAGGGAACTCTTTATCGAATTTTTTGACGAAGTCGCGGACAACTCCTCCAGTCCTACCGTTTACATGCGATATGTAGTCTGCTGATATTGTGAAAAATAGGAGGCGCGGCTTCTCCAAAAGGGCTACACGGGAGGCGACTTCTATCCTACGGCTAACTAGTTTAAGAGAGCCCGTCTTCTCGTAGTGGTTGGCCCTTAAGTCGACGACTTCCTCGTACGCTATGTGTATGATTCGGCCCATTCCCACACACTTCCCAGCCATTGCGTCAATCGTCCTATCCCTTAAGTTAGGCGCGAAGTCCTCCCCAGCTTTAGCGTTAAACTTGTAGTGCATCATCCTCCTGTACTTTCTTGAGAAGTACCTCTCCCCCAGCATGTTAGTCTCTCCGGCGAAGAAACCTGATATTATTCCTCCTTCAGCAGACTCTGATACCGTGGGAAAGCACGTGATAGCGCGTTCCACGAATACGCCATCGCTGAAGTACTCGTCTAGGTTAGGGAGTTCGCCTTTCAGGTACATCTCCCTGAAAAGGTCGCCAGCTAAAGAGTCCAGCCATACAACAACTACGGGAACGGTACTGGATGCACGCCCCACTGCGCTCAATGGGCAACCCCATAAAGGATAACGGTTAGAATAATAAAAACCTGCCCTTACTAGTGGCCTAAACCCATTAGGATACTGGTCAACATCACGAGTAGAACTAGTAGAGCTATTACAAAGCCAGCTTTATCCCTCTTACCAGCCAGGCAGAGTATAACTGAAAACACCATTGCCAGGGGGGTCAGCACGAGTACCACCGCCGCGATGAAAGATATTTTCTCCGTGTAGCCTGTTAAACCCGCTAGGAAAGAAATTAGACTACACATGAAAAGCACCAAGCTAAGGACAAGGCCGAACGTTAGAATTCGTTGAGCCACTCTTTCAACCCTCATCCTATACACCCGGCAACTTAACGCCCGTAACTTGGTAGAGTCCTTTAGCCAGCATTAAATAGCCGAAAACCAGTAGGACAGTGCCAAAGATAGCCTTTAACTTCTCCGTGCCAACCCTATTCATCACCTTAGTGCCCATGAAAGCCCCTGAAGATATCCCAAGGACTGTAGCCGTGGCTAGGACCGTATTTACTTTCCCCATGCGTAGGTATACTAGGGCAGCCGTCGAGGCAGTGATACCTATCATGAACTTGCTCGTCGCCACAGCCGCCTTCAGCGGTACGTTCATTATCTGGTTCATTATCGGGACTTTTAACACGCCGCCCCCGATGCCCAGCATGCCGGAGAAAAAGCCAGCCACGAACGAAGCCATCAAACCTAGGTGAGACCTGGTAACCTTATAAACTACCTCTTTGTTTACGGCCAAGTCGTAGTACGCGTTTGACAAGCCTAGCATAGAGGCTAGGCAGTCCTCTTTGACACTCTTAAAACCTCCACTCTTTATCCGCTCGGCCTCGGCTTTGCTGGTAAGTATCTGGTCACACCCCACATAGAATAGCACTGCTGATAGAGCTAGGTATAGGACCGAGGAGGGGACAGCCATAGCTGTTAATGCCCCCACGATAGCGCCCAGAGTAGTAGTGACGTTGAGGAAAAGGCCCAGCCTGACATTTGTCAGGCCCTGCTTAAGGTACCTGGACGCGCTAGTTATGCCCGTGGCGACTACCGTCACTATCCCAACGGCCACGGCCTCCTTGATAGGAACTCCGAACAACACCGTTAGTAGGGGGACTACTACGACGCCGCCACCTATACCGACGAGCGCAGCTAGGAAACCTACAGGTATCATGACCAGTATTATCCCTAGGAGTACCACGACGTTCGGGATCAAGGCACCCGATATGGAGCGCAGACCAGATATAAAGGCTAGCGTTTCACGTTAAGCTAAGCTCCCTCCTGAGCTCCTCTAAGAAAGACTTCATGACCTCAATCCTCCTGTATGCCTCCTTCCTCGCCACCTCGGTATTCATGTACTTGGGCAGTTTGAAGAGCTTAACGTAGAAGTGGTCGACAGTGTACGCCTCGTCGTCTAGGGCCCTACGCTCCGCGAAGGGGTCGTCCAAGTCGTAGAAAACCCTCCCTGATGATGCCCCGTAGACTATCACCCTGAAAATACCGACCGACCCCAGGGCGTCCAACCTGTCAGCGTCTTGGAGGACGGCTGAAACCGTGGATGAAGGGTTCCTCCCAGCCCTCCAACTATGCTCCTCTATCGCTCTGACGATAATTTCGAGGAAAGGGCGCTCGATAACGCCTGACAAAAGTCTCTCCGCTACGCGCGCCGACTTGCTGGCGTGGTCGTCCTTAGAACCCGTGATGGCTATGGAGACGTCATGTAGCCACGCAGCAACCTCAACCATCAACCTCTCCCTCCTCTCCATCCCCAGCTCCCGGGAAATCCAGCGGCATAAACCCACCACCCTTACGACGTGGTCGTAGCCGTGGGAAGGCGGAGCCTTACTCTTCCTGAACATTTTTCTGGCGTACTCGCGAGCCAGGGTTAGCCCCTCCTCCAATCCCTCCATACCGCCTCACTACCCGCCTAGCTTTTAACCTCCCTACACTGCCTGGCAAGCCGTAGAAAAGTCTTCACGGCCTCAAACCCCTCCCAACACTCCACGGCCCTGAAGCCCCAGAGCCCGCTCACGACTTCCCTCGAAACGTCCTCGTCCACGCAGCAACACACGTAGGTACCGTCGCCGCAGGTATAAGCTGAGCAAAACTCGCCGCCCCTACTCTTAATGACCTCTAAGGGCTTTAACGCCTCGACCCCCTTCAGGAACCTCCACACCCTGAAGACCCCGAGCCAGAGACCCCCACTACACCTCCTGAAATACTTCAATCTCAAGCAGTAAGAAGCCACGCGGCTCATGTAGTACCTCCCCGGGGAATCCACGAAGACCTCCGAGTAGCGGAAGGAGCCCTCAACCTCCGGGGCAACCCTCTCGCTGAGCCAGGCGTACACGTAGACGTCGCCGGGCTCCTCTAATAGCCTGAAATCCTCGTAACTGTACACCTGGACTAACACCCCACCCCTAGCCGCCCCGAGGCCCATAACTGCCGCCAACCCTCTCTCAGACTCCTCCAAGTCCGGGACGAGCCACGTGTAGTACGTAGCCCTAACCCTCTTGACGTCCAACTCCGCTGGGATAGGCCAGTAGCCCTCCAAAACCCTCACAGGCCTAGCACCCTCCAGAGCCTCCTCAGCCGCAGTAGCCGAACAGTCGGCACAAACAACGTAATAACCCCTCCATCTCGCAAGCCTAACCTCGACTATATCGCTGCGAGAAGCCAACTTATCGAAAACGGCGGAAGCCTCACCCTCATTCTCGAAAAACCAGGCCCTAGTAACGTAGCTACACTCCAAGCACCCACCCCTACTCTCAACTAGGGATAGAAGCACGAAAAAGAAAGGTGGGACCGGCGCGGCACCCCAGCCGCCCAACGACACAAGCGCCCGGGCACACCCCCTATAAGCGCGCTCGGGCTATTGGGAGTGGCCGGCTCACGCCTCGGGCCGAAGCCCTCGGCGCTTACACCGCCACCCCATCAACCCCGTCTTCTACGGGTGCCCTCG
>CAZFWY010000046.1:9299-12567 GCA_964522715.1 uncultured Thermofilaceae archaeon | reverse complement strand
AAAAATCATATGAAATAGAGGCAAGAGCGTAATATTATAAAGGATTACGTTGATTATATTATACTAGTATGAAAATCAGAGAGAAAGGAAGTCTTTAAGCAGGCCCAACAATGCAGGCAAGGTGCGCCGTATTTAGTCTCCTTGCTACTCACTTCCTCGCGGGAAGTATCAAAACCATAGGGACTACCACAACTCTTCCGAAGAGCTTACTAGAGGCTTCGATAGCCTCCGCCCTCTTAGCCTTCACTTTCTACGTCGTAACCGTTAAGGTTCTGGGGGAGGAGGCCTACGTACCCCCCTTTGTCCCACGTAGCCTGGCCGAGTTCGCTTTGCTGGCTTTTGTTGCGACTCTCATAGGCGGGGAAGTATTATTCCGGGGACTTCTGGAGGTATATCTCTTACTGAGGAACGTAAACCTCCACGTAGTAGTTGTGCTACCATCCGTACTTTTCTCACTAGTACGCTGGATCCCCTTTCGGAGAGCCCCTGCAAAGCACAGGGTTCTCGTCCTACTCTTCGCGTTGGTAGCCGGGTTAACAGCTGGTTACTACAGGGCGGTTACGGGTTCAATAATTATAGCAATCATCGTCCACGCGGTATTTAACGTTCCTGGGGTATCTTACGTTTCACGTTAGTATCGCAAGTGCTGTATACGAATTAGTCGACAGATTACTTAATGTCAAAGTGTTTATATAGGTTTGGCTTGGTTTAGTCATGGGTGAACATGGTTTGCCCCTTAAACTCAAAGTTGGAAGAAAAGGGTATGTTATTTTGCCTAAAGCCATTAGGGAAGCTGTCGGTATAGAAGAAGGCGATGAAGTCATCGTGGAGATTAAAGATGGTATTCTCCTTAGACCTGTAAGGAAGGTTGACAGAGAAAGTCTTAGAAAAGCGTTCAGAGAGCACGTGAAAAGGCTTAGGGAAGTGCCCGGCCTTATCGAGCCAGAACCCGGGGAATTAGCGGGAGCCTACCTCGAGGAGGAGTTTGAGTGATGAAAATCTTTATTGACGCAAGCTTGTTAATCTACCTAAACACTTTAAAGACTCCAGGGAAGCGGGGACCTTACGAGGAGTTTTATTTAGACCTCTTATCCAAGTATAAAGCGTATACAGACGTCCTCGTACTTGATGAGACTATCTATGTCTCCGCTAAGAAGTACAAAGTCCCTTACGAGATAAGCTTAGACTTTATCGACCATTTAGTTATGCCCTTTGTGAGGATTCTACCTCTCGGGGAGGATGAGTATAAAGAGGCGGCTGAAATAATCAAGAAATACGGAGTAAAACCCTCGGATGCTCTCCACGTAGCGGCAATGATGCTAAACGGTATTGTCAGAGTAGCTTCAGAAGACAGAGAACTAGATAAAGTTGAGGGAATAAACAGAGTATGGCTTGTCTCGCTTTAATGTTGGCCAGTACGTAGCAGTACCCTATACTGTGTGGCTATTAGCGTAGTCACGGTTTGCATATGGCGTAAACTTCAACCCGAGTTTTACTCAGTGTCCTGACCCTGTAGAGTCCGGGCGCCTCGATTTTATAGGCCTTCTTAAACCGATCTATTTTCTCCCATTCTGGTGAGGGTTTGGGAGCTATCATGTGGTGGTGGGGCACCATCATTTCTATCTCAGGCTCGACGTCTCCAGGCCGGGCGAACACGTACCCTTCGTTGAATACCAGGATGGGGGTGAACGAGTTGAACCCAGGCTCTCTAATTAATTCCCCCGCCCTGTATTCGCCGCTTCCAACTCTGATAGTGTACGGGGCTCTCTTGGGCAGTGGTAGAGGGACTTCGGAGAACCCTAGGTACCACTCTATCAGCACTCTATCCATGTAGAAGGCGTCAGCCCTGTTAGATGACTGCGTGCCATAATCAATTACGTAGCCGAACCAGCCGGACTTCGCGGTGTTGTGTAAGGCACCCGTCATCATCATTAGGAACACATGCTTGCCATACTTCCCACTCGTCACCAAGACCCTCTCATCTAGAGCCCACTTAACCCTTGAGACGTAGGGGAAGTATAACATCCCAAGGAGCTCGCCGTCCTCGCCTATACACTCGACGACATGCCTCCCATAGTCCGCTACCAGCAGCTTCCTGCCCCAAAGGGTTATTCGCAGCGAGTCTAGACTCGTCGGAATAGAGTACTGCTTCACTTTCTCTGGCTTCCCTTCCTCTATAGCTAAGTATAGTCCGCCGTCCCCGCCTTTCATAGGGTTCGAGATAAACCACAGCCTGTCCTCTGAGTCTAAGGCAACGCCAGTTATCCCGCTCATGGGAAAGCTCAGCTTCTTCTTTAGCTCAAGAGTGCCTAAATCTCTTACCTCTACGATGTTCGTACCCGTAGCCACGTATAGCAGCCCTTCCTCAGCGTCTATGTACAGCTCGTAGTCGCTACCTCACCTATAATCCATAAGAACTTTAGCGACTACTTTACTACCTCTGAACTTGGCTACCCCGTACGCGCCGGGTTTCTCGGCTGGGTGTATCCCCGCTATCTTCTCCTCGGGGTCGAGTGGGTTGTATTGGGCGTCGGGGACATCCAAGAAGATAGCGGGAAATTTCGCCGGGCTGTACCTGTGAAGGCCTATACCGTAATTCGACCCCAAGACGTGTAATTTCATGGGATTTCCCTACATGTTTCACGTCCTAGCTATAGAATAAACCCTCTCCGCTCAGGAGCATGCTACCTCCTATTTTTGATCGAATCTTATTCCCGTGAATCTCGAGAAGGAGGTTATGGAGTGGTACGAGAGGCATTCAGTGCCAAGCACTTTCATGAGGGAGATACTATACAACATGATTAGACTCGCCAAGAAGATGTAGGAGCGCTGAATGAGAGGCTGGCGAGGCTATTCGGGATAAAGTATGTTTATGAACCTAATCCCCCTCACAGTTCCGGTAAGGCTCCGGGGGAATATATATTGCCTGCCCCCCGTAAAACATGTGGTAAAGATGACGCTTATAGATTTACTAGTTCGACGAGCTAAGCGTAAGTATAGTAAGAAGTATAAGCTCATAATCACATTACTCGGAATAATCTTCTTCGCGGTGCTAGTACCCGCGGCTATAATATATACCTCGCTGGCCTTAGATGCGATGCTTAGACTAGGGTTACCCTTAGAGCCTTACAACATCGTACTCGGGCTAGTCTTAATCATAGCCAGTATATCCTTCGCTGCCTGGGCGCTCTGGTGCCAGTGGAACATCGGTAAAGGTACACCTGTACCCGTGGCGCCTACTCAGAAATTAATAGTTACAGGCCCATAC
>CAZFWY010000046.1:0-9199 GCA_964522715.1 uncultured Thermofilaceae archaeon | reverse complement strand
AAAGGAGTTAGAGCTGAGATTTGGAGACGAGTACGTAGAGTACAAGAAGAACACGCCGTTCGTGATACCGCGCCCGAGAAGGCTTAGGCAGGCTAAGGGTTGAGCTAAGGACCCTCAAGGGTTGAGCAAAGCACCCCTAACCTGGGGGTTAGGGGTATAGCTAAGGACACCTAACCTCTACCTGGCATAGTTGCTATTAGTTCCTTATTAAAATATATAAATAGAATAATATCAGTAAGATGTTTAGCATGTAGCGAACACTTATAAGGCACCATGTCAATATTATAACATGGAGTATTTTCTAGAGGAAATCTCGGGAGTAATGTCAAAAGATTTCATAGTGCTCAGACCTGCGGACACCGCGGGGAAAGCCTTGCATCTCATGCGTGATGGTGGAGTTTCAGCAGTCCTAGTTAAGTTTGAGGAGAAAATAGGCCTTGTCGATGGTCTGCACCTGTTAAAGGCCGGTAACTTCCCAAATGCTAAGCTTGGATCTTTAGCCGAAATCCCCCCTACCTTTGTGCCTAGCGACACAGTTCTAAAGGTCTCTAAAGCTCTCGTCTCTCACAGAGTAGATACGGTTCCTGTACTCGGCTCAAACGGTGAAGTGCTTGGAGTCGTGGGGAGGATAGGCATAGTTAGACATGCCTTTGAAAGGGGGTGGTTAGAAGGATTTAAAACGAAAGATTTCATGATGACTAGCCCCGTAACCGCGCATCCCTCGGTTACTGCGAGTGAGATCAGACGTCTAATCGTTAAAAACGGGGTCAGGCAGGTTCTCATACTCAAGGGCGACGGTGAGCTGATAGGCATGGTAAAGATAGGGGATATCCTAGAGAAGATATATAGTATAGCGGTTAGGCGCTCGACGCGTGGGGAGGTAGTCGGCGAGACTGACAGAACTCTTTCCCACAAGGCTAAGACCATAATGTCTAGGCCAGTCGCCACGATAGGGGTAGACGACGAGCTGTCAAAAGCTGCCGAAATAATTATTCGAGGAGAACACTGCGTCCCTGTTTTAGAGGACATGCACCTCGTTGGAGTGATAACTAGTAGTAATATCGTGAAAGCTATAGCGGAGTTAGACGTTATGCCTTCTCTCCCAGTTTCCTTTAAAGGGCTTGAGAAGATACCAGGGCATTTGCACGAAAGGGTAAACGTAAGCGTCTCTAGGACTCTTGAGAGATTTGCCCGTACTACAGACCTCTTCGAGGGTAGGATAGTAGTGAAACATCAGAACGTAGAGGGCGAGCGAACTTTCTATACTTTTGAGGTATCGGTTAGCGTAGCCAATAACATGTTTCTAGCTTCAGAGAGCGGCTGGGAACCCGTACAGGCTTTATCCAAAGCGTTGCGGTCTTTGGAGAGGCAGAGCGAGAAGGTACTTGTTAAGAGGAGAAAAGCGAGGAGAAGGCGAACTAAAAAGAGACGTTAAACAGGTTCTACGGAGAATTCGCAATAGAGATCACCTTTAGCGATGCACTTTGTCTCTACAGCCCTGACGTCCTTCCCTAAGATTTTTGTAAGTAGGCCGCTTATATGCCCCCTAATAAATTGACTCGCAGGCCTGCCAGAA
The DNA here is from genome assembly GCA_964522715.1 of uncultured Thermofilaceae archaeon. Taxonomy (GTDB): domain Archaea; phylum Thermoproteota; class Thermoprotei; order Thermofilales; family JAPDKD01; genus CAZFWY01. The sequence goes on along the minus strand of CAZFWY010000046.1, from coordinate 7,623 downwards.
CCCCTAAAGATCTTGCATTCGATGGAGTTGTAGAGCCTTAACACGATCTCCATCGAGTAGGGGTTATACCTGACTAGCTTCACTCGCCCCCAACCGCCAGCCTGGTAAACCTTTAGAGTTTCCACTAATAGATCCTTTCCTCTAAGGTTTAGCTTTTTGGAGAGGTACTCCGCTAGGAACTTACCGCCAGAGTAAGCCAGGTGATAGAGGAAAACAGCTGCTGTCTCACTTAGTTTTTCATATAGGCCTTTAATCATCTCCTGGAAATCGCGCTCTAACATTATGAGGGATCGAACTCCGGGGAAAACGTATAGCGGGAAAGCTAATTCATCCATCATAAAACCCCTCGTGGAGGGCTTTCTAATGTGGACTTCACTGCCCGTTACCAGCCTGAGCTCACTCTTAATACTTTTAAAATCGATATCTATCCCCGTATAATCAGCGAATATGAAAACCGGAGCTCTCTCCCAGTCAGGTAAAGAGTAAGCATTAATGCTCAGTATATTAATACCGTATTTAGCGAGTATTTCGAGCGCTTTCTTTAGTTGTCCCGGCTTATTAGGCACCGTGAAGTAGAATTCGACTATGTCCCTATCTTTAGCGTACATCATCCAGGGGACGTACCTCTCAAATACGATCATAGCACCACATTGCGGTGTCAAACCGCGTAAAGAAAGAGAAGGAAAGGAGAAATTTATATTTAACGGTTTTACGAGTAGAAGCACTTAACACTTGTAATTCGCAGAAGTAATTAAAAAAAAAAAAAGAAAAGAAAATAGCTGTTTTTTAATACTTCTGCGAGCAGCGCTGCTCGTGGAAGGTTTCTTAAAGCTAAGGAAGCCGCGTTAAGTTAGAGCTTTCTTTTCTATGCGTAAAGGTTTTTAAGCCAATTAGACCCAGCACCTGGGTATGAGTAGTGACGTTCTAGGCGAGATGTTCATCCTGCTATTACTGATACTCTTCTCCCCAGTTATATCGAGGTTCCTGAGGATACCCGTTATCGTGGTCGAAATACTGCTCGGTATTATGCTCGGCCCTAGCGGCTTGGGCGTGCTCTCGGAGTCTGAGTGGTTCTCCGCCATGGCTCTAATGGGCTTCATATATTTAATGTTCGTAGTAGGGCTCGAAGTAGAGGTAAGCTTGCTTAAAGCCAGCTTCCTAAAAGTCTTAGTGATTTCACTCGGAGCCTTCTTAACGCCGCTCTTTATGGGTTATCTCGTTGCCTTGTGGTACGGTTTGCCGCAAGATATCATAGCTGTCGCTCTCTCAACGACATCCATGGGTATTATCCTTCCCACTGTTAGGGAATTTCCCGGGAGAAAGGAGGTTGCACAGGTTCTGCTCGGCGCAGCCATACTCGTTGATATCATAAGTATGTTCGCGCTGGCCTACGTCGTTGAGAAGGGGTTCCTCTCTCCGGGTAAGCTCCTCTTACTCCTAGTTTCTCTCGCCTCCTTCCTAGTAGCAGTGGTCGTGCTTAAGAGCTGGGAGCCAACTAAGGAGAGGATAAGAGAACTCGTAGGGGCTTATCACTTGGACGTTAGAACCAGTATAGCGCTCATCTTCGGCTTCTCAGTACTAGCGGAGGTCATAGGTGTCCACGCGATTCTCGGTTCTTTCTTCGCTGGCTTACTGGTCTCGGAGGTTCAGGAGAAGATAGAGGGCTTAATGGATAAGTTATTAAGCTTCGGGTATGGCTTCTTCATACCTCTCTTCTTTATAGCGGTGGGCGTTCGCACCAACCTGGCCCTTATTCTGGGAAACATTAAGGCTATCGAGATACTCCTAGCCTTGCTGTTGGCTGGCTTCCTAGGGAAGGTGTTAGGCACATACGTCTTTTCGAGAATTTCGGGTTTCCGTGCGTTTGAAAGCCTGTCGATGGGCTTTGCGATGAGCGCTAGGTTGAGCCTAATAATAGCTGCCGCAGAGCTAGGACTAGCTACAGGTATTCTTTCCGTTGAAATATACTCTATGCTCGTCTTACTAGCCATAATTAGCGTGCTGCTCTCTCCTATACTGGCTAAAATGGCTATAGGAAAGAGCGTCGTGAGAGTGCCAACAGAGAATCCCATACCTTAACATATAGCACTTATTTCGGACAGGTCGTTGGGAGTGTTTATATTTATGGTCTCCTTGCAAGGGTCTTCGAAGACTTCTTCTACGGGTACGTAGGCCACTCTTAAGTATTTAAGTGGAGCTCTAGCTGACTTTTCGCCATGTCTCAATGCACACGTAACAGCGTCCTTTAACTTCTCTCTCCTGTAGACGGCTATTAACGGCTCTATCTTCCCATCGGGCCATAAAGGTATGGCGGCGTCAACTCCTGTCATTTCTCTGTGTAGTTTAAGATATGTTTCGTGTTTTAGGAATGGCGTGTCACAGGGTGCTATGTATAATATCTCGCCCTTCAAGGCCGTAGACGCAGTGAATAAGCCCGCTAGAGGGGTTTTAAGATGTAACTCATCTATTAGTACCTTTACCTTAATGCCTACTTGCCTCTCTAACGTTATAGCTTGTTGGGGGGTATGTACGATAACATATATGTCGCTACCCAGCTTAGAGAGCTCCTCTACAACTATTTCTATCAGTGTTTTACTGCATATTTTTACGAGTGGTTTAAACACAGAGCCTAGCCTGTTCCCCTCGCCACCGGCCAGTATCACTACTTCGCTTGCTGTAGCCATAATATCACTGGTCTGAGCTACATTAACCACTTAAAGATGAAATAATGAATTTCCTCTGTCTCCCTATTCACGTACGCTATGATGAATTTCTTCCTGACGGAATGGGACAGCCTGCCTGCTCTTATGATTTCGAGGGGGTCTAGCTTTCCCTCGAAGGGTAGGGCGTGCACTAGGAAGGGTGCGTGGTCTATTCCCGGCCCATACTCGTAGACTACGAACGTGGCTCCGTACTTCATGCCAGACTTAACGACTAAGTCTCGGTCTCTCAAGTCCTTGTAAACCCTGTAGGCCTCCTCGAAGTTCTCGTAGTACTTGCTAAATATTTCCACGAGTTCTTCCCTCGACAGCTCTCTACCCTCCGCGTTGACTACTCTTAATACACCTTTATCGAGGAGGTACAATGCGTCGAAGTAGGAGAGTTCTAATTCTCTGTCTATGTCCGGCGTCCTGGGCTTAGGCATCGCGTAGAACTTCCCGTAAAAGCCAGCGCGGTAAATCTCTCCCCCCTCTCTCGGGTCTAGTACGATTATCCTCCTTCCCACGAGTTTCGCCGTGTACTTCTTCGCCATGAGGGTCGCCCTCTCAGCGCTCCTCTATTTCGAATACGGGTCTCGTTCATAAGCCTGCCGAGGGTTTTTCCGCCTTAAATATTTTCTTTACTAGTTCGGCGGGTAGGGAGACTTGATAATAGTCTTAGAGAGCATATACGTTAAGGCTGCCCTTATGGGGGTTGCCTTATCTTCTGCTTATCTGTTAAAGCGCTACAGGCCTAAGATCGGCGGGTTAAGAGTGAAGTTTACGTCGCGGCTTAACTTCCTGAACCGTAATGTGGTAGTTTTCCTAGGTATTAGGGGGGTCATTCCATTTGTTTTATCGGTAAAACCCGGACACATAGTTCTCTACGGCAGGACTGGTAGTGGGAAGACGAACACCGCTAAGCTCATAGCAAGCTCTATCTCCCGCAAGGTACCTGTCCTAATTCTTGACTGGGCTGGCGAGTATGACCTTAAAGGCTTCAAGAAGCTGAGGCCAGGGGTAGACCTGAGGATAAACCCCTTAACCCCGCGCACAGAAGACTTCCCAGAACACCTAGACTTCCTCGTTGATTTATTCGGGGACACCTATGACTTCTCCGAGCCGCAGAGGTATATGTTCAGGAACGCCTTAAAAGTGGCGTTTGCCAAGAAGAGAGAGCCCAATCTCCTTGACACTCTCCTCGTCTTAGACTCTATGCCTCCTAGGAGCTACTACGATAACGAGATAAAAATGGCTATCAAGAGGAGGCTAACCCAGCTGACCGAAGGCAGAGTAGGCAAAGCTTTCTCCTCCAACTCTGTAAGTCCTGAAGAGATATTCGAGAGCAACATCGTACTAGACCTCAGCGTCTTTAGAAGTATTTATAGCCGTAAGCTGTTCGCGCTGTTAATACTCAAAATGCTATACGACTATGCGTCAACTACTAGGGGGCAGAGAGAGGGGCTGGCCCATGTCACGGTAATAGAGGAGGCATGGAACATAATACCCTATAGGCGGCTTGACTCGAAACCCACAATAGGGGAGAGACTCTTCGCGGAACTGAGGAAGTACGGGGAATGCGTAATAGCAGTTTCTCAGAGCCCCTCTGAGACTGCCTGGAGTATAACTAAGAATGCCCGCGTAGTTATTCTCCATTCATCAATCTCTAAAGATGCTAGGAATATAGGCATAGTAGGCAACGAAGACAGACTAGAAGATCTAAATACAGGAGAGGCTCTAATAATTCTAAATGGTAAAAAAAGGAGAGTAAAAATAAGGCTATATAATCAGTAAATAATGTTGGTCTATAAAGTATTTAAAGAAAACGATATTAAACCCAGAGAAGGCCAAGTCGAGGCCGCGGAAGCCCTTCTTAAAGCCCTCAGTACAGGGTCAGACGTCGTCTTCACAGCACCAACTGGATGGGGGAAAACTCTCACCGTCCTAGCGGCGCTCAAAGCAGCTGGGCGGCTACCAGTCCTATGGCTTATCAGGAGCCTAGAAGTATCCCGCAGAGTACTAGAGGACGCAGCCCTACTGGGCTTAAAAGCCTTCGCGGCCGCGGGCAGGAGGAGGACATGCCCTAAGACCCGCGAGCTGGGCGAAGCAATACATGTTTGGTGTAGGTTGAACAAGCCTCGCTGCCCCTACTATTTAAACCTCTTGAGGAGGGGGGCCGACGCCTACGCGCTGTCATGGAGAGAATTGCTGGAGGGTGATGTTTGCCCCTATTACGCCCAGGACATACCAGCGTCAACCTCTGACGTTGTGGTGCAGAGCTATTATAGGCGGAGCTACCCCGCAAGTGTATGCGTTATTGATGAAGCACACAACATAGTGACGCCCAGGGAGCGCAGGTTAAGCGTTGACTCCGTGGAGGCGGCGGCCGCCGAGCTGGAGCTTCTGGGCTTCTCCGAGCTTAACAGGGAGGTCTCGGCGCTCGTCAGGAGGTCTGGATATGTCAGATTCGAGAGGCTACCCCTAGCTGAGCTTGAGGCGGTGCTCATAGAGGCCGTCGCTGTCCTGAAGAAGGTTTCTGGCCTTCCAAAATTAATTTGGGCTGTCCGAGCCTGCTCTAAGGGTGGTGCCGCTTACCGGGAGCCTTGGGAGGACTATGTCAGCGTTTACGAACCTCCGTGGAGGCCTAGGGTTAAACCCGCGGTTTATGTCTCGGCTTCTTTACCAGAGGAGCTGGAGCCTCTCTTAGGGGCTAAAGCCAGCGTTCGTGTTAGGGCTGAGCCGCGCACTGCCTACGTCGCGGACTGGTTAACTACAAAGTTCGGCGAGGAGACTTGGCGCGGTTACTTTCGCCTCCTCTTGGAGCTGAAGAAGAGGTATCGCCGGGTCTTGGTTTTCGCTACAGAGCGAGTCATGAGGGTTTTGGCGGGATCTGCAGATCTAGTAGAGGATAGGCTGGACGAGATCCCCAGTGACTGGGAGGGTTTGCTCATGCTTAAGACCCGCGGCAGGTACTCCGAGGGTGTTGACATCAGGGCGGACTGCGTGGCAGTGCTCGGAGCCCCGTTCCTGCCCCCAGAGGTTACGTCTCGTCTCCGGAGGGCTTACGAGTCCCTCGGGGCTCTGGGCGGCGCGGCGCTCTGGGTCCCTATGGTGGTGGCGACGCTGCAGTGTATAGGTCGCGCGGCGCGCAGCCCCAGAGATAGGCCGGTTATCGTGCTTGCGGACTACAGGTTCGAGAGGTATGAGCAGTTTTTCTCTCCTTACCTCGTCTTTGAGCCTTTAAACATTTAGAGCTTTCAGAATCTTTCTCTCTAAGCCGCTGGGCCCACCCGTATGCCTTAGTACCTCCTTTCCTCTGACAAATAGTATGACGGTTGGGAGGCCGAGCACGCCATACTCGGCGGCTACATCTGGGTATTCTTCTACGTCTACTTTGTACAATACTACTTTCAGCCCAAGGCGCTGAAGTCTGAGTACTAGCCTTCTTAGCAAGTCGTCTACGGCCTTACACGGTACACACCATTCAGCCCAGAAGTCGGCAATCACTATTTCCTCTCTCTCGATGACCTCCCTAAGTTCTCCTCCTTCCGGTATTGACATGTCTACCACTAGGTTCCCCGCATTAACTTAACCGTCTCATATATGTAACTAAGAGTTGCGAACACTCCTAGTATAAGGCCTATAAGCCCTCCCTCCCTCAGTGCAACCCTAGGGTATAGCACTACATAGGAGACCGTGAGTATCATGGTGAACGTAGCGTAGAAAACGTAGCGTGGAATTACCAAACGGCCCAGTCTAACGAAATCCTTTAAAAACTCAACTTCAACGTAGTCCTTAACTCTATACTTACCTCCCTCCCCCCTCTCGATTAACCCCTCACTGACGAGTTTAGACAGGTGGTAAGCCACCAGGCCCGGGCTAGATAGCTTGAGAGAGCGCTGTATCTCTCTAACACCAACCCATGTCCCCTTAAGAACCATGTACTTGTAGATTCTTAGCGCCGTTAACGGCAGCCTCTTACTACGATACCTCATCCCCCGCTTTCACCACGCTTACCAACACTATTGGTTAACACCAGTTATTCATCGAGAAAAGACGTATTGTTAAGGTTTCTCACAGGTTAGTTATAGGAAACCGGTTATCTTTCTAGTTACTACGTAAGCGATTAGAGACGCTGAGAGCGCTACTATTAATAATAGGCTTAAGCTGGTGGGGAAACCTCTGCCCTTCTCTTCAGCGTATTCGCTCGCTCTGGGCGCCTTAACCTCAGGGGCACCTAAAGGAGTTAGGCCGCCTTCTCCAACAGCTTCAAATTGTAATGGCGTTACGGCGACGTTCCCGTTACAAATAGAAATAACGTGGGGAGAGCCGTAAATCCATACGGTGAAAATAATTTCCGGAATATTGCATTTACCGCTAGCTCTTAGTGCGATGTTCATTTCCGTGCTCTCTCCTTCAATTGTGACTTTCGTTGCTCCTGTTAAGAATAAAGTTCCCTGCTTTCTCAGACCTATAACCCAGTATTCTCCTGGCGGTAGTAAGGCTTCGAACTTAGCGCTATTAGGGCTGTAAATGACGACGGAAATACTTCTCCCAATAATAAACACATAATCGCCCCCTCCCGCTACGTTAACCACTACATGCGTTAAGGGCTGAGCCAACACTATGGGTGTCATGATAAAGAGTACTGCTAGTAAGCACGCCTTACGCATAGCTCTCCACCGCGTATCACGTTTTACTGAAACTCATTTTAGAATATAAAGTGATACTCGTACTACATTTTAAACATGGAGATTTAAGACACATTCGGAGCGTGGAACCGTGGGCACACCTATCTCACCGATAATACCGAAGCGCCAAGTGTCCCTAGAGCACCTTAGAGGGAGAATTCTCGCAGTGGATGCCTACAACGAGTTCTACCAGTTTCTCTCTTTAATCCGCCTGCCAAATGGCGAGCCTCTAA